>NZ_JAJHOG010000030.1:0-1392 GCF_020819615.1 Rheinheimera sp. UJ51
CAGCGATACAGGGTGATAGCCCCGTACACGACAATGCTTTTATAGTGAAAACGAGTAGGACGGGACACGTGGTATCCTGTTTGAACATGGGGGGACCATCCTCCAAGGCTAAATACTCCTGACTGACCGATAGTGAACCAGTACCGTGAGGGAAAGGCGAAAAGAACCCCTGTAAGGGGAGTGAAATAGAACCTGAAACCGTGTACGTACAAGCAGTGGGAGCCCACTTTGTTGGGTGACTGCGTACCTTTTGTATAATGGGTCAGCGACTTACATTCTGTAGCGAGGTTAACCGAATAGGGGAGCCGTAGGGAAACCGAGTCTTAACTGGGCGAATAGTTGCAGGGTGTAGACCCGAAACCGGGCGATCTATCCATGAGCAGGTTGAAGGTTGGGTAACACTAACTGGAGGACCGAACCCACTAATGTTGAAAAATTAGGGGATGACTTGTGGATCGGAGTGAAAGGCTAATCAAGCTCGGAGATATCTGGTTCTCCTCGAAAGCTATTTAGGTAGCGCCTCGAGCGAATACCATTGGGGGTAGAGCACTGTTTGGGCTAGGGGGTCATCCCGACTTACCAACCCCATGCAAACTCCGAATACCAATGAGTACTACTCGGGAGACACACGGCGGGTGCTAACGTCCGTCGTGAAAAGGGAAACAACCCAGACCGCCAGCTAAGGTCCCAAAGTAATGATTAAGTGGAAAACGATGTGGGAAGGCATAGACAGCTAGGAGGTTGGCTTAGAAGCAGCCACCCTTTAAAGAAAGCGTAATAGCTCACTAGTCGAGTCGGCCTGCGCGGAAGATGTAACGGGGCTAAAATCATTCACCGAAGCTGCGGACTTGCATTATGTGCAAGTGGTAGAGGAGCGTTCTGTAAGCCTGCGAAGGTGTCTTGAGAAGGATGCTGGAGGTATCAGAAGTGCGAATGCTGACATGAGTAACGATAAGGGGAGTGAAAAACTTCCCCGCCGAAAGACCAAGGGTTCCTATCCCATGCTAATCAGGGTAGGGTGAGTCGGCTCCTAAGGCGAGGCTGAAAGGCGTAGTCGATGGGAAACAGGTTAATATTCCTGTACCGGCCAATACTGCGATGGGGGGACGGAGAAAGCTAGGCAAGCGCGGCGTTGGTAGTCCGCGTGAAAGTGAGTAGGTTGAGAGACTAGGAAAATCCGGTTTCTTAAGACTGAGACACGAGACGAGTTACTAAGGTAACGAAGTTGCTGACGCTATGCTTCCAGGAAAAGCCTCTAAGCTTCAGGTATTGGTGACCGTACCCTAAACCGACACAGGTGGTCAGGTAGAGCATACCAAGGCGCTTGAGAGAACTCGGCTGAAGGAACTAGGCAAAATAGTACCGTAACTTCGGGAGAAGGTACGCTCTTTG
>NZ_JAJHOG010000030.1:1492-2673 GCF_020819615.1 Rheinheimera sp. UJ51
GGAGAGTCGCAGTGACCAGCTGGCTGCAACTGTTTATTAAAAACACAGCACTCTGCAAACACGTAAGTGGACGTATAGGGTGTGACACCTGCCCGGTGCCGGAAGGTTAATTGATGGGGTTAGCGCAAGCGAAGCTCTTGATCGAAGCCCCGGTAAACGGCGGCCGTAACTATAACGGTCCTAAGGTAGCGAAATTCCTTGTCGGGTAAGTTCCGACCTGCACGAATGGTGTAATGATGGCCAGGCTGTCTCCAGCCGAGACTCAGTGAAATTGAAATTGCGGTGAAGATGCCGTATACCCGCGGCTAGACGGAAAGACCCCGTGAACCTTTACTATAGCTTGGCACTGAACATTGACCCTACATGTGTAGGATAGGTGGGAGGCTTTGAAGTTTGAACGCTAGTTCAGATGGAGCCGTCCTTGAAATACCACCCTTGTATGTTTGATGTTCTAACGTAGGTCCCTGGATCGGGATTGCGGACAGTGTCTGGTGGGTAGTTTGACTGGGGCGGTCTCCTCCTAAAGAGTAACGGAGGAGCACGAAGGTTGGCTAAGTACGGTCGGACATCGTACGGTTAGTGTAATGGTAGAAGCCAGCTTAACTGCGAGACAGACACGTCGAGCAGGTACGAAAGTAGGTCATAGTGATCCGGTGGTTCTGTATGGAAGGGCCATCGCTCAACGGATAAAAGGTACTCCGGGGATAACAGGCTGATACCGCCCAAGAGTTCATATCGACGGCGGTGTTTGGCACCTCGATGTCGGCTCATCACATCCTGGGGCTGAAGTCGGTCCCAAGGGTATGGCTGTTCGCCATTTAAAGTGGTACGCGAGCTGGGTTTAGAACGTCGTGAGACAGTTCGGTCCCTATCTGCCGTGGGCGTTGGATGATTGAGTGGAGTTGCTCCTAGTACGAGAGGACCGGAGTGAACGAACCGCTGGTGTTCGGGTTGTCATGCCAATGGCATTGCCCGGTAGCTACGTTCGGAACGGATAACCGCTGAAAGCATCTAAGCGGGAAGCCGGCCACAAGATGAGTCATCCCTTAGACTTCGAGTCTACTAAAGGGTCGTTGAAGACCACAACGTTGATAGGTGAGGTGTGGAAGCGTGGTGACACGTTAAGCTAACTCATACTAATTGCCCGAGAGGCTTAACCATACAACGCCCAAGATGTTTTA
>NZ_JAJHOG010000031.1:0-1376 GCF_020819615.1 Rheinheimera sp. UJ51
GGGCACTGAATACTGAGCTTAACCAGCGGCCCATGAAGCATTACAACGGTGCCAGCCGTGAGCAGTTGTTTACCTTGCTGGATGCGCCTGCATTACAGCCATTGCCGCCCTATGCCTATGAGTACACAGATTACCGCATTGCAAAAGTGGCTAAAGATTACCACGTACAATACGACTATCACTGGTACTCGGTGCCACATCGTTTAGTCGGTGAGCGGGTTGAAATCAGTGCCACGCAAACGCTGGTGAAGGTTTACCATCAGGCTAAATGTGTCGCACAGCATCCCCGCAGCCATAACGCTTACCGGCACAGTACGGATGTGGCACATATGCCAGAAAACCATGCAGCCTATCAGGAGTGGAACCCGGAGCGTATTCGCAGCTGGGCCAAGCATATTGGCTCCAGCACCCTGGCGGTGGTCTTAGCGGTTGAACGCAGTAAAGACCATCTGGTTCAGGCACAGCGCGCCTGCCTGGCGCTACTGAGCGAGCAAAAACGCTACGGCAGCGACCGACTGGAAAATGCCTGCGCACTGGCCATAAGCCGCCAGCTACCTTATATACCGGTCATCAAAAAGCTGCTGAAAACCGGTGAAGATATGCGCAGGCAACCGGATGAAACCAACACCATTATCCCTGGCACACACATCAACATCCGTGGCTCAAAATACTACCAATAAGGACAACACTAATGGATACACTACTTATCCAACTGCGCCAGCTTAAGCTGGCAGCCATGGCAAGTGCGCTGGAGCAACAACGCCTTGCACCCCATACTTATGCCGAACTTAGCTTCGATGAACGACTGGGATTACTGGTCGAGCAAGAACATCTGGCGCGGGATAACACCCGCTTACAACGCTTGCGCAAACTGGCTAATCTGCGCCTTAAAGCGACACCAGAAGGCTTACGCTATCCGGCAAAGCGGGGCTTAAGGGCTGAGCAAATTACGCCACTTATGCAAGGACATCACCTGACGTACCACCAAAACATCTTGATAACCGGCCCCACCGGCAGCGGCAAAACCTATCTTGCCTGCGCCTTAGGTGAGCAAGCTTGCCGCCAGAATAAACGCGTGCTGTATTACCGGTTAGGCCGGTTGTTGGAGAGCTTGAAAATGGGGCATGCCGATGGTAGCTACCTTAAGCAACTGGTACAGCTACAAAAAGTAGATATGTTGATCTTGGATGATTGGGGCCTTGAGGGATTTAAAGGTAAGCAAGTCAGCGATTTATTGGACGTAATTGAAGATCGCTACGAGCAACGCAGCACAATTATCGTCAGTCAATTACCGGTCTCAGAATGGTACGGCCTAATGGATAACCCGACGGTTGCTGATGCGCTATTAGACAGAGTGATCCACAACGCCCACCGAT
>NZ_JAJHOG010000032.1:0-1375 GCF_020819615.1 Rheinheimera sp. UJ51
GTCAGGAGTATTTAGCCTTGGAGGATGGTCCCCCCATGTTCAAACAGGATACCACGTGTCCCGTCCTACTCGTTTTCACTATAAAAGCATTGTCGTGTACGGGGCTATCACCCTGTATCGCTGGCCTTTCCAGACCATTCCACTAACACCAATATAGCTTAAGGGCTACTCCGCGTTCGCTCGCCGCTACTAACGGAATCTCGGTTGATTTCTTTTCCTCGGGGTACTTAGATGTTTCAGTTCTCCCGGTTTGCCTCGCTACACTATGTATTCATGTAGCGATAGTGAGTAAACTCACTGGGTTTCCCCATTCGGATATCTACGGATATAACGCCTCTTACCGGCTCCCCGTAGCTTTTCGCAGGTTAGTACGTCCTTCATCGCCTCTGACTGCCAAGGCATCCACCGTGTACGCTTAGTCACTTAACCATACAACCCCAAAATGTCTTGAAGTGTACAGTGTGAATAAGGTATACAATTAAATGTAACCTTAGTTTTTACTTTTTACATCAGCTTGCCAAATTGTTAAAGAGCAGTTTGAGATTAAACTCAAATATAAACACTTATAACATAAGCACTTATATTTGAATTCCTAGAGCAAGTATTAACCGTGTTACCAGCGGCTTTTAGGCTAGGCGCGGTGAACCGAAGCATACTTAGGTATGTGAGGTTCGCTGCAACAACGCATAAAAGGTGTTGGTGGAGTTAAGCGGGATCGAACCGCTGACCTCCTGCGTGCAAGGCAGGCGCTCTCCCAGCTGAGCTATAACCCCTCTTCTTGCTTCTGCTTTTTCCTTTATGCTGCGTGTTGTTTCCTCACTCATTCGGTCATGTACCTGATGTACACTCCCTCACTCGCTCGTCGCATCACTTGCCTAAAGCAAAAATCATCGCAATAAGTCTTTCTATGGTCTTTGCTCAACATTCGTTGTCAGGCTAGGCGCAGTGAACCGAAGCATACTAAAAGTATGTGAGGTTTGCTGCAACAACGCCTGGCGGCGAATTGGTTGGTCTGAGTAGACTCGAACTACCGACCTCACCCTTATCAGGGGTGCGCTCTAACCACCTGAGCTACAGACCAATTTTAACTTGTCTGACTGTGCTGATACTGCGTTGCACTCTTCACTCATTTCGTCACGTACTACCAGTACGCTCCTCACTCGTTCATCGCGCGCCTTGTCTCAGCTGCGTCATCCTGCGTTAAACGTACAGGTAACGTTAAAACCGTTTGCTCTATCTCATGCAATCAATTATCTGTGTGAACACTTATAAATCCGTTCTTTAGGTAAGGAGGTGATCCAACCGCAGGTTCCCCTACGGTTACCTTGTTACGACTTCACCCCAGTCATGAATCACAAAGTGGTAAACGCCCTCC
>NZ_JAJHOG010000033.1:0-1264 GCF_020819615.1 Rheinheimera sp. UJ51
ATAGACATAATGACTCCCCACGAGGTGCTGACCTCCGAATTCGTGGGTTAGTTTCGCAACCAGAGCCATACTGTATTTGTTGAATATACAATATCGGAGGTCAGCATGGTTAACAATAGCATAACTTTTATCGGCTTAGATACTCACAAAGAGTTCTTTGAAGTGGCCTATATCGAAGACAATCGCGAAGCCAAGCCTGTTAGTCTCGGGCGCATTAACGGCACCAAACAAGCACTGCAAAAGCTAGTGCGCCAGTTCGAATCTAAGCACCCCGGCAGTACGCTGCATTTTGTTTATGAAGCAGGCCCGTGTGGCTATTGGATTTATCGCTTTTTAACAAGTTTAGGCCACTGTTGCTATGTCGTGGCCCCCTCTTTAATTCCTAAAAAAGCCGGTGAGCGCGTTAAAACTGACAAACGTGATGCCGTGAAATTAGCATTACTGCTGCGCTCTGGCGATATGGCCCCTATCTATGTCCCAGAGCCTGAGGACGAAGCGATGCGCGATTTATCACGCGCGCGTGAAACCGCCATGAAGGATTTAAAAGACGCAAAGTATCAGCTTAAAGCCATGCTGCTGCGCAACAATATCCGCTGTGACATACAAGATAATTGGTCAGCCAAACACCTACGCTGGCTCACCGAATTGATATTGCCGCATCCTTCGCAACAGATTGTTTTGCAGGAAGCGATACAAACCATTACCGAGCGTATCCGACGCCTTGAGCGACTGGATAACGAACTCAGTTACCATGTGAAAAACTGGCGTTACTACCCTGTTGTGAAAGCCATTCAAGCCATGCGGGGGGTGCGCTTATTAGTGGCTGTCGGCGTGATTGCCGAGCTGGGTGATTTATCCCGCTTCGACCACCCGAGAAAACTCATGAGCTATCTCGGCTTGGTCCCCTCTGAGCATTCCAGTGGCGGTAAACGCAAGCAAGGTGGCATTACCCGAACGGGCAATACCCGTGCCAGGCGCTTATTGGTCGAAGGTGCGCATACTTATCGCTATGCCGCCAACGTATCAACGGAGCTGCAAAAACGACAGGAAAGTCTCAGCAAGGAAATCGTCGATATCGCTTGGCAAGCACAGCTTAGATTATGCCGACGGTATCAACGTTTAATGAAGCGTGGCAAACACTACAACTTAGTCGTTACCGCCATTGCCAGAGAGATGATTGCCTATATCTGGGCCATCTCCAGAGAAGTCGTGCTAACACCCGTGAACCCCGCTAAGCGGTTAGCAAGGGTGCCAGCATGAAAAA
>NZ_JAJHOG010000004.1:0-411807 GCF_020819615.1 Rheinheimera sp. UJ51
ATGGCGTCCTACTTCTTACTACCTGGACGCCGAGAGCGATGTTATCCTCGCTGCCTAAAGTCGAGTAAGCAGAAATACCCTGTCCGAAAGAAAAATGCCGGTCAGCTTAACTGACCGGCATTAAGCGAAAGCTGGCTTTTTTATGTGTAGAAAGCGACCTTAAGGCGCAGCAAACTGCAGCATAAGCCCACACAGATAAGCACCATAAGTGCCGACACCATAACCCAGTACTGCTAATAATACCCCGACCGGCGCGAGTGACGGGTGAAAGGCCGCTGCGACAATGGGGGCCGAGGCCGCACCCCCGACATTCGCTTGGCTGCCCACAGCCAGATAAAACAATGGCGCTTTAATCCACTTTGCCACAATGACCAGTAAACCGGCATGAATGGCCATCCACACTACGCCAACCACAAACATAATGGGGTAATCTAAAATAGCGCGGATATCCATTTGCATACCAATACTGGCCACCAGTATATATAAAAACACTGAAGCCATTTTAGATGCGCCTACGGCTTCCAGTTTTCTGAGTTTGGTGTTCGATAATAATAACCCCAGCGTCGTGGCTACCACCACCAACCAGAAAAAGGTACTGGTCAGGCTGTACATGGCTAATTGTGGCGCTTCTTTGGCTATCCAAGGCGCAATACCATCGGCAGCAAAATGCGCTATGGCTGTGGCACCAAAACCTACCGCAATAATCAACATCAAATCATGCAGTTGCGGTATCCGTGCATGCTGGGCTTGATAGTGTTCGATACGTTGTTTTAACTCGCGAATGGCGCTGGTGTCTGCTCCGGTTTTCTTATCAAAACTCTCAGCGCGATTGGCCCAAATTAATAACACCGCCATCCAAATATTCGCCATGATCACGTCAACGGTGATCATCACCGAAAAAATCGTGTTATCCACTTCAAACACTTCTTTCATCGCGGTTTGATTGGCGCCACCACCAATCCAGCTACCGGCAATGGTGGTCATGCCACGCCAAATATCGCCACCCAGGGCATCAGGCGCAAGGCTACCTACAATTAATAACGCGATGGGCCCACCGATCATAATGCCCAAGGTACCGGTAAAGAACATGATTAATGCCTTAGGCCCCAACCCTAAAATCGCTTTAAAGTCGACGCTTAATGTAAACAGCACCAAGCTAGCGGGAAGTAAGTAACGTGAAGCGACATGATAAATCGACGAGCCTTCTGCATCGATTAACCCAAAAGTATTTAACAGTGACGGTAAAAAATAGCAAAGTAACAAGGCGGGAACAAAACGATAAAACGCTTGGCAATAACGGTGACTGCTGTGGCTGGTATAAAATACCACCCCCAGAATGACCGTAATGACGCCAAATAACACAGCATCATTGTTAAACAGAACAGCAGAGTTTTGCATGGTGTGGTTTTCCTGAAGTCTTTTGCTTCCTATTACAGCTTACAACAACAATAACGCAGACAGGGTGGGGCTGGCTAGCATGCCTTTTTGATCGCTATTGAAAAAGCGACCAAAGCGGTAAAAACGAGGTTTGATGGCGGTGTGGGCTGCAAAGCAAAAATTTATGCGGTAATAAATACGAAATCATCTACACTGGGTTTAGCATGGCAATAGTTAAACCAGAGAAGGCGTGGCACAACTCAGTGGAAACTTGATGCTTATCAAATCCACAACGCGCATTCATCAGTATTATAATAAGCAACAATGCAGGAGAAACATCATGAATAATATTAATCGTCGCAATTTTTTCAAGATCTCTGCCGGTGCAGTGATTGGTATGACCGTGGGTGGCGTTAGCTTAAGAGCTTTTGCTGCCGAGCCGGTAAAGTTAGATGATCCGTTAGCGGCCGCAATGAAATACACGCACAAGTCTGAGAAAGCCGATCAGAAATGTGCAAACTGTAGCTTAGTGCAAGGTGCTGATGGTGAAGAATGGCGGCCATGTGCTATTTTCCCAGGTAAATTAGTGGCCTCTGAAGGCTGGTGCTCTGCTTGGGTTAAAAAAGCTTAACGTTGCTTTCACCTCAACCTAAGTTTAAACCAGAGTGTTTAAACTTGGGTTATTTTGCGGCTGGTTGAGCCGTTGTTATACTCTTTTTCGTGAGTCTTTCATTCATTTCGTTTGCTGCTTTACCCCTTTATTATCCTGTCATAAAACAGCCATATCCGCTTGTTAAGGTATCCTTTTTTAGGATGAAGACAGGTGTGTCATGCGACTTAAACTTACCATTGCTAAACGTGTTGTGCTACTTGGGCTGATCCCCTGCATATTATTAGTGGTGGTGTTATTAGCCAGCTTTTGGGCAGCTACAGCCAAAGACCGTTTATTTCATCAATTATATGCCCAGCATTTGGTGATTTTAACGCATGTGATGACACCGCAAAAACTTTTGCAGCAACAAGGTTTAAGTTTATTACAACAGTATCGAACGGGCTGGATTAGCGCTGAGCAGACTCAGCAGCAGGTTGAACAATTACTGCTAGAGGCCGAACAGCATTGGCAGCAGTTTATCGATCAACGTATAGCCAAAACCGCAGAGGATGCGGTGTTACTTGAACAATTAGACACCGCTTTTGCAAAGGCGATCCAGCATTATCAGCAATGGATAGCGTTTGCTGGTTCAGATGCCTTGCTAGTTAAAATTCTTAATGAATCGACCATTACTTACGAAGTGTCACAGCACATTGCGCCGTTTACGTTGCAAGCAGAGCAGTTTGTGGAGCAGCAAATTGCCACCGCTGCCGAAGTACGCGATCAGGCTGAGCAATTAACCTTAGCCATGCTACAGGGTTATTTATATGGCGGTGCAGCTTTATTGCTATTGGTGTTAGCGTTAATTTGGCGCACCCGTGTTGCGGTTAATCAACCGCTGCAACGGTTGCGTGACATGTTATTGCAATTATCACAGCAGGCTGATCTCACCTTAAGAGCTGATGAGGCAGGCCATGATGAAATTGCAGAGGCGGCCAGAGCGTTAAATCAAATGCTTGGTCGTTTTGCGGTTCTACTACAACAATTGGGAGCGAGTTCTTCGGCGCTCAGTCAACAAGCCGGCCAAGCACAAACCATTAGTGAGCAAGTCAATACGGGGGCAGGGCAGCAGGCTCATCAAGCCGATCAGCTGGCCTTGGCGGTGGCAGAGATGAGTGCCGCACTAAATCAAGTGGTCAGTCAAACTGCAGCGGCAACCGACAGTGCGACCCGTGCACAACACCTTTGCCAACAAGGCAGTGCTGATGCGTTACTAAGTATGCAAAGCTCTGAGCTTCTTGAGAAAACTATGTTGCAATCGCGCGATTTGATGCGCAGTTTACAAGGCGATGCGGGCAAAATTTCCAGTGTCTTGGAAGTGATTGGCAGTATTTCAGAGCAAACAAATTTACTGGCGTTAAATGCAGCGATTGAAGCGGCACGTGCCGGTGAAGCAGGGCGAGGGTTTTCGGTGGTGGCTGATGAAGTGCGAACGTTGTCAGGCAATACTAAGGCGGCGACTGAATCAATCCGCGAGATGATTAATACGTTGCAACAACAAGCCGATCACGCGGTTGCCGCCATTGATCAAGCCGCAGAGCAGGCAGAGTGTAGTGTTTTGCAAGCACGTAACACTGAAGCTGTGTTTCGGGATATTGCGGCAGAAGTCAGCAGGCTAGCCCAGTTTAACCAACAAATTGCTTTATCGAGTTCGGGTCAACAGGCGGTGACTACGCGCTTTGTCAGCGGAATTAGTTTGCTGCATGCGGCAAGTCAGCAATTGCATGATGGTGCCGCACAATCAGCTGAGGCGAGTGAGCAACTTTCGGCCGTTGCGGAGCAACTGAGTGCCGGTTGGCGGCAATTTCGCATTCAATAACCTTTGCGCAGGTGCAATGACCACCTAGTAAAATAAACAAATTCTTGCTTGTCACATTAATGCAATATTACACAGGCAGACTACAGGGGTTGAGATAACCTTCTGCAATCGAGGAATGAATTTATGCAAATCAAAACATTTTCTAAGCTGGCTCTAATCACTGCTTTAAGTATCAGTTTTGCGGCAACTGCGCAAAGTGCCCGTGACACCATTCAAATTGCTGGCTCGTCTACCGTGCTGCCATTCTCATCTATTGCGGCAGAAGAATTTGGCAATAACTTTGCTCAGTTCAAGACACCTGTTGTGGGTTCAGGCGGTTCTTCAGGTGGTTTACGCCAGTTCTGCCAAGGCGTGGGTACCAATACTATTGATGTGGCTAACTCATCGCGGCAAATTCGCCCAGCGGAAGTGGAGGCGTGTAAAGCCAATGGCGTTAAACACATTATTGAAGTGAAAATAGGCTACGACGGTATTGTATTTGCCTCACGAGTGGATGCCGGAACCTTTGCTTTAAAACCTGAGCATGTGTTTCTCGCGCAAGCCGCGCAAGTGCCACAAAACGGCAAAATGGTGGCGAATCCTTACACGCGTTGGTCGCAAATTGATAAGTCATTGCCTGATCAAAGCATCTTGTTAGCCATCCCCGGTTCTAACCATGGTACGCGCGAAGTGTACGAAGAAAAAGTGGTTTTAGAAGGGTGTAAGTCTTTGCCTGAAATCAAAACCATGTCAAAGGATCAGCAGGGTGAATTTTGTTTAGCCATGCGTACTGACGGCGCCGTAGTTGAAATTGCGGGTGACTACACTGAAACCTTAGCGCGTTTACAAGCACAAAAAGACGCCGTGGGCGTATTTGGTTTAAGTTTCTATGAGTCGAATCGTGACCGCATTAAAGTGGCCACTGTTGATGGTGTGGTTCCTACCGTTGAGAACATTATTTCAGGCGCCTATCCAGTGTCACGGCCATTGTTTTTCTATGTGAAAGGCGAACATATCGGCGTGATCCCTGGTTTACAGCAATTTGCTGAATACTTTGTATCGGATGCGGCCTCGGGTGAAGCCAGCCCGCTAGAATTTGCCGGTCTGATCCCCTTAGCGGATGACGAGCGTGCTGAAATCTTAGCAGCCATTCGTAGTAAAAAGTCACTGTAATTTCAGTATTCTAAAAAAACCACCTGCAAGGTTAATGCAGGTCAGTTAAGCCTCACCGCTAACTGATCAGCAGACTTGTAAAGGTGGTTTTTTTTAGTTTGTGCTAAACAACAGGGTTGTTTGCTGTGACTGTCATAAAACTGCAACTTTAGCGCGTTATCCTGCCCCCACTAAATTGTCCTCTGTGCGAAAGCGGAGCTTTGATGAATAATCTGTCTTTAATTTTTGTACTGCTGATCTTCATGGCGATTGCCTATCAATTTGGCATGACTCGCAGCCGGCGCATGGCGGGCGGTCAGAACAGTGCCAGTATGCATTCTCGGCCACATCATTACGGCATGATGGTCGGCTTATGGGCGGTGTTACCGCCATTTCTGTTGTTATTATTGTGGAATTGGCTGGCGCCCGGTGTGCTGCAAACGCTGACATTAGCGACGGTGCCTGCAGAACTGTTAACCGATAGCGAACAAGCTGCGGTGTTAATGCGCCGTATTAGTAATTTAGCCAGTAATTTTGGGGTAGTTACCGAAGCGGCTGATTGGGAAGTGGCTGCAGCGAGTTATCTGTCGGCATTGCAGCAGAAAAGCGCCTTAATGTTAACTGCGTTAATGTTTATTTTGGCATCGCTAGGCTTATTGCTCAGCTTTAAAAAGATCCAACCGTCATTACGTGCGCGTCATCAAGTTGAAAAAGCCTTGATGGCCGTGTTATTGCTTTGCTCAACCGTCGCCATTTTAACCACAGTGGGTATTGTGTTATCGATGGTGGGCGAAACCTTAAAATTCTTTTCGTTTATTAGCCCGGCAGACTTTTTCTTTGGCACTACCTGGAATCCGCGTTTTTCTACCGTTGGTTTAGCCGAAGGGTCGTTAACCGGAAGCCAAGGGAGCTTTGGTTTACTCCCTTTGTTAGCGGGCACCTTATTGGTGGCTTTGATTGCCATGTTGGTGGCCATTCCACTAGGTTTGATGGTGGCGATATATCTAGCCGAATACGCACCACAGCGGGTACGCAATACCGTTAAACCGATTATCGAAGTGTTGGCCGGTATTCCTACGATTGTCTATGGCTTCTTTGCACTGGTGACGGTTGGCCCTTTTTTCGCTGAGTTCGGGCAAAGCATCGGTATGACGATTCGTGCGACTTCAGCACTGACGGCCGGGGTGGTGATGGGCATTATGATTATCCCGTTTATTTCATCGTTATCCGACGACATTTTAACTCAGGTACCAAAATCCTTACGTGATGGCTCTTTAGGCTTGGGGGCAACAAAGTCTGAAACCATTCGGCAAGTCGTGTTACCGGCGGCGTTACCCGGCATTGTCGGGGCCGTGTTACTGGCGGTGAGCCGGGCGATTGGCGAAACGATGATTGTGGTGCTTGCCGCAGGTAACAGCCCAAGCTTAACCGCTAACCCGTTTGAAGCCGTCTCGACCGTTACCGTAACCATTGTTAATCAATTAACGGGTGATAACGACTTTGCTAGCCCGCAATCTTTGGTGGCTTTCGCATTAGGTTTAACCCTGTTTGCCATTACCTTGCTGCTGAATATCGTAGCATTGGTGATTGTGCGTAAATACCGTGAACAATACGAGTGATCCCAAATGACGACTGAACTTAACACCGTAACCAGCGCGAACAAGGCTTACAGCAAAGTACAGCAACAAGTGGTGCGCTCGTTAAAAAAACGCCATCGCCAAGAAAAGCTATTTAGAACCGCAGGTTTATTGGCGGTATCGGCCAGTATCTTATTGGTGATCTTACTGTTTGTGAATATTTTTGCCAAAGGGCTACCGGCGTTTTGGCAGCACAGTATTACCTTGGATATTTACTTTGATCCTGCCATAGTCAAGATCAGCGAACAGCCGCAACCGCAAGCAGGAGAAACGGAAAACGAGTTTCGGCAGCGTGATTTGGCGTGGCGTTCAGAAGTGGGTTTAGTAAACTTTAATCGGCTTATTTTCCCGGCATTACAGCAAGTGATCCCTGATGCTCAGCAACATCGGCGTGAATTACAACGTATCGTGACCTCTGGTGAGCGGTTCGCGTTGCGTGATTTGGTGATTGCTGACCCTTCGATTATTGGTCAAACCAAAACCTTACACTTGCTCACAGATGCCAATATCGATGTTTGGTTAAAAGGCAATATTGATCGCAGTTTACCTGACGAGCAACAACAACTCAGTGCCAAGGTACGCGAATGGGTTGATGCTTTAAAACAGAAAGGCGTGATCAGTAACCGCTTTAGTTTTGCCTTGTTTATGAACCCCGATTCGCGCAGTTCTCTGGCTTCGGCGGGTTTAGCCGGCGCCTTTATGGGGTCATTGTATATGATGCTGGTGGTTATCGTATTAGCCATTCCGATGGGGGTTGCCGCGGCGATTTACTTAGAAGAATTTGCGCCGAAAAATCGCCTGACCGATTTGGTCGAAGTGAATATTAACAATTTGGCCGCTGTGCCCTCTATTGTGTTTGGTTTATTAGGGGCCTCTATTTTTATCGGTTGGTTTAATTTGCCGATGTCCGCACCGGTGGTTGGGGGCTTAGTGCTAACACTGATGACATTACCCACAGTGATTATTGCCACGCGTTCGACCTTAAAAGCCATCCCTCCGTCGATCCGCCAAGCGGCCTTAGGTTTAGGCGCGTCTAAAACGCAGGCGGTGTTTCATCATGTGTTGCCGCTAGCCATTCCAGGTATTTTGACCGGTTCGATTATCGGTGTAGCACAAGCCTTAGGTGAAACGGCCCCCTTATTGTTGATTGGCATGAAATCCTTTGTGGCATCGGTGCCAGGAAGTGCCATGGATCAAGCAACGGCCTTACCGGTGCAAATTTACCTGTGGCAAGGCAACGAATTACGGAATTTCTTTGAGGCGAGAACCTCGGCCGCCATCATTGTGTTATTGGTGATGATGTTATCTCTGAACAGTTTGGCTATTTGGTTACGCAAGCGCTATGAAGTGCGCTGGTAAACCATGATGCACGGCCTATAAATTGAGCGAACAGGATTAAACTATGAGTGAAGTAACCATGTTAAATAACGCCGAAAAAATCAAAATGACCGCGCGAGATGTCAAAGTGTTTTATGGCGATAATCAGGCAATCCATGGCATTGATATGGATATCGTTGAAAACGAAGTGATTGCTTTTATCGGCCCGTCAGGTTGTGGTAAATCAACGTTTTTACGTTGTTTAAATAGGATGAACGACACCATCGATATTTGTAGAGTGTCGGGTGAAATCGCTTTAGATGGCTACAACATTTACGATCCGGCGTTAGATGTGGTGCAACTGCGTGCTCAGGTGGGCATGGTGTTTCAAAAACCGAATCCTTTTCCGAAATCGATTTATGACAATATTGCCTATGGCCCTAAGTTGCATGGTTTAGCCAGTAAAAAATCTGATTTAGATGATATTGTGGAATCTAGTTTGCGTCGTGCCGGTTTATGGGAAGAAGTAAAAGATCGCTTGCATCAACCGGGTACCGGTTTATCGGGTGGTCAGCAGCAGCGTTTGTGTATTGCGCGTACCATCGCGGTTAGCCCAGAAGTGATTTTAATGGATGAGCCCTGTTCGGCGCTTGATCCAATAGCCACATCGATTATTGAAGAGTTAATCGATGAATTAAAGCAAAACTTTACCATTGTGATTGTGACGCACAATATGCAGCAAGCTGCCCGGGTGTCTGATCGCACGGCGTTTTTCCATTTAGGTAACTTAATTGAAATTGGTGGCACCAACGATGTGTTTACCAACCCGAAACAGAAAAAAACCGAAGACTATATTACAGGCCGTTACGGTTAAGCTTAGATTTTTGGCAAAAAAATAAAGGCGCGAAAGCGCCTTTCTTGTTTGCTGAACCCATTGCTGGACTGCGCCTGTGTTATCCCCACCGCCATGTTCGTCTATCAATACACATTGTTATGGTCAGTCCAGGCTAATCTAAATAAACGCGATATAAATGTTATACTGTCATTTGTTTGTCATAAAAAATTCTTATTATGCACCTCGTCATCAATACTATGGTTGTGAGCATTAGCTACATGAAACCTAATTAACTCGGGTAGATAACATGAAAAAATCATCAATTGCAGTAGCATTAGTTTTAGGTTCCGCCGTTAGCACTGTCGCTTACGCTGAGCCACTTACCGTTTATGGTCAACTGAATGTTTCAGCACAATCCAGTGATGAAGGGGAAGGGCGTTTCTCTGAACTGAAAAGCAACAGCTCACGATTTGGTTTGAAAGGTGATTTTGCATTAGACGGTGGCCTGACTTTAGTTTATCAAGTGGAGTGGGCGGTTGATCTGGCGGATGTTAGCGGTAGCGAGAACATTACCTCTCGAAATCAATATGTTGGTTTAAAAGGTAACTTTGGTGAAGTGCGTTTAGGGCGCCATGATACGGCGCAAAAAGATGCGCAAGGTAAAATTGACTTATTCAGTGATTACGAAGCTGACGTAAAAGCGCTTTGGCGCGGTGAAGTACGAGCCAGTAATTCAGTGACGTACTACACGCCAAAATTTAATGGTTTTGGTATGCAATTAACCTACGTGATGGAAGATGCAGCAGATGCGGAAGATGCCTACTCTGCATCAGTTTATTACGGTGACGAAAACCTGAAAGACAGCGCCTATTATGCGGCCATATCAATGGACTCAGAAGTGGCGGGTTATGATACGCTGCGTTTACAAACGCAAGTGAAAGCGGCTGATTTTAAACTGGGCGCGATGTTCCATTCACAAGAGAATATTACCACGGGTGTAGAGCAAGATGGCTGGTTAGTTAGCGCCGCCTACCCAGTGGGTAAAACTGAACTGAAAGCACAGTATCAAACCTTAGAAGATGATGATGCTATCAGTGTGGGTGCCGATTATAAAGCCGGTAAAAACACCACGCTGTATGCTTGGTATAGCAGCTTTAATTTTGATGTGAATTCACCTGATCGTGATTATTTAGCGGTAGGTATTAAACATAAGTTTTAAGCTTAATCCTGAAAAAGCCGGTTTTAAACCGGCTTTTTTATTGCCCTCTTTCCCCGTTTTTAAACCAAATTCTTTTATCAATGCTGTTATTTATAACCCACCGCACTTAAAGCGTCTTAATAGTGTCACACCGAAAATCACTATTTTCAAATAACTATAGTTTTCAACTATTTATAATTTTCAGGCTTCATCAAATTGTCATATTGCTGTGTTAGACAAGTTCGGCGGTGCTGTTTATAGTGAACTCAGGTTAACAACAGAGGTCTAGCCAATGAAAAAATATCTTCCCATCGTTATGACTGCTTTTGCCTTATCGTTACTATCCGGATGCTCCACTAACACAACCTCACAGTATGTTTATGAAATAGACGAGCAGCAGCTAGAAGATGCGACAGCATTAACGCGTACTAGCCCGCACTTAGGTCATGTTGTCTGGTTAAATCCACCGAAAAAGCGCGTAAAAGTAGACGAAAATACCCCACAACCCTAATAGGTAATAAACATAGTCTGCCATCGGGGACTACTTGCACGACGTGACAGGCCATCACACTGCGCTGACGATGATGAAAAAGCCCTTATTCTGTGTCGGTCTGCCCCTGTTCGGGCTCCCTTGGTAGAATAGGGGCTTTTGTTTTATCGCTTAATATTGGTAAGAAAAACTCAACGAATAGCTTTGCCCTTCGGTGCGCTTTTGTAAAATCTCACCTTGTTGCAAAATTTCGACGTTTTCATTCAGCAGGTTTTTCAGGCCCAGTTTGACACTCAGGTTGCTCAGAGGCGTGTAGCTGTAGGTAAAATCCAGCGAGTTAAACGGCTGCTCAAAAGCATCGTCTTTGCCATTTACCCCAGCAAATGCAATACGCTTACCGAAAACATTATAGGTTAGCGTGGCATTGTGTTTATTGTTATCCGCATCGAAACCGAGTTGTAAATTAGCCACATACTTCGAGTGACCACTTAAGCTTCGCTCTAGATGGGTTAAATTTGCTCCAGGGAAGCGCTGAATGCTGATTTCTGATTCACTGACCGTGAGGTTACCTGCTAAGAAAAAGTTATCAGCAAATTGGCCAAACTCACCGTTAAACATATCGAGCTGCTGTAAAAACTCGGCTTCCACGCCATATAGGGTGCCGCTTTCGGCGTTACGAAATGACATCAGCAAATTACCGTCAGAGCCAGATAATTCAATGGCCTCAATCGGGTTCGCAAGATCTTTATAAAATACGCCAACACTGTAGTTACTGGTATCGTAATACCACTCTAAACGCACATCGGCACTGTTAATGTCAGTACTGCGTAAACCGGCAAAACCTGTAACTTTAAAGTCAGTGAGGGGATCCACATACAACACCGGTGTTACCTCACGCAGGTCGGGTCGAACCACCGTTTTGCTGTAACCAAAACGTGCTTGCAACTGGTCATTGACAAACCACGTCAACGATAACGCAGGGTAAAAACCATCTTCGATTAACACCGAGTCGGTGACATTGCCGCTAATTTGGCCATCAGCGGTTAACGGTAACGAGACTTGCTTAAAATCTTCGTAGCGCACACCAAGGTTTAAACGAAACAGGTAGTCATAATTCACTTCTAAAGCTGCATAACCGGCATCGATCATTTGCGCGGCTAAGTAATCATCAGCTTGAGTGGTCACATTTGATATCTTAAAGCCATTGCTCGCATCTAATATACTGTTGTCAGAAAAGATCTCAGCAAAGCTGCCCGATAACTGTTGTAGGCTAAAACCCACGGTATCAAAGTTAAAACGATCGGTTTGGGCATCGCGGTTACGTTCAAAATAGCTGTAACCTGCTGCTAGCGACAGGTCGGCTTTACCCATGGTTAGTGGTAACTTAAGGTTCCAACTGAGATTTTCCGTGTTGTCTTGCATATCGCCAAAGCTGTAGGTTACGGCATTTTGGTTACGCCGTAAGAACGCAAAAACAGAGCCGTCGGCTTGAGTTTCATTTAAATAACGATATTCAACTTGGCCTGGGGCATAACGACGTGCTTTGGCATCGGTGTATTGCCAATCGAGAGCCAAATCCCACAGAGACGGGAGATTGTGCTTGCCACGCAACTGGTTGCTTAACATGCTGCGTTCTTCGTATGTTAGGCTGGTGTCGGTGTTAAAACGGTTGGTTTCGTTGATGGTTTCGATACTGTCACCGTTTTTGATCTTAATTTCATCTTTAGTATCGCGCAGATAAATCGTTGAGGTTTCTAAACGATGATCGACGCCGAGTTCTAACCCAAAATTAAGCATGCCTGACATTTTGATCTGATGCTCTGTGCCACGGATGTCATCGTAACGATTAAGCGGTGTTAAAGCCTCCCCTGAAATTGAGTAATAACGCTCTTGTTCTTCAATATTTTGGGTCGCACGATCGTAGCTAAAGCCTGTCATCACACCAAACACGACATTTTTTGCCAGATCAAACCGACTACCAAAGGAGGCACTGCCATCAAAGTCAGGTTTAACTGAGGTGCGGCTGATATCGATATCACGGTTAAAGGCGGTTCCCAGTTCACGCACAATCGTTTGCGCTTGAGCAAGGTTTGCCGCGTTGATACCGCCTAAGGCTTCCGCGATATTGATGGGTGTTAGTACACCAAATTGGCTTTGCGCTGCGGCGAGTTCGGTAGAGATGGCGCGAGTGCCGTCATCTTTACCGCGCCAATCATCAGCGCCACCGTGATAGCTAAAACCATCAGCACTATTTAAGCTGTTATAGCCTGTACCGATTGCCAGGTTAAAGGTGGTTTGTAAGGGGATGGCTGCGGTTCTAATATTGACATTACCGCCACCAAAAGCGGCAGGTAGTTCCGGGGAATAGGCCTTTTGTACCACTAAACTTTCGATAATGCCGGCCGGAAACATATCCAGCGGGATCACATTACGGGTTGGATCTGGGCTGGGTACCATAGCGCCGTTTAACAGCGTGCTAGAGTAACGTTCCCCTAAACCGCGAACATAAATAAACTTGTCTTTAACCAGTGTTAAACCGGTAACACGACGCAGCGCGGTGGCCGCATTGCTATCGCCTGCGCGCGAAATTTGCTCCATACCCAGTAATTCTGCTACATACGGCTGCTCTCGCCGTTCAGCTGCGGCGGCTGCGGCGGAGCTCATTAGGCGACCTGATACGGAGATCCGTTCATAATCGGCTTCTGCAGTGGGTGCAACCGAGCTGTTATCTTCAGCCATGGCTTGGAAAGATAGCGGGGCAGTGGTGGTGCTGATGGCTAGCAATACACCTAGACCTACCCGACTTAAATTTAGTTTTTGTCTGCTGCTCATCTGAACATTGTCCTATCAGCTTTTTAAACGTTACTGGCGATGGCCTTGAGATGGCCTAAAAAGAGCAGCACAACCGCGTCATTTGGGTTGTGCTGCAAGGGAGTTAGTCGTCTAAGCCAACAGACCAACCAGCGGTCCAGTCGTTACCGGACTTAACGGCACCAATAAAGTCAACGGCTTCAAAGAAGCTGCTAACGGCTGTCATATCTTTAGGTGTGGTAGTGTCGATAGTGAAAATACCGTCCAACACCGCAGCTTGATTAGCCGCGAAGCTATTACCAGGCTGATTTAAGAACCATTGCTCTGTCGTGGTGTTAGCATCGACGGTGCCTTTGGTCGCTTCAGTAGGGCAAGCAATAACACTATGGGTGAGCGTTAAGGAACCGGCAGCGGCTAACGCGCGCGACTCATTGGATTCAATTTCTAAACATTCACCCATGCCTATCGGGCCAGTAATCACAAAGTTAGCTAATTGCGCATTGGTGCCAGCGCGTAGCAATACACCTTCAGAATCATCATCACCGTCAAAGGTGTTACCGATAATGGTTAGGTTGGCAATAACCGGGTTTGATATGGGCAAGGCGCCGAAATTACCTGATTGGTTATCCGCTTCGATACCACGGTTCGCTTTAGCGCCATCTGCAGCATGTTTTACAATGACAAACTGCATATTACCGCGCCAGCCGTCGGCCCAATCTACTGAGTCATCGCCGTTCGCGGTTAACACCACATTCTTACAGCTAACCGCGCCACCGAAGAACTCGACACCGTCATCCACGTTTTGGTGCACTTGGATATTGCTACATTGGGTACCTGAACCCACGCCGGCGAAAGTAATGCCGTTTAATTCGTTATCGGGGATAACCTCAAAGCCGGCATGTTTCACCACCACATAATTCAACACGCCGCTGTTGTCTTCCCAGTTAGCACCGCCGTAGTTGCCCGCATCACCTTCTGCAGCGACTTGGCAATTGGCCAGGTTAGATTGATCACATTTGTTGCTAGGTGCATTACCCAGTAAGACTAAGCCACCCCATTGGCCTGCGGCTGTAGGTGAGCCAATCACATCTTGCACTGACGTCATAACGATAGGGTTTGCCGCGGTGCCATTGGCATTGATTTTTGAACCACGACTGACCACTAAGAAGTCAGCACCAGACTTACCGTATAAGGTGACACCGGGTTGAATGGTCAGCGTGGCGTTGTTTTGATTATCTTGTCCAACGCGCACTCGACCGTTTAATACATAATCCGCACCGGCTGCAAGCGTAACATTTGCCGTAATATCGCCAGACAATTGGCAATTTAAACGACCCGTTAAGCTGTTGACCGCAGTGGTCCCTGCTGGGCAGGCTGCCAAGTCATCATCGGGGTGTAAGCCAATTGTCCAACCGGTTGTCCAATCATTCATGCCATCAAAAGCACCAATGTAATTGACGTTATCAAACCAAGGGTCAACGTTATTCGCCACGTTGTAGCCATTGCCTAGGGCAGGTGAGTTAGGTGCAGGAATATAGCCGCCTAACAATGCGTCCGTTACCATATTGCCAGGCTGAGCACGAAACCAGGTTTCAGCGTTTAAGGTGACGTTGCCGCTGGCATCAACCGAGTTTTTAAATGGCTCGGCACAATCAAGAATAGAATTACGGAAGACGATTTCGCCATTACCCGCGTTGGTGATGGTTTCGTCGGAGTTAATTTCAAAACATTCGCCCATACCACTTGGGCCGGTAACGATAACATTGTATAACTCAGCTGCGGTTCCGGCGCGTAGTAAGATACCTTCAGAATCATCTTCGCCATCGAAGTTGTTCCCGATGATGGTCAGGTTAGCAATTTGCGGCTTTGAAACCGGTGTGGCTGTGAAGTTGCCAGATTGATTATCTGCCTCGATACCCCGGTTGGCCTTGGTATCATTCGGGTTATGACGGATCAGCACATGCTGCATACGACCTTGCCAACCATCAGCCCAGTCTAAAGAGTCATCGCGGTTACCGGTTAGCACCACATATTTGGCATCGACAGTACCGCCAAAAAACTCCACGCCATCATCTAAATTGTTATGAACTTGAATGTATTCGACGGTGGTGCCGCGCCCTACACCCGCAAAGGTAATGCCGTTCAGTTCATTATCAGGGATCACTTCAAAACCGGCATAACGTACTTGCACATAGCGCAGTGCACCGCTGTTATCTTCTGGGTCGTTACCGCCATAGGGGCCGGCTTCCCCTTCTGCTTCAACCTGACAGCTGGCCAAGTTGGCTTGATCACATTTATTCGTTGGCGCTTTACCGAGTAAGACTAAACCACCCCATTCAGCAGCCGATTCTTCATCAGACAGTCCCAACATATCGTTTACCGAGGTCATAATGATGGGGGCCGCTGCTGTACCGATGGCTTGAATTTTTGAACCTCGAGCGACCACTAAATAATCGGCGCCGCTTTTACCAAAAACATGCGTGCCAGGTTCAATGGTTAAGGTGGCACTGTTGCTATTATCGTTGCCCACGGTAACTTTGCCACTTAATGACCAAACAATATCTGCGGTTAAGCGCACATCGCTGGTGAGGGTGCCGCTGATTTCACACACGGTGGCACTGACACCGGCTAAACTGCTCCCTTGCGTGGCAAATGCCGGGCAGCTACTGGTCACTGGGGGTGTCGTGCCGCCACCGCCAACTGCCGCGTTGTCACCTGCATTGGTATTCACCACTAAGTCGCCACCACATCCTGCGAGGATGAGGGCAGATGTGATTGCGCTCAGTTTTAATAATTTGCGTAAAGCCATGACGATTTCTCCGTATCAATTTTGATGAGTGAGCAATAAGAATGAATGTGCGGCCAACTTAGCTTGCGGCTATGACGCTTTTATTACAGACTAGGCTGGTTATGTCACTGAAATTGGAACGATGAGTGCTGACGAGGCCTGCAGGGCGGTATGACATAAATAATTCACTTAACTGTCATAAAGTATGCTGCATAAAACGCCAAAAATGGGCCGGCTGCTGAGGAAGAAAAACAGTGAGTTAATGAGCAACAACACAAAGGATGCTATATTTCATAAAAATGTCATATTTTGATTGGATACTGGCACTTAGGTAAATAACCATTACACAGGTGAATAAATGTCGTCGCGTAAAATTCTCGTTGTAGAAGATGAAGCTCCAATCCGAGATATGTTGTGTTTTGTACTAGAGCAAAATGGCTACCAAGCCGCTACTGCCGTTGATTTCAACAGTGCGGTAGAGATGTTGGTTGAACCTTATCCCGATCTCGTCTTACTCGATTGGATGTTGCCAGGTGGCAGTGGCATTCAGTTTGCCAAGAAAATGAAGCAGCATGAGATCACCCGTACTATCCCGATCATTATGTTAACGGCACGCGGTGAAGAAGAAGATAAAATTCGAGGTTTAGAAGTCGGTGCGGATGACTATGTCACTAAGCCATTTTCACCCAAAGAGTTGATGGCGCGCATTAAAGCGGTGATCCGTCGGGTTGCACCCACCAGTTTAGATGATGTGATTGAAGTGCAGGGGTTAAAGCTGGATCCGGTATCGCATCGCGTCACCTCAGCCGAACAGCCTTTAGATATGGGGCCAACTGAGTTTCGTTTACTGCATTTCTTTATGACACACCCTGAGCGCGTTTACAGCCGCGAACAATTACTGGATCATGTTTGGGGCACTAATGTGTATGTTGAGGATCGCACTGTGGATGTGCATATTCGTCGATTACGTAAAGCTATCGCCTTTAACGGTCATGACAGGTTAGTGCAAACAGTGCGCGGATCTGGCTACCGCTTTTCGGCTAAGTAAGCGCCCATGCGTTTATTGCTGTCTAAAAAGACACTGCTGAGCAAAGCCTTGCTGCAGTATGGTTTGGCAGCTTTTGTCGGTTGGATCTTTGGTGATATTTTACTGGCTTTGTTTATAGTGAGTGTGTTTCAACTGGCTTGGCACTATAAACATATCTTTTTATTAGATAAATGGTTGTGGCGCGATCGTAAACTCACCCCTCCTGCCGGCGATGGTAGCTGGCAACAAATCTTCGACGGCATCTACTTTCAGCAGCGGCGCGAGCGGCGCAAACGCAAAGAATTACGGACTTTAGTCAGGCGTTTTCGAGATGGCGCTGAAGCCCTGCCTGAGGCGGTGGTGGTGCTAAGTGAAGACTGGAGTATCATTTGGTGTAACAAGCTGGCGCAAATATTGGTTGGTTTACGTTGGCCAAGTGATGAAGGGCAGCGTATTGATAATTTAATTCGCTCGCCTGAGTTTCATCAATACCTGAAAGAACAACGCTTTCAACAGCCGTTAGAAGTCTTGTCGCCTACCTCATCTAATCTGGTGCTTGAATGTAAAATGATGCCTTACGGTAAGGCGCAATTTCTGCTGATCGTCCGCGATATCAGCCAATTAAAGCAGTTAGAGCAAATTCGCAAAGACTTTGTTGCCAATGTATCGCATGAGTTACGTACGCCATTGACGGTGCTGCAAGGCTATTTAGAAATGATGGATGCCGATTGCCAACCGCCACCGGCGATCTGGCCTAAAGCCCATACTGTCATGCTAGAACAAACGCGACGCATGGACAGTTTAGTGCAGCAGTTATTAACCTTATCGCGGATTGAGGCGGCGGCAAGAGTGCAGTTTGAATTAGAGGTGGATGTACCCGCCATGCTGCATTTAATTGAACACGAAGCCGAAACCTTAAACCGAGAAAAACAACATCAATTACACTTTACCATTGATGACAGTCTAAAAGTGACCGGGGTAGCAGAAGAGCTGCGGAGTGCTTTTTCTAACTTAGTGACGAATGCGATAAAATACACCCCTGCCAAGGGAGAGATCCATATCAGCTGGCAGCGCGAACATCAAAAAGCCCTGTTTACGGTGACGGACAATGGCGAAGGTATTGCGGCAAATCATGTGAAACGACTGACCGAACGCTTTTACCGGGTAGATCAGGCGCGTGCTCGTCATACCGGGGGCACCGGTTTAGGTTTAGCCATCGTTAAACATGTGCTGTCACGTCATAATAGCCAGCTAATGATTTTTTCAGAGCCGGGTGAAGGCAGTACTTTTTCTTTTGCACTGCCGCCAGAGTTAGTGCTGAATACACCGATAGTGACAAAACGTCCTAATTTTTTAACGAAATAGCACGTTTTGTGTTTTAGGCGATGTTAAGATGACTAAGGCCGCTGTCGAGGGCTTTACACCCTTTATTTCAAGCACACGGGCTAAATGCTACCCAGTTGTAAAATATCGAAACAAGCCCCCATAGTGTGGTAGTCCGTTTTGCCAAGCGGGCTTTTTTTATCATCAACTTTTTGGTTGTCTGCGGTTAAGATCCTAAACCAAGCCCCATATTTATGGTCAATCATATGTTGCCAGCTATAACGCCATAATTCTTGGTACCAGTTTTGATATGTTGGGTTACCTGAAGCGTTAAACAGATAAGCGGCACAACAGAGACTTTCAGCTTGAACCCAGAAATATTTGTCATCATCGCAAATGCTGTGATCAGGCGCAAAACCATAAAAACAGCCGCCATGTTGTTTATCCCAAGCAATGTCTATGCTTTGATTAAAGAGTATTTCTGCTCTCGCTAGCAACCAATCGGCTGGGCGATGCCGTGCTATAAATAACAGCAATTTTGCCCATTCCGTTTGATGACCGGGTTGAAACCCCCACGGGCGGAATAAATGTTTTGGGTCGTCTTTATTGTAATTAAGATCGACGTTCCAATTGGTATCATAGTGCTCCCAAATCAGGCCATTCATCATGGATGCTTGGCGGTTGACCATGGTGTCAGCTAATAACAATGCCCGATCGAGATAATGGTTTTCCTTGGTCGCTTCAAACGCGGCGATAAGCGCTTCACAACTGTGCATGTTGGCATTTTGACCACGGTAAGGATCGCAAACACTAAAGTCCGCATTAAATTGATCTTTATATAAACTGGCCTTTGTATCCCAGAAGTGTTGTTCCATGCAGGCAAACGTTTCGGCTAAGTACTCTTTTGCGGCTAGCACGCCAGCTCTGAACGCCCAGCTATAAGCCAACATAACAAAGGCAAAGCCATAACAATGATTAGTATCATCAAGGATTTGAATGTGTCCTGCTTCGTCGACTTTCAGTAACCAAGCATACCCCCGTGTTTTAGGATTAAAATGAGCGTTACGTAGAAATTCGATACCTGACTTTACTCTTTGTAGGTATTTTTCGTCTTTAAACAGTAAATAGGCGCGTGCATAGTTGAACACAAAGCGGGTTGAACTGACGAGATGTCGGCTTTCTTTGTCAAATACGCTGCCGTCATCAGCAAAGTTTTGATAGAAACCACCATGGGGAGCATCAATGTTGGGCTCATAAAAAGCCAGCGTATCTGCGATATGCTGGGTTAGAAAGGCCTTACTATTAAAATCAGGAAAAGTCGGTCTCATAACAAGCTCCTAAGGGGCGAGTACACAATGTGTGAAGCAAGGCAGCAGCAAAGCGGCTGCCACGAAAACAAGTCTTAAGTTACTTTTCGCTATTTACAGTAACCAATGCATCGCGATTGCTGCGGTCCAAGAGAAATCTTTACCACCACAACCGGCACCCGTTTCTGGATTAAAGTATTCATAAAAACCAGCGAGTTTTATCAGCTCTCGGCTATCGTTTTGAATCGATTTGGCGGTATCTTGATATCCCGACTCTTCTAAACCTAAGGCAATCATCCAGTTAATATGCAG
Organism: Rheinheimera sp. UJ51; assembly: GCF_020819615.1. NCBI lineage: Bacteria > Pseudomonadati > Pseudomonadota > Gammaproteobacteria > Chromatiales > Chromatiaceae > Rheinheimera > Rheinheimera sp. UJ51. The sequence continues at coordinate 20,025 of NZ_JAJHOG010000004.1, forward strand.
CCAAATCGGTCCACGCCAGTAGCGTTGTGGTTCGTAGCAGCTTGCGCTTGGGTGCGTTGAGGCCAGGCTGAATTGACTGGCTTGTAGCCATTCAATGCTGGTTTTGTTTAAGCTGGTTTTTTGTGTTGCAGAGGCGAAACCCGCATATAAGCTGAGTAAGCCAGCCGAGGTTTTTACTGCGACAAGCTGATTGGTCAACACATTGCGGCTATAAAAATAGTGGTCTTTCTCACACCACAAAGCACTGATGGCTTGTTGCGTGACTTCCATTCGCTTGGCAATATACTCAGTGCGCTCGTCTTGCATTTGCAGCATTTCACTCATAATGAGTAAATCTTTGCTGGCGCGATGCAAAATCGCGATGATGCCAATATCATTCATCTTGTACGGACATTGTGCAAAGATGCGTTTGCTATCAAATTGATGCTGTTTGAAAAAGTCTACCAAATACAAGAAACGGTCATATTCGCTTTTATGTGGGCGCTGCGCGGAATCAACGTGTTTAGTATCGCGCCGCTCATAAGACCAGGTTACGCATGGCACTGCCTGTAAAGCATCATCCCAAGCCGGGCTATTATCCATGCCTGATTCCCATGGGTGATAAGTCACCACCAAGCCGGTTTCTTCCGGATCACGTTGCTGATACCACCATAGATGGTAATCGACTAATTTATTGAATAATGTCGTCGCTTTTTCTCGCGCAAAATGCGGGTCTTTGGCTTGTTCAAGCATGATTTTCATCACGCTTCCTACCACGGGGGGTTGCGAAATAGACGTGCTTTTGATGGGTTTGTCTGCCCCCCAAACTACGGGGCCTGGAAAATAACTGTCAGAATCTTTATGAAATAAAATGTGTGGCACCATGCCATCAGGCCATTGCCCGGAAAACAATATTTCCAATTCTTGCCAAGCTCGTTGTTCATCAAATTGCATCCAACCTAAGGCTGTAATAGCAGAATCCCAATTCCATTGAAAAGGATATAGGCCATGCGTCGGTACGGTATAACCGCCTAAATCATTATTTATTAATGTCTTTTCGGCTAATGCTCGCAAGTTTTGTTGTTGTGGTGATGTGCTTGCTGTCCAATCACTATTAGTCATTATGGGTGTTCCTTTAAGTTTATCGGCTAATAATTGAATGGTATATCACCCAAAATGGGTTGTAAACGGTTTTTTTTTGTGCTTTACTCAGCCCATGACAGGTTACAACAACAAAGTTATTCCGCATGTCGAGAATGACACCATAATTTTAATAACAGGATGGAGAAACCGCTGTGAAGAAAACAACAATCGCATCTATTATTTCCTTGTGTTTGGTACCAAACGCCTTCGCTGTTGAAGACGGGACAACCATTGAAAAAGCAAAAAATCAGCCTGAAGTGGAGCGAATTATCATTTCTGGTACTAGCCGTGGACGTATTATGTCCGACACACCGCAATCGGTATCGGCTATTGGCGAATTTGAGCTTGGCAAGCTTACATCAAGTAGCCAAGCAGATGTTTTACGCTATATACCTGGCATTAAAGTAGAAGGTGGTGGTGGCGAAGTTGCGACAAACTTACAAGTGCGCGGTTTACCATCGTCTGGTCAATTTCAATTTACGCCTTTGATGTATGATGGCTCGCCAAGCTTTAGTACCTTTGGTTTGAATTCATCTGCCTTTGATGTCTATTATCGAAATGATTTGGGTATTGAGCGGGTAGAGTTTGTTCGAGGTGGCGTATCAAATTTATTTGGTGCGGGTTCGGTAGCTGGGGTTATTAACTATATTTCTAAAGTGGGTGGCGATGTAGCACAAAGTAGTGTGCAACTGGAAATGGCCGATCAAGGGCGTACCCGTCTTGATTTCGCGACCAGTGGCCCGTTAAACAATGATGGTTTATCTTATGCCCTATCAGGTTTTTATCGCTATGATGATGGCCCACTCGACACCGGCTTACCGACTAAAGGCACGCAGTTACGAGGCAATATTCATAAAGCTTTCACTGATGGTTCTGGCTCTTTTACGATATATGGCCAATATATTGATGATCAGGCACAATTTTATTTACCGATCCCACTGGATGGCCAGAATTTATCACGGCTTGTAGGCAACGATGGTAAAGAAGTGGAATCGCTACAAACGGCTTATGCGTCTAGTATGTCTTACATGACGGCTGATGGTCGTTACGAATCGCCTATTAGCGAAGGTGCCGTGACCAAAGGGAGTTCGGTTTCCTTTGCATTTGATAAAGAGTTAACAACAGACCTTGCGTTTAATATGCGTGGTAAATATGCAAAGTATCAGCACCAATTTAATTTGTTTCTTGATGGCGATGGTATTGTCAATGTCCCTGAAACACAGTCACAATTTTTAGCCAATCGGGGTTTAGGCTTACCTGCCAATGCCAGCTTTACCTTTGTCGACTCCGGTCAGGTATTACCCGCTGATTATTTATTGTTTGCCAACCGTATTTTAGATCGTGACCGACCCGCAGAAGATCTTTCTACTGAGCTAAATTTAGTAAAAAGTCTGTTTATTGGCGATTTTAGTCACAATATAACCCTAGGTTCCTTCTTTTCTCATTCTGAAGCCGATGATGACAGTGTGATTACGACCTATCTGGGCGAATTTAACAATGTGCCTCGTTTAGTCGATGTCCGTTATACCGATGTCGATGGCAGCCAAAGTGGTAGTGCTGGTACCTTGATGAGCTATACCCAAAACGGCGTCAGCGGCCCAGGTATTTCCTATACTAATCAAACTATAAACGCGACACGGCGTGCGGTATATATTGCTGACCAAATGGAAAGTGACAAATGGATTCTTGACTTAGGTATTCGTTGGGAAACCATTGATGGCACCATTAATCGTGAAGGTAGCCAAGTAGTACAACTCAGCGACAATCCCTTACTCGCTCCAAACCTAAGAGTGAATACCACGGGTAATGGAAAAATCACCTATGGTGAAGTGTCCACCTCAGATTTTGCGGTATCTGCAGCGGCGTTATATCGTTTAACGGATCAACTTAATGTTTATGCAAATGCTTCACGTGGTTTTTTCTTCCCTGAAATTCGTGGTATTCAATTTAGCAGCCTAGGCAAGCCAGCTAAATATGAAGGGGAGGTGATTGAACAAGCTGAATTAGGTATTAAGTTTTTCAATAATGACTTTATTGGTAGCGTGGCCTTGTTCCGAACCGATCTGAAAGATCGCCGCAGCGTTGATTTTGTCAATGATGGTCAAGGTGGGGTGTTAGAGTTGCCTGTATTACAGTCAACTAAAGCCACCGGTGTTGAATTGACCGGCCGTTATAAATTAACTGATAGTTGGTCTGTTGATGCTAATTTAACTTATACCGATCATGAGTTTACTCAATATGACTCTGATCCAACTATTATCGGTAACGAATTACGGCGTAAGCCCAAGCTGATGTTGAATACCGCCGTGAGTTATCAAGCGGATAATTGGGATGCGTCTTTTTATCATAGTTACACCGGTGATAATTATGCTAATGATGCAAACTCTGTGCAATTAGACGCATTTCATCTGTTCAGAGTAGATGTCGGCCATAGTTGGGCGTTATCGAATGATCAGAAGATTCGATTAAGTGTGGGAGTATTTAACTTATTTGATTCAGATGGTGTTACGGAAGGATCACCGCGACTGGGTAACAATCAAAGCTCGGATAATCCCTTCTTTGTTGGCCGTCCGATTTTACCAAGACGAGTCACATTACGCCTGAAGTACGATTTCTAATCAGCAAATCCAAGTGTCATCAACCAGTGGCCATGCTTTATCGTGACAACGTGACGAATATGGCCTACTGACTTCTAATATTAAGGCATTCAAGTGAAGCGCCTTACTGTGCTGGCGGCATAAGTAATATTATGAATATATTAGACTTTTCAATTATCGTGTTGTACTTATCAGCCTTGTTGGTTTTAGGCTTTATGTTGCGCTCACAAAACAGTAAAAGTGAGTATTTTTTAGGCGGGAAAACGTTAGGTTGGAAGCCGCTATCGCTATCTGTGATGGCGACGCAGTTGTCGGCAATCAGTTTTGTTTCTGCCCCCGCTTTTGTGGGATTACGGGAAGGCGGTGGATTACAGTGGTTGTCTTATGAACTGGGTGTGCCACTGGCCATGATCGTGATTCTCGCCACTGTGTTACCCGCTTTATATCGCAGCGGTGTAGTCAGTATTTATGATTTCCTGGAGCTACGCTTCGGCCGTTCTACCCGCGTGCTAATTAGCATTGTATTTCAGTTTAGCCGTGCATTTGCAACCGGCATTATGATTTATGCCGTGTCGATTATTTTGCAAGGCACTATGGGCATAGCCGCTTGGCAAGCTGTGGTGCTGACGGGGGTGATTACGGTGTTATATTCACTGCAAGGTGGGATGAAAGCCGTGGTCTACGGTGACGCAATCCAGATGGTCATCATTGTCGCAGGTACCATAGCTTGCATCGGTTTTGGTTTGTACTATCTAGGTGGTATTCATGCCTTTGTTGAGCAAGTCGATCCAAGTCGTTTACAAGCAATTAAATTTGATTCTTACGGTTTAAGTGGCGATGGCTTTGGTTTTTTACCGATGATTTTTGGCGGTGTAGTGTTGTATGCCTCTTATTATGGTTGTGATCAAACTCAGGCACAGCGAGCATTAGCGGCAAAGAATCCAGAACATTTGCGTTATATGGTGCTGGCAAATGGTGTGATCCGTTTCCCTATTACTTTACTGTATTGTTTCTCGGGCTTAATTGTGGGCACGTTAGCGCTCAGTGACGCCAGTTTCCTCGCGCAAATTCCGGCAGATAATCCAGATTGGATGATGCCTGTTTTCATTCTTAATTATTTACCTCATGGCTTAATTGGTTTGCTAGTGGTCGCAATTTTAGCCGCGGCGATGTCATCACTGAGCTCCGCTATTAACTCTTTGGCCGCAGTCAGTTTAGAAGACTATTGCCGAATCGCGAACAAAGAACTCGATCAAGAACGTTACTTGTCATTGGCTAAGTATTTAGGATTGGCTTGGGGGGGCGTCACACTGCTGTTTTCATTGTATGCCGGTAATATTGCTCCAACAGTGATTGAAGCAATTAATAAAGTGGGCTCTTTATTTTATGGGCCGATCTTAGCTGTGTTTTTATTAGCAGTATTACACAAGAAAAGTCGTGCTTTGCATGTCAATCTCGGTTTGGTTGCCGGTGTATTGTGTAATTTATTGGTGTTGTTATTGCTACCTAATGTGTTTTGGTTTTGGTGGAACTTTATTGGTTTTAGCGTGGCGGTGGTGGTGGCCATGTTCACTAGTCAACTTTTTAACGTTAATAGCGAGCAGCGATCTCTTGAACCCACAACAGGCCTTGTTGAACAGTCGATTCTAACTCGCCGTGATCTCATTGTTCTGTTAGGCATGTTCGCCATTATGGTTGGCATTTGCTTAACTATTCCTTACTTATTTTAAAGGGCTTCATCATGGAAAATACCAAGCCATTTCTACAGCAATTGTTTTCGGAAGCGGTGTCAGCGTGTAAACCAGCGGCATGTTTGCCTCGATATTTACATCAGGTAGAAGCGAAACATGGTGTTTGTGTGATAGGGGCGGGTAAAGCCGCGGCTGAGATGGCGGCAGTAGTACACCAATATTTTGGTGATGCTTGCTTTGGCGCTGTTGTCACTCGTTATGGTTATGAGCAGGTGGGTGATACAGGGCGGATCCGCGTATTAACCGCCAGCCATCCAACCCCAGATGAGAATAGTTTGCTTGCGGCAAAAACGTTGTTGCAGTTGGTCAAAGACAATCCGCCACATATCCCGATCTTATTTTTAATTTCGGGCGGTGGTTCGTCATTGATGTCTTTGCCGGTTGAAGCGGTATCATTTGCGCAAAAACAGCAACTCAATCGATTTTTGTTACGCAGTGGTGCCAACGTGGCTGAAATTAATACCGTTCGAAAACAACTTTCTCAAATTAAAGGCGGTAAGCTAGCTAAGGCGGCCGTTGCACCGCACCTATCATTGATCATTTCTGATGTCGTAGGCGACAATCCTGCCGATATTGCTTCTGGTCCTACGATTAGTGATGGTAAGTCAAAAGCGGATGCTTTAGCAATTTTAGAAAAATACCATTGGCCTGTGTTACCTGAAGTTGCCGCATTTTTAAAGCAGCCAGACGTTTCAGACAACGACAATTCAGCATCTGCTGCACATTACAGCATAGTGGCGAATGCCCAAACAGCGATTGATGCTGCCATAGCAAAGGCTCAACAAGCTGGTTGGCGATGTGAAGTGCTAGGCTATGATTTACAAGGTGAAGCAAGCAGTGTTGCCAAGCAACATGCAAAATTGGCGTTGGGCTATCAACAGCGTGCAGAGCGTGTGTTGTTATTTTCGGGTGGTGAGCTAACGGTAACCGTATCGGGAGAAGCGGGACATGGGGGGCCCAACCAAGAATATTTATTGGCTTTGGCGCAAGCCTTAAACGCCGCACCTGGGATCAGTGCGTTAGCCTGTGATACTGATGGGGTTGATGGCAGTCAAGATGTCGCGGGGGCCTTTATCGATGCGCAAACATTACAACGAGCCGCTGCAGCGAAGCTTGACCTGCAAACTGAGTTGAACGCGCATAACAGTTATCATTTTTTTCATACAATAGGAGACCTGATTATTACGGGGCCAACTAATACTAATGTGAACGATTTTCGGGTAATTATGATCGAATAGTCAGCCGCAGAAGGTGTTGTTCTTTCTGTTCTATTAACGTAATCTGCAGCAGAAAGTTACCAGAGCCATAAACGATGATGTCGATATTTAACAGTCAGTTATTACGTCCAGGTTTTACCCTTGGTAAAGGCCAAAAGCTGTTTCAGGATATTGAGCGAGAAATTATCAGGGCCGTGTTTTGGGAAAAGTGTGTCACACAAAGCCAATTGGTGACGATGACAAAAATCCCTCAACAAACCGTTTCTAGGTTACTGAAAGCATTAATGCAAAGCGGTGTGTTATTACAAACCGCTGAGCTATTACCTAATCCAAAAGGCAAGCCAGGAGCCGGGATTAAAGTCAACCCGGCTTTTGCTTATACTCTTGGCCTTTCAATATTATTTGATGCGATCAGTGTCGCTGTGATGGATTTCGCCGGGAATGTGATTCACAGCGAGTTAGTTGAAATGTCTGATATGAGCATCCCCTCAGTGCTTAAAACGGCCGAGCAACTTATTAAGCAAATCAGCACGCGTTTTGCGATTGATCCCGATCGCGTATTGGGTATGGGCGTGGGGATATCGGGTTTCTTTAGTTCGATGGATGGAAAAATGAACACCCACCATACCCTAGAGGAATGGGCTCAAATTGATATTGTGCAGATTGTTTCAAAGCATTTTCAGTTGCCAACGTGGTTAGTGAATGATGCTACGGGGGCGGCAGCAGGTGAAGGTGTTGCGGGTATCGGTAGGCAATACAAAAACTTTGTTTATTTATTTGTCTCTTCCGCTTTTGGTGGTGGCATCGTCAATAATTCAGAAGTGCTTAGAGGCACTTATGGTAATGCTGGTGAACTGGGCGATATGTTGCCGCCCAAATTATATGCTCACCCCAATCTAGAGCTGTTAAAACGGATCCTGAAGAAGCATGGGGTCAATATTCCCTCAATTTATAAATTGAATGAAGATTTTGATGTTGATTGGCCAGGTGTTGAAGAATGGCTATTCAAAGTACAAGATTCGTTTGATTTAGTCGCAACCTGCTGTTCGGCACTGTTGGATGCTGAAGCCATTATTATTGGCGGCCATATTCCTAAAAGCTTAGCGCAAAAAGTCATTTCGAGAATTGATGTCTATGCTCAATTTCGTCGAGGCGCTAAACGCCCTTTACCACAGATAGTGGTGTCAGGTATTGACCACAATCCCGTCTCTATTGGTGCGGCAACCTTACCGCTGCGAGAAGTGTGTTTGTAATGATCTATTTGATATTTACGAATCAGAAGTAAATGAAAGCTGCGGGTAGCGGTCAATAATTTGCTGGCGCCGAAAACAGGTCGCACTATGGTCATTGACCATGCCACAGGCTTGCATATGCGCATAGATGATAGTCGAACCAATAAACTTAAAGCCGCGGCGTTTTAAATCAGCACTAAAGGCGTCTGATTCGGGGCTACGTGCTGCATAGTCAGCTAATTGCCGTGGTTCATTAACGATGGGTTGATGGCCAACAAAGGCCCACTGGTAAGCACTAAAGCTGCCGAACTCGCGTTGCACTTCTAAAAACCGAGCGGCATTGTTAATCGTGGCGCGAATTTTTAATTGGTTGCGAATAATACCGGCATTTTGTAGCAAGGCTTGAACCTGTGTCTCATCAAACGCCGCCACCTTTGCCGCATCAAAATCAGCAAAGGCTTGGCGATAATTATCACGTTTTTTAAGTATGGTGTACCAACTCAAACCCGCTTGCGCTGCTTCTAGCGTTAAAAATTCAAACAGTTTTGTATCATCAAACAGCGGCACGCCCCATTCAGTATCATGGTAGGCCACATAATCAGGCTTACTGATATCTAACCATGGGCAACGACACATTAGCTGCTGCTCTCTACCAGCAATTGGTTCGATAACTCTGTTAAACTTGGGATATCTAATTTAAAGGCGATTTTCTTTAAGATTTTTTGTTCTTGTAGTAAATCAGCGGCCAACACGTTTTGTGGCTGCAACCAAGACAAGGGTAAATCTAATTTTATGCTTTGCGCCCCAGCCTCAACCACTAAAGTCGGTAGAAAATCATCTCGGCGCTTTTGATTAAGTAATACGGCTAAGCGCAAGATAATTAATAAGTTAATCACTTTTGATAATTCAAATAAGCTAAAGTAAGGCAGTTCGTCAGCGCGGATTTTTCGACGATGAAAGCGCACTAAACAGGCTAATAAATTCTGCTGTTCTTGGTTAAAACCGGGCAAGTTGGCGTTTTGCAAAATGTAGGCAGAGTGTTTTTGTACCCCTGACGAGTTAATGTGCAAACCAATCTCTGCTACGGTTGCGGCAAAGCTGAGTAACAGCGCATCTTCTTCATTCAGTTGCCAACTGTCTTTTACCTGTGCTACTAAGGCTAAAGCGGTGCTGCGAACACGCTGTGCTTGCGCCTGATCGATGTCGTAGCGCTGCACTAGGCTTTGCATGGTTTGTTCACGTATATCTAAATGCTGCATCCGATCGCTCATTTCATAGAGCACCCCTTCGCGTAGGGCTGCATCAACGTAAACCAGTTGTTCAATATGTAACATCTGAAAAGCCGCAATCAAAATACTCAGCGCAGAGCATAACAGCAGTTTGCGATCATCGGTTAAACCGGGTAAATCCAAGTCTTGGCAGTTTTCAAACTTTAACAGGTAATCACGCAGTTGCAGTAAGTGCGATAACTCTAGCGCATTTGTACTCCAGCCAAAGCCAACCACGATATCGCGAATGGTTTTGACCGAACCCGAAGTACCCACCGCTTGTTGCCAACCCACGGTGCGAAAACTGTTAACGATAGGTTCGAGTTCTTGCTCGGCTTGCACAATGGCGCGATTAAAACGGCGGCTGCTAATTTTACCTTGCGGGAATAAAGTTTTACCGTAGCTGACGCAGCCCATATTGCGGCTACTTAAACGCAGCGGATGCTCGGCCTCACCTAAGGCAAACTCGGTACTGCCACCACCAATATCAATCACTAAGCGACGGCCACTAAAGTGTTCAAAATGTGCCACCCCTTGGTAGATAAAACGCGCTTCTTCTTGCCCTGAAATGACTTCAATCGGGAACGGGAACAAGGTTTTGGCACGACGTAAAAATGTGGCAGAGTTTTTCGCGCGGCGTAGTGTGTAAGTTGCAATCACGCGCACCGATTGCGGGGCAAAAGGTTGCAGCGTATCCGCAAATTGGCGCAGCACATTTAAACCGCGCTCAATTGCATCTTCACTTAGCACCAAATCATCACTTAAGCCTTCAGCCAATTGCACCTTTTGCTTTTCGCGATGCAGTAATTGGATGTCACCTTTTACAATACGGGCAATAACCATATGAAAACTGTTAGAGCCTAAATCGACGGCGGCTATATAGGGCGCTTGGCCTTGTTCTTGTTCAGTTGTTGTTGTCAATGCTCGGAATCAACCTGTTGGATTAGCTGTTGGGCCTGTGCCGCAAACATGTCATAGATATTCTGTTGCGAACGAATATTACGCTTGTTACCGCGTTTAACATAGGTGTTGGTTTGTTTTGCGTCAATAGTGCGGGCTTTGACGTTATCACGCCATTGCATATCTAATGTGGCGATAACGGTTTGTTTAATTTTAGCATCAAACAGTGGCACGCCCACTTCAACGCGTTGATCAATATTGCGGGTCATCCAGTCGGCTGAAGAAATATAGACATCGGTATCCCCGCCATTATGAAACACATACACGCGGGCATGCTCTAAAAACCGATCTAAAATACTGATGATCTTGATATTCTGGCTCATACCGGGTACGCCCGGGACTAATGAACACATACCCCGAATAATCATGCGAATTTTCACACCGGCTTGGCTGGCGCGATACAGTAATTGCACAATTTCTTCATCGACCAAGTTATTGGCTTTAAGAAAGATCTCGGATTTGCGACCACTGATGGCGAAATCAATCTCGCGTTGGATCAGCAACATCAGCTTGGGACGACTCCACGTGGGTGACACAATAAGATGTTTAAATTGGAACGGGCGATACGAATATTGAATAAACTCGAAGACCTGTTCAATTTCCGCTGTAATTTCCGGATGACAGGTAAATAAGCTCATATCGGTATAGATACGGGCCGTTTTCTCATTAAAATTACCGGTGCCGATATGACCATAGCGCACGGCTTTGCCTTTTTCTTGGCGGGTAATTAAACAGATCTTGGAGTGGATCTTCAGCGTGGTTTGCCCAAAAATCACTTCAATACCCGACTCGGTCATGCGCCGCGCCCAGTTGATATTATTTTCTTCATCAAAGCGGGCTTTTAATTCCACCACCACTGTGACTTTTTTGCCGTTACGCACCGCATCTAACAGCGAGTGGATCACCCGAGAATGCTTGGCAACTCGGTACATAGTGATTTTAATATGGCTTACCTTGGGGTCGAACGAGGCCTGTCGTACCCACTCGGTAAAATAACCAAAGCTGTGGTAGGGGTAGTACAGCAAAATATCGCCATTTTTAATGGCATCAAAGGTGGTGGGGTGCTGCTCAAAATCGACGCTGGGTAGCGGCGGTAGCGGCGGAAACTCCATGCTTTGATGGCCTAAATTGGGAAAACCAATAAAATCTTTAAAATTGCGGTAACGGCTACCGGCAATCAACGCATCCGCGGAGCTTGTGCCTAATTGTTTGGTCAGCACTTTAAGCATTTGCTCTGGCATGGCTGCGTCATATACCAAACGTGTGGGCTCAGACTTTAAGCGTTGCCGGATCCCCTTGGACATTTTATCAATCAGGCTTTGATCAAGGGTGTCACTGATATTGTATTCGGCATCGCGGGTCAGTTTCAGTGAAAAAGCGCAGATGTGCTCAAACTCAAAAAAGCCTTGAAATAAATCGGCAATACAATGATTGATGATATCGTCTAATAACAAAATTTGCCGGCGATAATGGCCGTTCTTTTTGCGAGTATTGAGATGTAAGGGTAATTCAGTAAAGCGTGATACTTCAGCGGTAGGCACTTGCACGATGGCGTATTCAGGCTTGTTCTGACCGGTCATTTCAACCAATAAGTAGGTGGTGTTATCTTCTAAAATCTTACTTAACGAGGCATCAGCGCTGGATAGAATAATCGGTGAAATGTGTTTTTTCACTTCGCTATTAAAATAGCTACGCACCCAGCCAGACTGTAATTCGGTGAGCTTGCTGTCATCGATTAACTCGATATTGTGTTTGCGCAGTTCTAGCTGAATATCTAAGTAGATTTTGTTGAATTGTTTACCCAGATCTAACACCCGATTTTGAATTTCGCTCAGCAATTGCTCTGCGTCTTCGTGCTCCCACGTTTGGTATTTTTTTAAGAGGATGCGCCGTTTCACATCGGCCACACGCACCCGAAAAAATTCGTCAAGGTTATTAGAGTAAATACCTAAAAAGCGTAATCGCTCAATCGGTGGGTTTCGGGTGTCGGCGGCTTCTTGCAACACCCGGCCGTTAAATGCCAGCCAGCTTAACTCTCGTGCATAAAGCGGATAATCTTCCGTTTTCGCTGGGAGGATGGTTTGTTCCATTGGGTTTTGCTCCTGCTTACTTCCTGCAAAGCACACTATGTCAGTTTAATGACAGCACGATGACATCCGCACGGCATCGTGAAAATAACCGATTATTCCAAATCGACGACGATGTCGGTAGCAATCCCTTCCAGTGCTTCGGTGACATCATCCCGATGCAAGCCAGCAGGCAGTTGCACGGTCGCTTCAGCATGAAATAGCGGTACGCCCCAATTCGGTGCGCTTTGTTTATTGCTTTCAAAGGCAATAATATTGGCGCCTTTATGGCTTAAAATAGCCGATAATTCCCGCACAATACCTGGCCTGTCGTTACCGGTGATCACAAAACGAATTTGCTGATTTTTATCGAGTTCAGTGTGTTCGCCGTGCTGCACACGAATATCCAGATCCGTCAGTTGCTGCAAACTTGCGGTTAATTGCGCGAGATCTGGCTCTGCCACTTCAATTTGCACTATACCGGCAAAGTAACCGGCTAAATGGCTTAGGTTACTGGCCATCCAGTTACCTTGATTATCGTTGATGACTTTTGCGAGTTGCTCAACTAAACCGGCTTTATCTTTACCGATCACGGTAAGTACTAACTGCTTCATTCTGTTATTCCTCATTAGGTCCGGTTTGGGTAAGTATTTATAGCCGCTGCTTAACGCCCGATTAATGCTGTAATATGTATTTAAGCAGCGCAGTAAACAAGATTTGCCACGGTAAGGTCAACACCCCCATGGCAAAATCTGTTGAATACTTGCTATAGAGTGTAGCTGCAAGCAGATGGTTTTAAAGTAAATACTAAATTTTTATTTGGGGTTGCTGCTTAGGCGCGTTAAGATTGCAACTCATCTGGACTAGGTTCGATAGCAATGGATACCTTGCGCATGCGCTTAAGCCACCTCTGTAGTGTGCTGTTATTAGTGACCACACCCTTTGTGTGCAGCACTGAAACTCGACCGAATAGTGTTAGCCAAACCGCAAGCTTAACTGGCACCTTATCCAGCACTGGCTCTGACACCTTGCATAATATGATGATGGTTTGGCGGCGCGAGTTTGTGCTGAAACATCCGCAATTAAATATTCAAATACAAAGTAGTGGTTCGGCTACCGCCCCTGTTGCTTTGGTTGAAGGCACCGCCAATCTTGGGCCGATGAGCCGCGTCATGTTAACAGCTGAACAAGAGCGTTTTCGCCGCCGTTTTGGCTATGAAGCCTATGCTGTGCCAGTTGCACTGGATATGCTGGCGATTTATGTGCATCAAGATAACCCGTTACAACAAATCAGTATGGCGCAGCTTGAAGCGATTTTTTCGCAAAATCGGCGTTGTGCGCTGCATCCGGCGATTACGCGTTGGGGCGATTTGGGTTTAGCGGGGCGATGGCAGCAACGATCTATTGCTGCCTATGGTCGTAATCCGGCGTCAGGGACTTATGCTTTTTTTCGGCAAAAGGCGCTTTGTAACGACGATTTTCAGCAAAAAGTCGCGCAGTTAGCGGGCGCTGCTGCTGTAGTTAGGTCGGTAAGTTTAAGTGAAAATGGCCTAGGTTACTCTGGGGTGGGGCAGCAAATTGCTGGCGTGAAAATGTTGGCGATCAGTCAAGGCTCAGAACAAGCGGCCATTATGCCCAGTCCGGAGAATGCCTTATCTGGGGCTTACCCGTTGGCTCGGTTACTCTATATTTATGTTAATAAAGCCCCTAATCAGCCGTTAGCTGCAGCCGAGCGCGAATTTTTCCGCTTTATTTTATCCGCAGCGGGGCAGCAGCTATTAGAAAGTGATGGCTTAGTGCCGATCCCGCTACCCTTAAGACAGCAAGTGTTTGAGGATTTAGGCTTATGACGCCTAACGCAGAAAAGCCTACAGGCAGTCATTTACCGAATACGCAGCAACGTCAGCGACGTAGTCGCCATCGGCGTTGGTTAGACCGTGGCTGGCATGCGTTAATCACCTTGGCCGGGGTGAGTGTGATCGCCACGTTATTGGCCATTTTTGTTTATTTGTTGCTAGAAGTGCTGCCATTGTTTAAACCGGTATCTGCTCAGTTACAGCCGCATGCTGCTAGCACGCCGCCACCGGCATTAATGCTACCCAGTATAGCCGATGACGATTTGGCTATGGCTGCTGCAAAAGCGGGTTTTACTGCTGACTTTCAGTTAATTGATGGGTTAAAGCGCGTCATTATACTCGCTAAACGCGATGGCGAAGCCTGTGTGTTGCTGCGTGCGGCATTGTCACAAGGTTGTCAGCAGCGTTTATCTCTTACAGATCGCACAGTGCAGTTAACCGCCGCCACTTGGTTAGCAGGCCAACAAAGCTTAATTACCGGCGATAGCAGTGGCCAATTAAAACAATGGTATTTGATTGCCGATGCGGCGGGGCAACTTCGCTTGAGTTGGGTTAAACCATTTAGCCAGCAAGCTGCAGCCATTGTCGCTATTGCTGCCGAACGAGGCCGCCGTGGCTTTGCAGTATTAGATGCTAAAGGTGGCCTCAGTGTGTTTTATAGTGCGTTAAGTTCGCCTATTTGGCAGGCACAGTATGCAACGCTCTCCTTGGCGCAGAAAGGCGTGACCGAATTACGTTTTACCCCTAATAATGACGGTTTGTGGCTGCTCAACGCGCAGCAGGCCGAAGGCTTTTTAGCCATTAACAATCGGCATCCCGAAATTTCATGGCGTACGCTGTGGCAAAAAGTCTGGTACGAAAGTTGGCAACAACCCGAATATGTTTGGCAAAGCGGTGGGGGTTATGAGCTTTATCAAGGTAAATACTCTTTAGTGCCCTTAACCGTCGGTACTCTAAAAGCGGCTTTTTATGCGTTATTGGTGGCGGTACCCTTAGCCGTCTTGGCCGCCATTTTCAGTGTGTGCTTTTTGCAAGAGCCGGTTCGCAGCCGCTTAAGTAGCATGATTGAACTGATGGCGTTATTTCCTACCGTCATTATTGGCTTTTTAGCGGCTATTTGGCTGGCCCCTGCTTTAGAGCAACATTTGCTCTCTTTATTACTGTATTTACTGTTAGTGCCGGCGGCTGTTTGGGCGCTGGCCTATTATTGGCATTATTTACCCCGCCGTTGGCAGCGTTTAAATAGCAGTGGTGCCATGTTAATACTGATGAGTGCGATATTGCTTGTCGGTGCCTGGGTGGCGTTGGGTTTAGGCTCTTGGTTTGAAAGCTTACTGTTTGATGACAGCCTACGCTTTTGGTTAGATCAACAAGGCGTTGATTATCAGCAGCGTAATGCTTTAGTGATTGGTCTGGCGATGGGCTTTGCCGTGCTACCGGTCATTTATACAGTAAGCTACGATGCTTTAGCACAAATTCCGCAACAACTGACGGCCGGTGCCTATGCGCTGGGGGCCGATCAATGGCAAATTGTACGGCGAATTATGTTACCGGTGGCGATGCCCGGGTTTTTAGCGGCCGTGATGTTGGGGCTAAGCCGTGCTATTGGTGAAACGATGATTATTTTGATGGCGACCGGCAATAACCCCATCACCAATTTTAATCTGTTCGAGGGGCTGCGCAGTTTAACGGCCACGCTGACCATCGAACTCCCCGAAGCCGCGGTCGACAGCAGCCATTATCGCGTGTTGTTTTTAGTGGCTATTCTGTTGTTTGTTTTCACCTTTGCTGCGAATACCTTAGCTGACTTAGTGCGCCAACGTTTACGCCGTAATTTACAGAGGTTGGAATAATGAGCGCGAATCGGCAGCCCGGGCGGCGACTCTATTTCTTTTCGGCATTAGCCACCGCTTTAACGCTACTCACGTTTTTCTTATTGTGCTTGTTAATTTTAAGCCGTGGTTTACGGTTATTTTGGCCAGCTGAAGTCGTGCAGTTTCAATACCCCATCTCAGGCCAAATGCAGCAAGTGTTTGGTGAGGTGGTGTCTCGCCAGCAAGTTAATGCTGAGCAACTTGCTGCTGCGGGCCTACCGAGTCACAGCCAGGCACAGCGTGTGTTAATCAAACAAGGCCAAACGGCGGGTCAAACGGCGTTTCGTTGGTATTGGCAGCATTTGAGCCGCGATTGGCAAACGCCGGCGCAGCTAAGTTTGCTGCGGCATTTTAGCCAAGGCGAGTTTTATGGTGTCGTGATGCAAGAGAACGCGACTGAACTGCAATTACGCTTAAGCGATAACAGCAGCAGAACCTTTCTGCGCAGCGATATTGAACGGGTGATCTCACCCAATCAGTTGTCGTTATGGGGCAAGTTGCAACTGTTTGCTGCGCAGTGGTGGCAGTTTTTGAGTACTGAACCTCGGCAAGCAAACAGCGCGGGCGGGATCTTACCGGCCATTATGGGTACGGTATTATCGGTATTATTAATGGCTTTGTTAGTTGCGCCCATTGGTATTATGGCGGGTATTTATTTACATGAATATGCCAAAGATGGCCGCTTAGTGCGTTTGGTGCGACTCAGTGTGCATAACCTTGCCGGGGTGCCCTCTGTGGTATTTGGCGTGTTTGCCTTAGGCTTTTTTGTTTATGTGTTGGGTGGCAGTATTGATCAGTTGTTTTACGCGGAACAACTTCCACAAGCGACCTTTGGCACCCCCGGCTTGCTATGGGTATCCCTGACCCTAGCATTATTAACCTTACCCGTGGTGATTGTCGCCACAGAAGAGGGGCTGGCACGCATACCTCAAAGTTTGCGCTTAGGCGGTTATGCCTTAGGTGCGACCAAAGCAGAAGTATTACGTAAGCTTATTTTACCGGTTGCTATTCCTGCCATGATCACGGGGGTGGTGCTGGCGATGTCACGTGCCGCCGGCGAGGTTGCTCCGTTAATTTTTGTTGGGGTGGTGAAATACGCACCGGTATTACCACTGCGGAGCGAATGGCCGTTTGTGCAGCTTGATCAGCAAATTATGAGCTTGGGTTTGCAAATTTATGATGTTGGCTTGCAAAGCTCGAATGCCGACGCAGCTGAGCCTCGGGTGTACGCTATTGCTCTGGTGTTGCTGTTATTAATTGGTAGCCTGAATTTATTAGCGATGCGCTTACGCCGTTACTATCGGGCAAAGACACGCAGTCAGGGTGCTTAAAAATACGTCTTAGTTTCATAAAAGTGTCATAAATGAGGATTACAATGGCCGCATTAACGGATGTCAGTACGAAAATGTCAGCACAAAACCTGTCGGTCAGTTTGGCCGGTAAAACAGTGCTGGATCAGATCAGTTTAGACATTCCGGCTAATCGTGTCACGGCGCTGATTGGGCCATCCGGTTGTGGCAAATCAACGTTATTGCGAAGCTTCAATCGCATGAATGAACTGCTCGATGATGCCAACACCGAAGGGCAGGTGTTGCTAGATGAATTGAATATTTATCAAGCGGGTGTCGATTTAGCCGAGTTACGTCGACGGGTTGGCATTGTGTTTCAAAAACCCAATCCGTTTCCATTGTCGGTGTATGAAAATGTCGCTTTTGGCTTGCGCTTGCAGGGGATTAACAGTGCTAGGCAGTTAGACGAGTTAATCGCCGCGGCCTTACAAAAAGCCGCACTTTGGCATGAAGTGAAAGATCGTTTATATGACAATGCGTTGACCTTATCGGGTGGTCAACAGCAGCGGCTAGTGATTGCCCGCGCTATTGCCATTGAGCCTGAGGTGTTGTTATTGGATGAACCGGCTTCAGCGTTGGATCCGATTTCAACCCTAAAAATTGAAGAATTGCTATATGAGTTAAAGCAGCAATACACCATCGTTATCGTGACACACAATATGCAGCAGGCTGCGCGGGTATCGGATTTTACTGCGTTTATGAATTTAGGGCAGTTGGTTGAGTTTGATGCCACCAACAAGATCTTTACCGATCCACGCCAGCCGCAAACAGAAGATTATATTACTGGGCGGTTCGGTTAACCGAATTGCTATGGCTAAGCCAGAATAGGACCACGGAGACTAACAGGATGGATAAATTAAATTTATCGAAGCATATTTCCAGCCAGTTCAACGAAGAATTGGAACAAATTAGAAATCATGTGATGTCGATGGGCGGCCTAATTGAGCGGCAACTTTATGATGCCTTAGCCGCCATTGCCAATAGCGATAGTGAATTGGCACAGCAGGTGATTGCCAATGATCTGAAGGTCAATGACTGGGAATTACAGATAGATAAAGAATGTACCCGAGTGATTGCCAAGCGTCAGCCTGCTGCCAGCGATCTGCGCTTAATAATGGCGATATTAAAAAGCATTAACGATTTAGAGCGGATCGGTGATGAAACACGGCGCATTGCCAAAGTAGCGCTGGAGTCTTTTAACAGTGATCAACAAGACTTGCTGGTAAACCTGGACAATCTGGGGCGACATGTCGCGCAAATGTTGCACGATGTGTTAGATGCTTTTGCTCGAATGGACGTTGAAGCAGCGTTAACCGTGCATAAAGAAGATAAAAAAGTGGATCGTGAATACGAAGCGATTACGCGGCAATTAATGACTTACATGATTGAAGATCCGCGTTCTATTCCTAAAGTGATGAACGTGCTGTGGTCGGCTCGTTCGTTAGAACGCATTGGCGATCGCTGTAAGAACTTGTCGGAATACATTATTTTCTTTGTTAAAGGTAAAGTGGTTAGACATGCCAGCCACGAAAAGCTCGAGCAGGAAGTTCGTGGCGACTAGCTCTTAGCCAAATGTTATGCCGTGCCTCTGCTGGTTTTCTAGCCGGGGCATTTTTTTGCAAACGACATTTCATTTTTATTACTTTGGCATTGCGGTTACAATGTCCGCCGACTACAGTCACTTAACATCAATGAGGCCCTCTATGCCCGCTAATACTTTTTTGTCCGTATTTGCCAAATCGCCAATAAAGCCGATTGAAGAGCATATTCGCAAAGTACACCAGGCCAGTGAGCAATTACTGCCATTCTTTGCGGCGGTTTATCAAAAAGATTGGACCCAGGCAGCGGAAGTGCGTAAAAGCATCGTTGCATTTGAAAAAGATGCCGATCGCTTAAAACGCGAAATTCGGATTAACTTACCGCGCGGTTTGTTTTTACCCGTTGACCGCACCGATATTTTAGAATTGGTTTCGCAGCAAGATAAAATTGCTAACAAAGCAAAAGATATTTCTGGCCGCGTGTTGGGTCGTGAATTAGAAATTCCTGAAACAATTCAAACTGAATTTACTGCTTATGTGCAGCGTTGTATCGATGCCACCGAGATGGCATCTCAGGTAATTAATGAACTAGATGAATTGCTGGAAACGGGCTTTCGTGGCCGTGAAGTTAATCTAGTGATTAAGATGGTCGAGCAATTGGATGCTATCGAGCACGATACCGATGAAATGCAAATTAAATTACGTAAGAAGTTGCGGCTAGCCGAGAAGGATCTTAACCCAGTCGATGTGATGTTTTTATATCGCACACTGGAATGGTTGGGCGATTTAGCAGATGTCGCCTTACGTGTTGGTTCCCGTCTTGAAATTATGCTAGCCCGCTAACCTAATAGGTAATTTTTTATGGCAATTTTAGAATCTTACGGCCTGATCCTGATTATTTTGGCCGCGGTATTTGGCTTTTTTATGGCTTACGGTGTCGGTGCGAACGACGTGGCAAATGCCATGGGCACCTCGGTTGGCTCCAAAGCCCTGACAATCAAGCAAGCTATTATCATCGCTGCTATTTTTGAATTTGCTGGCGCCTACCTTGCGGGGGGGTCAGTTACCTCGACTATTCGCTCCGGCATTATTGACTCCAGTTTCTTTGTTGATACACCTGAATTTATGGTGTTTGGCATGATTGCCTCGTTATTAGCTGCCGGTACCTGGTTGCTAGCGGCGTCTTACTTTGGCTGGCCGGTTTCAACGACTCACTCGATCATTGGCGCCATTATCGGTTTTGCCGTGGTCGCAGCGGGAAGCGAAGCGGTGCAGTGGAGTAAAGTTGGCGGTATCGTAGGCAGTTGGGTCGTCACGCCTATGCTGGCTGGCGTGCTGGCTTATATTATTTTTATGAGCGCGCAGCGGTTAATTTTTGATACGGATAATCCACTGGCGAATGCGAAGCGCTATGTACCCTTTTATATGTTTTTTGCCGGTTTAATGATGACGTTAGTCACCGTACAAAAAGGTTTAAAACACGTTGGCTTAGATATCTCTACCGCAAATGGTTTCTACATCTCGATTGCGGTGGGATTACTTGTGGCGGTGATTGGTAAAATTGCGATCTCTCGTATCAAGATTGATCCTGAAGCCGACAGACACATGCAATTTAATAACGTTGAGCGTATTTTCGGTATTTTAATGATTACCACCGCATGTTGTATGGCCTTTGCACACGGCTCGAACGATGTGGCGAATGCTATCGGCCCAGTAGCGGCGGTAGTGAGTGTGGTGACCTCTGGCGGTGAAATTGCCGCTAAAGCAACGTTAGCCGTTTGGGTGTTGCCTTTAGGTGCCATCGGTATCGTTATTGGTTTAGCAACCTTAGGTGCCCGGGTCATTAAAACAATCGGTACGGCGATTACGCATTTAACACCCAGCCGTGGTTTCGCGGCAGAGCTGTCTGCTGCTTCTACCGTGGTTATTGCTTCGGGTGCTGGCTTACCTATCTCTACCACGCAAACCCTGGTAGGCGCTGTACTCGGCGTGGGTTTAGCACGGGGTATTGCGGCCTTAAACCTGGGGGTCGTGCGTAATATCTTTATTTCTTGGGTTATTACCTTACCAGTCGGCGCAGGTTTAGCCATTGTGTTCTTCTACATCTTAAAAGCGATTTTCAGTTAAGCTTTAGTTGCAGCGGCGACAGCAGGGCTGTCGCCGCTGATAAGCCTGTCTTGTCTGCCTGCACCTTGTATTTCTTCTATCATGCCACTGTTGCTAATTGCTTAAATCGATTAAAAAAGGTAAGTTCTACCAATTCGATTGTAGCGAAAGGTTCAGCATGAAACGTCTGCCCAGTATTAAACAATTACAGTATTTACTCGCCTTGCATGAGCATCAGCACTTTGGCCGTGCTGCCGATGCTTGCTATGTTGGGCAATCGACACTCAGCGCGGCCATTGCCAGTTTAGAAGAGACCATGGAAACGCAATTATTAGAGCGTGACCATAAAACCTTTATTTTCACCGCCCTAGGTGAAGATGTTGTCAGGCTGGCACGCCAAATTATTGAGCAATGCGAAGAGCTGACTGATTTTGCTAAATCACAGGGCAAACCGATGACAGGGCCTTTTCGGTTGGGTTGTATCCCGACTATTGCGCCCTTTGTGCTGGGTGAAGTCATGACACTGTGCCGTGAGCGTTTTCCCGAGTTGCAATTATTATTGCGCGAAGACACCTCAGATAACTCGTTGCATGCGTTAAGTGAAGGCCGCCTAGATATGGTGTTGCTGGCGCTACCTTATGAAACGGGCGTATTGCACACTGAAGTACTGCAACAAGACGCGTTTAATTTAGTACTGCATAAAGATTGGCAAGATCGGGGTTTTAATCAAGATATTAACCAATGGCCAGATGAAAGTATCTTCTTGTTAGAGCGCGAACATTGTTTAACGGGCCATGCGGTAAAAGCCTGTGAATTAGAAGACAGCCGTAAGGTGAATCCGTTTTTTGCCACCAGCTTACATACCCTTACGCAAATGGTGAATAACAAACTGGGGGTGACCTTTATGCCGCAGATGGCGATTAACAGTGGTGTTCTAGAGGGCACCGATTTAATCAGTCAGCCGGCTTCTGCCGGGCAGGCTTATCGTGATATCGGTGTCGCTTGGCGTCCAACGTCAAGTAAAGCGCGTAGTTATCAGCAAATGGCCGCGTTAATCGGTGAAGTGCTCTTAAAAAAGTGCCGGACAAGGGCTTGTTGACGTTTGCTGTTTAGATTTTGTTCGTTTGGCGGTGTTTTGATCGCGAAACGAGGAGTGCAGTTTAGTT
Source organism: Rheinheimera sp. UJ51 (assembly GCF_020819615.1). Classification (NCBI taxonomy): domain Bacteria; kingdom Pseudomonadati; phylum Pseudomonadota; class Gammaproteobacteria; order Chromatiales; family Chromatiaceae; genus Rheinheimera; species Rheinheimera sp. UJ51. The sequence goes on from NZ_JAJHOG010000004.1 coordinate 42,127, forward strand.
ATTCTAAATAAACGACGAGAGACAAAGAGCAAAGCATCGCCAGACGAACCCTTCGGGCAGCGTGTGGCTGGCATTTCTACTGCGTTATACGAAATATATCCTATATTTCGCCTTCGGCCAGCAGAGCTGTTCCCGTTTGCTCCATACAAACGGGTCGCTTGTTTATGTAGAATAACTACACGGCACAAGCTCTGCCTTGTATAAATACCAGCCACTCAGCTGCAAAAACAACCATCAAATGTCAACAAGCCCTTGATAAATTTGCTAACATAGCGCCGCCGGATTTGGCCGGTAAAGCCAAGGACAACGCTATGTTAGTGAAAGATTTTAGTTTTGAGTTACCTGAACACCTAATTGCCAGTCAACCACAGGCTGAGCGCTCAGCCAGTCGTTTACTGGCCATGCAGCGCCAAACGGGTGAACTGCGCCATCATATCTTCAAAGAACTGCTTGATTTGCTCAACCCTGGCGATTTGTTAGTGTTTAACAACACACGCGTGATCCCCGCCCGTTTGTTTGGTCAAAAAGCTTCTGGCGGCCAAGTTGAAGTGTTGGTCGAACGCGTCTTGGACCCACAGCGTTTTTTAGCGCATATTCGTGCCAGTAAAGCGCCAAAACCCGGCACAGAATTATTGTTAGAGAACTCGGCTAAAGTGGTGATGCGTCAACGGCACGATACCTTATTTGAATTAGAGTTACTGGGTGATGAGCCGGTATTCGCCATGCTAGACAGGCTGGGGCATATGCCGTTACCCCCTTACATTGCACGCCCTGATACCGAAGAAGATAAAGCCCGTTATCAAACGGTGTATAACAAGAAACCCGGTGCCGTGGCTGCACCTACAGCAGGTTTACACTTTGACCAGCCCTTGTTAGATCAATTAGCGGCCAAAGGTGTGCAATTTGCTTATGTGACTTTGCATGTTGGCGCCGGTACTTTTCAGCCGGTACGCGTTGATTCGGTGTTAGAGCATAAAATGCATGCTGAATACATTGAAGTGGAGCAAGAGGTGGTGGAGGCCGTTGCAGCATGTAAAGCGCGCGGCAATCGGGTAGTCGCCGTAGGCACCACCTCAGTGCGCTCGCTTGAATCCGCTGCGGCACAGCATGGCGGTCAGCTGCAACCTTACAGTGGCGATACCCAAATTTTTATTTACCCGGGTTATCGCTTTCAAGTCATTGATGCATTGATCACCAACTTTCATTTACCCGAATCGACACTGATTATGCTGGTGTCCGCCTTTAGTAGCCAACAACATGTATTACAGGCATATAAAACCGCTATTGCAGAGCAATATCGCTTCTATTCCTATGGCGACGCGATGTTTATTAGTTAAGCCGCTGGCTGAATACTGCTATAATGGCCGCCGATTGCGCGCGGCCATATTGCGGCAAAACGCTAATAATGACGAGCCGGACTGTTTTTCCGGCCAGAAGAGGTAAATTTTGAAATTTGAATTACTTGCTACTGACGGTAAAGCCCGTCGTGGCCAACTTATTTTTGATCGTGGTGTGGTGGATACCCCTGCCTTTATGCCCGTGGGAACTTACGGCACGGTAAAAGGCATGACACCAGAAGAGTTAGATGCCACCGGTGCGCAAATTTGCTTAGGTAACACCTTTCACTTAATGCTGCGTCCGGGCACTGACATTATTAAGTTACACGGTGACCTGCATGATTTTATGCATTGGCATAAACCCATCTTAACTGACTCAGGCGGTTTTCAGGTATTTAGCCTTGGCGAACTGCGCAAAATCACCGAAGAAGGCGTTAAGTTTCGCTCGCCGCTAAATGGCGAACGCATCATGTTAACGCCAGAACGCTCAATGGAAGTGCAGCGCGATCTGGGTTCAGATATCGTGATGATCTTTGATGAATGTACGCCTTATCCGGCGACCGAGCCACAAGCTCGTAAATCAATGGAATTATCGCTGCGCTGGGCGAAACGTTCAAAAGATGCGCATGGCGATAACCCGTCAGCGTTATTTGGTATTATCCAAGGTGGCATGTATCCGCATTTGCGTGACATTTCACTAGCCGGGTTAGAAGAAATTGGTTTTGACGGCTATGCTATTGGCGGTTTATCGGTAGGTGAACCCAAAGCCGATATGATTAATATTCTAAACCACACCACCGATAAAATGCCGGCGAACAAGCCGCGTTATTTAATGGGTGTAGGCAAACCAGAAGACTTAGTTGAAGCGGTACGCCGTGGTGTGGATATGTTCGATTGCGTCATGCCGACACGCAATGCCCGTAATGGCCATTTGTTTGTCAGTGATGGCGTGATTAAAATCCGCAACGCCAAGCATAAAACCGATACCGCGCCGTTAGATAAAGACTGTGATTGTTACACGTGTAAAAATTATTCTCGGGCCTATTTACATCATTTAGATCGCTGCAACGAGATTTTAGGCGCGCGTTTAAACACCATTCACAACCTGCATCATTATCAGAAGCTGATGCAGGGATTGCGCGCAGCTATTGCCGCTGGTAACTTGTCTGCTTTTGTAGCAGAATTTTACGCAAAAAGAAGTATGCCAGTACCATCGCTGGACGCAGAATTAACAGAATAACTGATTTTAACATTAAGGGGACAACCATGAGTTTATTCATTAACCAAGCCTATGCCGATACCGCTGCCGCACCACAAGGTGGTGGTTGGGATTTAATTATTATGTTGTTGGCGTTTGGTTTGATTTTTTACTTTTTAATCTACCGCCCACAAGCCAAGCGTGTAAAAGAACATCGCAACCTGATGTCGGCTTTAGGTAAAGGTGATGAAGTGCTGACGCAAGGCGGTATTGTCGGTCGCATTACTAAAATTGCTGAAGATAAAGACTTTGTCGTTGTGGCATTAAATGACAGTACTGAAGTTACAGTACAAAAATCCGCTATCAGTGCGGTATTACCTAAGGGTACTTTAAAGTCGTTATAAGCGGCACTGCTAACGAAAGGATGTATTCGTGTTAAACCAAAATCCGCTTTGGCGGTACCTGGTCGTTATCGGGGTACTGCTACTGGCATTAGTTTACGCAATGCCAAATTTATATCCGGAAGATCCGGCGCTGAATATTAATGCAACCCGTGGGGGCGTGGTGTTAGAAAGCACTCGCCAACAGTTGGAGCAAGGCTTTATCAGTGAAGGTGTTACGCCAAAATCGGTAACACTGGAAAATGGTCAGCTGTTAGCGCGCTTTCAATCTGCTGAAGATCAGCTGCGAGCGCGGCAAATTGCCATTAATTTATTGGGTACTGTTAACTATGTTACGGCATTAAATTTAGTGCCCACCACCCCCGATTGGCTGGCTGGCATTGGTGCAACACCAATGAAGTTAGGCTTAGATTTACGTGGTGGTGTGCATTTTTTAATGGCAGTAGACATGAAAGCGGCCATTGATAAAAACATCAATGACATGGTGGGTGCGTTCCGTGCCGACTTACGTGAAGCTAAAGTGCGCTACCGTTCGGTTTCTGCAGATGTAGATCGCGGCATGGTGCAACTGCAATTGCGCTCAGCTGAAGATGTGCAAGCGGCTCGCACGGCATTAGGCAAACTGGACCGTGAGTTAGTGTTCACTGACGGCCCTGCTGAATTTAGCCTACAAGTGACCTTAAGCGAAAACCGTCTGCGCGAAATTCGTGAATATGCGTTAGAGCAGAACATCACCATTATTCGTAATCGGGTGAATGAAATTGGGGTAGCTGAGCCGCTGGTACAGCGTCAAGGCGCTGATCGTATTATCGTGCAATTACCTGGCGTACAAGATCCGGCGCAAGCTAAAGAGATTTTGGGCGCAACGGCAACACTCGAGTTTCGTTTAGTCGACGAGCAAGGTGACTTAGGTGCGGCCTTGAATGGTCGTTTACCACCTGGTTCAGGTTTGTATTATGACCGCAGTGGCCAACCTTTCTTACTGGAAAACCGCGTGATGCTGACCGGTGAACACATCACCAATGCCAGCTCAAGTTACGATGAATACAGCCAGCCACAGGTGAATATTTCATTGGATGCGCAAGGCGGTAATTTATTATCGAATGCCACTCGTGAAGCGATTGGTCGGCGTATGGCTACCGTGTTTATTGAATATAAACCGGGTGAGCAATTACAAGCCGATGGCACGCCAGTACTGATTAAGCAGGAAGAAGTGATCAATGCCGCGACCATTCAAGCGCGCTTGGGTCGCAGTTTCCGTATTACCGGTATTGGTAACCCTGCTGAAGCGCAAAACCTCGCCTTGTTACTGCGTGCCGGTGCCCTGATTGCGCCTACGCAAATCATCGAAGAACGCACCATAGGGCCAAGCCTCGGTCAGGAAAATATCGATCTAGGTATGACGGCTATTATGTGGGGTATGGTGGTGGTATTGATCTTTATGGTGATCTACTACCGAGTGTTCGGTTTAATCGCCAACTTGGCGTTGGTCGCTAACCTGGTGTTAATTATTGGCTTTATGTCGATGATCCCCGGTGCCACCCTAACTTTACCGGGTATGGCGGGTATTGTGTTAACTGTCGGTATGGCCGTTGATGCTAACGTGCTGATATTTGAACGGATCCGTGAAGAAATTGCCGAAGGCCGTTCGATTCAACAAGCCATCCATCAAGGCTATGACCGTGCTTTTGCGACAATCGCTGACTCGAATATCACCACATTATTAGTGGCGTTGATCCTGTTTGGAATTGGTACTGGCCCAGTGAAAGGCTTCGCCATCACTTTAGCTATCGGTATTTTAACCTCGATCTTTACTTCAGTAGTGGGTACCCGCTTGCTGGTTAATTTATTCTGGGGCGGCCGTCGCGTACAGTCGTTACCGATGTAAGGAGCTTGGTGTGAGAATATTTAGTTTTAACGAACCTCTCAATTTCATGCGCTTTAAGATGCCAGCGCTGATGCTGTCTATCGTGTTACTGCTAAGCTCGTTTGGCTTGTTGTTCACAAAAGGCATCAATTGGGGGCTGGATTTTACCGGCGGTACGGTTATCGAAGTGGGTTACACCCAAAACGCTGATCTGACCCAAGTGCGTGCCATTTTAGCCGAACGCGGTTATGCCGATGCGGTAGTGCAATATTTTGGCTCAAGCCAAGATGTCGCGATACGAATTGCACCAAGAGAAGGGGTAGAGCAAAGCCGGATCTCGAATGAGATTATGGCGGCGTTATCCGAAACCTCTGCTACGCCGATTGAAATGCGTCGTATTGAATTTGTTGGCCCTTCGGTGGGTGACGAATTAAAAGAGCAGGGTGGCTTAGCCATGCTGACGGCGTTAATTGGTATCTTGTTGTACGTGGGGATGCGTTTTGAGTGGCGCTTGTCATTAGGCGCGGTATTAGCGTTAGGACACGATGTCATTATTACCCTGGGTCTTTTCTCCTTGTTACAACTTGAGTTCGACCTGACGGTACTAGCGGCGATCCTAGCGCTGATTGGTTACTCAATTAACGATACTATCGTGGTGTTTGACCGGATCCGGGAAAGTTTCCGCAAATTACGTGATAGCACGCCAGAAGAAACCGTCAATGACGCAGTAACCTCAACGCTAAACCGAACGGTTGTTACGTCATTAACCACGATTATTGTATTGGTTGTGTTGTTTTACATGGGTGGCGCCTTGATCCATAACTTTGCCACTGCACTGTTATTTGGTATCGCCATTGGTACTTACTCTTCGATCTTTGTGGCCAGTGGTATTGCGGTACAGCTGGGCTTAAACCGCGATGATATGTTACCGCCACCCCCACCTGAGAAAGAAGGTGAAGGTACCGAGCCGTTAATGTAATTTAGCGAAAACTGTGTTAAAAATGCCAGTCTGTGACTGGCATTTTTTATGGGTAAAATATGAGTAAGCAACATGCTGCAGGCTTTATCGCACTGGTTGAAGCCGCCAAACAACAGATCAAAGAAATCAGCATCGATGAGCTTTTAGCTCACGAACAGCCTTATGTATTGTTAGATATTCGAGAAGATCACGAATGGCAACAGGGGCACTTTCCTGAAGCGATGCATCTGGGCAAAGGGATTATTGAGCGTGATATCGAGCAGACGGTTGCCGATAAAAAACAAAAAATCGTGCTGTATTGTGGTGGCGGTTACCGCTCGGCTTTAGCGGCGTTAACCCTGCAGCAGATGGGCTATCAACAGGTGTTCAGCTTGGCGGGTGGGTTTCGTGAATGGCATGAGCGTCAGTTACCGCTGATTAAGCCTTGAATGCCTGCCATGGCGCAGCCTGCACTGTCGCCATGGCCTGTTTTAGCGTTACTCGGTAATTTGCTGTGACGCTGCCGAGGGGGCTTGGCCTGATGTCAGACGTAACATTTGTAAGTCTTTGCCACTAGGGTGCTGGTACACACTTAATCCAAACTCGGGCAAGATCGCGAACAGATGATCGAAAATATCCGATTGGATCCCTTCATAGGCAACCCAAGCAATGGTATTAGTAAAACAATAGATCTCCAGTGGCAAGCCTTCTGGAGTGGGTGCTAATTGCCGCGTCATCATGGTCATGTCTTGATGCACATGCGGATGACTTTTTAGATACTGCGTAACATAGGCGCGGAAAGTACCTAAATTAGTAATGCGCCGAGTATTCACCGGCTCGCGACCTTGCTCTTTCAGTTCAGCATTCCACGCCGCAATATCAGCCTGCTTATCGCTAATATATTGGGTTAATAACCGAAAACGACTGAGCTTTTTGATTTGTTCTTCTGATAAAAAGTGCACACTTTGTTGATCGAGCATTAAGCTACGTTTAATGCGTCGGCCGCCAGAGTCTTGCATGCCACGCCAGTTTTTAAACGGATCGGTCATAAAGCGGCGCGTGGGGATAGTGGTAATGGTTTTATCCCAGTTTTGTATTTTTACCGTGTGTAGGGCGATATCAATAACATTACCATCGGCATGCAGTTGTGGCATTTCAACCCAGTCACCCACGCGGATCACGTCGTTAGACGAGATTTGCACACTGGCCACTAACGATAGGATAGTGTCTTGGAAAATCAGCATCAATACCGCGGCCATCGCACCTAGGCCAGACAGTAAAATCAAAGGCGAGCGGTCGAACAGCGAGGCAATCATCAAAATCACCGCGACCGCGTAAATCACAATTTTCAGCAGTTGGATATAGCCTTTAATCGGCTTACTGCGTGCATCTTCGCGTCGGGCGTATAAAGAGTTAATCAGCGTTAACAGATTACTCAGCGCAATAGCGATAGTCAGCACAATAAAGGCGTTAGTCACGTTAATGGTAACCTGCACCAGCAGTTCGGGTAATAGCGGTACGCGATTGACTAAGGTTGATATAACCAGCGCAGGTACGACATTGGAAAGCCGATTAACAAAACGAAAATCTAAGCCGCGTTGCTCACACTGACTTTTCTTTAAACCTAATAAGCTGAAAACGCTGCGCAGCAGAATATGCTTAACCAGAAAATTGGCTAGCCAAGAAAGTGATAATAGAATCGCTATGCCTAACCACATAGCAAGGTGAAGATTGGCCTCTGACCACGATTTTATCGAGGCGATAGTGCTAATGATTTCTTGCATGCTAAACCTTTTACTGGCTGAGAGAAGGACGCTAAAGCGTCCAGCTTAGTCAGGCTGTGAGCAGGCCTGCGAGCAGTGCAACCATCAGCGGATAGATTACCCGCTAAGATTAGCGCTGTGGCGATGGCCGCACAGCGCTGGCCGTATAACTTATTTTGCTAACGTTTCTGACAGGTGTGGCCGCATGCCTTTCACCATAGCTTGCAATACTTTTGGGCTGGCTGCAACAATGTTGCCGCTTTTCATGTGGTTATTGCCACCAGCAAAATCACAGACCATACCACCGGCTTCGCGGATGATCAGTTCACCTGCGGCGATATCCCAAGGCTTTAAGCCAATTTCCCAGAAACCGTCAAAACGACCGGCAGCGACATAAGCTAAATCTAAGGCGGCAGAACCGGTACGACGCATGTCGGCGCAGTCGGCAAAAAACGCGTTGAAGATTTTGCTGTAGCTGTCTAAATGGTGTTTGGCTTTAAAAGGAAAACCGGTGGCTAAAATACTGCCTTGCATATCTGGCAGGTTATTTACCCGAATACGCGTACCGTTTAATTGTGCACCACGACCGCGAGACGCCGTGAACAATTCACCACGTAGCGGATCGAAAATAACGGCTTGGTCTAGTTTACCTTGATGTTTTAAGGCAATAGAAACGGCAAAGTGTGGAATGCCTTTGATGAAGTTGGTTGTGCCATCCAACGGATCAATAATCCACTGGAATTCACTGTCGTTGTTACCGTAATCGCCATGTTCTTCACCGACAATACCATGGGTTGGAAAAGATTTTTTTAACACCGCAACAATAGCTTGTTCAGCTTCGCGGTCAACGTTGGTAACAAAGTCGTTGCTGCCTTTCTGCAGTTTTTCAACCATGTCGAGCTGGCCACAAGCTCGTGCAATAATATTACCCGCGGTACGGGCAGCACGAATGGCGATGTTTAACATCGGATGCATAGCGATTACCTTATTTTAAAAAGAGCTGTATAAAGAACAATCAAAAGAGCGGCGCATATTGTAGCGGCTGCTTGAAAAAAGTAAAGCATTTGCCTCGGTGTTTCTTAATTTGTCTGTTGCAGTAAAGGGTTAAAAACTTGATAAATAGCTGGGGTTGTTCAGATAATATTCAGCCAGTAACCGCAGAATAAGTCTATGCTTGTCTAAAACCTTTGGGATATCTTGATGAACCTACTGACTCGATTGCTTGCTGTAGCGGCTTTATTCAGTTTAACTGCCTGTGGCGCACTGCATACCAGTGTGGCTAAACGACAGTTAGATGTGCAAACTAAAATGAGCTCAAGTATTTTTCTTGAGCCAGTCGATCCTGAATTACGCACGGTCTATGTTGATATTCGTAATACCTCTGACAAGCCTGAATTTAATGTGCGCGAAGAAGTGATCTTGACGCTGCGCAGTCGCGGTTATCAAGTCATTGATAGCCCCTCAAAAGCCCACTACTGGTTACAGGCAAATGTGTTACAAGTTGGTCGTAGCAATGCTCGTGATAGTCAAGGAGCGCTTGCTGCCGGCCCCGGTGCGGTTGGTGGTGCAGTAACGGGTGCGGTGATCCATCGTTCAACAGGGGGGTCTGTTGGCGGTACGGCAGGTGCAGCGGTGGCGGGTGCCGTGGTCGGAACGGTAGTGGATGCCATGGTACAAGATGTTTATTACAGCGTGATCACCGATATTCAAATTATGGAGAGATTTTCTGGCCAAGTACAAGAACGTTCTGAGCATACGTTGTTGCAAGGTGATAGTGGCAGTACTCGGTCAAGTTATTCTCAGCAAACCAATATGCGTAAATATCAAACACGCATTGTCAGTTCAGCTAATCAAGCAAACCTAAAATGGGAAGCGGCGGCACAGCCGTTAACCGATGGCGTCGCGCGTGCTTTAGCTGGGCTATTCTAAATGTCGTTGCTGTGCAAAGGCGCGATCTTAAGTGGTTTACTGCTGTTATCCGGCTGCGGCGCGCTGCATACCTCAGTGAGTAAGGGCAAGCTTGATGTGCAAATGCGCATGAGCGAAACCATTTATTTAGATCCGGTGGAAACTGAGCTGCGCACGGTATTTTTAGACATTCGACAAACGGCGGCGGAGTATCAACGGCCGTTAATGCGTGATGTGGCCTCGTTACTTTCGGCGCGCGGTTATCAGTTAGTTAATTCACCTAGTGCTGCGCAGTATTGGTTGCAGGTCAATATTCGTACCGTATTAAACCAACCGCCGCAGCAAGTGTTACGTGAACAATACGGCATGAGTGAGCAACAAATTGCCGAGTTTATGCGCCCGGGTAGCAGTGTTGTTGCCAATAACACGCCGGCAACGCGCCGTCGCGCGTCTGGCCCAGGTGTAGTTTATGCCGATGCCGGCTTTTCTACTGATCTTGATACCAAAGATGTGGTGCGTGCTTTAGCCGTAGTTGCGGTGATTGTGGGCGCGGAATATGTCGGTAATCAGTTGGTGAAAGATAAATACTTTACCTTGTTAGCCGATATTCAAATTGCCGAGCGGATTACCCCAGACAGCGATGAGCCTGTGCTGGAACAAAGCGAACAGCGCTTATGGCAAGGGGACAGTGGCCAGTTAGAATTGTTGTGGGAGCAACATACCGATCGGCGTAAATATCAGGTGAAGTTGCTAGGCTTTGCCAATAAAGCCAATTTAACGTGGGAAGAAGCCGAACCCTCTTTGCATAACGGTATATTACGTTCTTTGGCCGGCATTTTTTAACGGCGTTACGCTCAAAACGTTATCAAAGCCAAGACAACATTATTTCCAATACTGCTCAACTGTAATATTGCCGGGGTTACGCCGCAGGTTTTTGGTTAAACCCATGCCTTCCAATAAGGCTTTAGTGTCGGTAATCATTTGTGGGTTACCACAAAGCATTACCTGTGATTTTGGGTTTAGCAACTGACCGCACTGTTGTTGTAACTGCTGGCTGTTTATTAATTTGGGTATCCGATCTTGCAGGGCACCAGGGTAGGTTTCCCGGGTAACGATCGGCTGATAGTGTAACTGTTCGGGATACTTTGCCACAAAGCTGGCTATCAGGTCTTTATAGGTTAAATCGGCTGCGTTGCTGACACTGTGTACTAGAATAATATGGGCGAAGCGCTGATAAGGTTCAGCGGTGGCTAGCATCGATAAATAGGGGCCTATGCCGGTGCCAGTGGCAATCAGCCACAAGTTGTCGCCGTCAGGTACTTCATCCAGAATAAAAAAACCAGTAGCCGGCTGACTAATTCCCAGCGTATCGCCAGGCGTTAATTGCTGTAATAACGGCGATAACAAGCCATCGGCAACGGTGCTGACTAAAAACTCCTGATATTCGCTGTCAGGTGGGTTAACCAGTGAATAAGCGCGCTGAATCCTTCCTTCAGGGCCATCAATGGCCAGTCTGACAAACTGACCTGCAATAAAAGGGAGTGGCCCGGTCTTGGCTTTTAAGCTGAATAAATTTCCGGTCCAGTGAATTGTTTCCGCTATCGTCGCATTTAACCATTGCGCCATGGCGTTCTCCGGTTTACTTTAATTTGATTAGCATAGCAGCTTAACGCAGAGGGTGTAATGGAAACCATCAGCTGGCAAGACTTTGCCAAAGTAGAACTTCGGGTAGGCACCATTATCGCTGTAGACGATTTTCCTGAGGCCCGAAAACCCGCCTATAAACTGCAATTAGATTTTGGCAGCGACATTGGTATCAAAAAATCCAGTGCCCAGATCACCAGCTTATATAGTAAAGAGCAATTATTGGGTAAGCAGGTCATGGCAGTGGTAAATTTTCCAGCTAAGCAAATCGGCCCTATGCAGTCAGAGTGTCTGGTTACCGGTTTTGCCAGAGAAGATGGTGCTATCGTGCTGGTATCAGTAGACAGCCCGGTGCCCAATGGGGCTAAGTTGGGATAATGCCACGGCTTTTGAGTAGAAGCATAGTCATCAATCAGCGCTTGCTGTTGTGGTGGCGTTAGGCTGATATCTGCTTTTTCAGCCAATGGCTTAGCGGTTTTGCCACCCAACAGCGTTAAACTGGCTTGTTTGCGGTGCAATGAGGTATCGTTTTGTGCAGGAAGGGGGAGTTCAGACTGAATTTATGTAAAATGGCAGGCGACTATTAATCCGGACTTTGTTCATGTCAGAATATTTATTTGTCTATGGCACGCTTCGCCAACATGCCCCGCGCCGGGCAGCTGGCAATCGTTGCTATCAGTTACTGCAGCAATATGCCAGCCTCGTCGGGCTGGGTGGTTTGCAGGCTAAGCTGTATTTGGTCGATTATTACCCCGGTGCCGTGCCAAGTAACGACCCCGCTTGGCAGGTTGTCGGTGAAGTTTATCAGCTAGCGAAAGCTGCAAATTTACTCACAGAGCTGGATGCCTATGAAGAGTGCGGCCCTGGTTTTGCTAGCCCCACTGAATATCTGCGACTTAAACAACCCGTCACCCTACAAAATGGTGCAGCGGTTACTGCTTGGGTCTATGTTTACAACCGCGCGACGGATGATTTAAAGCCCATTTTATCAGGTGATTTTACGCTGGATGGAAACTGATCGTGACTTTGGAATAGAAAAGGCCGCTACGCGGCCTTTTTACAGTTAAAGCAGATGTTTAGTGACGGAAATGGCGTACACCGGTAAACACCATCGCCATACCGTGCTCATCTGCGGCAGCGATTACTTCGGCATCGCGCATTGAACCACCTGGCTGGATCACCGCAGTAATACCCGCAGCAGCGGCAGCATCAATACCGTCGCGGAACGGGAAGAAAGCATCAGAGGCCATGACAGAGCCTTTGACTTCTAAGTTTTCGTCCGCGGCTTTGATACCAGCGATTTTTGCGCTGTACACGCGGCTCATTTGGCCGGCGCCGACGCCAATGGTCATGCTGTCTTTCACATAAACAATGGCATTCGATTTCACAAACTTGGCGACTTTCCAGCAGAACAATAAATCTTTTAACTCTTGTTCGGTGGGCTGGCGCTGACTCACTACCTTTAAATCAGCCGCTGTTACAGTGGCTTGATCGCGGTCTTGCAATAAGATACCACCGTTGACTTGCTTGATATCCACGGCAGCACTGGCGGCAGCAAATTCGCCACACACTAATAACCGTACATTCGGCTTAGTGGCGACAACCGCGACCGCAGCAGCGGTGGCGCTAGGGGCAATAATCACTTCAACAAATTGACGGCTAACGATTTCTTTCGCCGTAGTCTCATCTAACTCGCGGTTAAAGGCGATAATGCCGCCAAACGCTGAGGTAGGATCGGTTGCATAAGCGCGGTTATAAGCCGCCAGAATGTTTTCACCAATAGCCACACCACAAGGGTTGGCGTGCTTAACGATCACACAGGCCGGTTCGGCAAATTCTTTTACACACTCTAAAGCGGCATCGGTATCGGCAATATTGTTGTAAGACAGGGCCTTACCTTGCAATTGTGTGGCGCTGGCAACCGATGCTTCATTGGCGCCGGCTTGTACGTAAAACGCCGCCGTTTGATGGCTGTTTTCGCCGTAACGTAAATCTTGTTTTTTCACGAATTGGCTATTAAAGGTGCGAGGGAACTTGCTCGCCGGCGCGGTGGGCGTGTCATAAGCCGGTAACATGGCGCCGAAGTAATTGGCGATCATGCCATCATATTGTGCGGTATGTTCAAAGGCGCTGATAGCTAAACTAAAGCGCGTAGCATGAGTGGTGGCACCGTCATGTGCTTGCATTTCAGCCAGTACCATCGCGTAATCGTGAGCATTAACAATAATTGTCACGTCTTGATGGTTTTTAGCGGCAGCACGCACCATTGTTGGGCCACCGATATCGATATTCTCAATGGCATCAGCTAATGAGCAATCCGCTTTGGCTACGGTGTTAGCAAATGGGTAAAGGTTCACGACAACTAAATCGATAGGGCCGATGTTATTTGCCGTCATCACGGCTTCATCGATGCCACGGCGCGCTAAAATACCACCATGAATTTTCGGGTGTAGCGTTTTAACACGACCATCCATAATTTCAGGGTGGCCGGTGTAATCAGAAACTTCAATTACGGCAATACCTTGCTCGGCTAATAATTTAGCTGTGCCACCGGTAGATAAAATCTCTACTTGCATGGCGCTGAGTGCCTTGGCGAATTCAACAATACCGGTTTTATCAGATACGCTCAAAAGGGCGCGGCGGACAGGACGAAGTGTGCTCATCAGGATTATCTCGTTGTAGCTAAAAGAAAGAGTGACATGGCGTAAGCCGGGCTGGAACAGAGCTTAGCAGCGAAGTTTTACTCTGATCCAGCTAATAAAAAAGCACCCGAAGGTGCTTGGTAGCAGGGCCGAACCCTGCGTGGCATTACGACATGCCGTATTGTTTAAGTTTCTTACGCAGCGTACCGCGGTTGATACCCATTAAGTTAGCGGCGCGTGTTTGATTGCCGCGGGTATATTTCATCACTTCTTCCAGTAGCGGGCGTTCTAATTCAGATAAAACCAGCTCGTACAGGTCGTTAACATCTTGGCCGTTTAACTGTTGCAGATAGTTAGCAACGGCTTTTTGCGCGGCGTTAGATAAAGCCTGTGGCTTTTCCTGAGTTTGTACGTGGGCGTTAGTAATAAATGGCGAAGTAACGTTCGAATTAAACATTGCTTTTTCTCTTTTACGTTAGGTGGCTGCTAGTTTATGAAAATAGTCATTTAATGCATCAAGCTGCGTTAACGCCAGCTCAATGCCATTGAATTCACTGCGAAAAAGTCCTTGTGGATCATGCTCTGCCAAATACCACCCCACATGTTTGCGGGCGATACGGGCACCGGCGTGTTCACCATACAATTGGTGTAAGCCTTGCACATGCTCCAACAGGATTTGCTGCACTTCTAAAACTGAAGGTGCGGCTAATTTCTGTCCTGTTGCCAAATAATGTACTACTTCCCGAAAAATCCATGGTCGTCCTTGAGCTGCTCGGCCAATCATCACGGCGTCAGCTCCGGTGTAGTCCAGCACAAAACGTGCTTTTTCCGGGGTGGTAATATCACCATTCGCCATTACTGGTATCGATACCTGCTGCTTAATTGCGGCAATGGTGTCGTACTCAGCTTCTCCTTTATACATACAAGCTTTGGTACGGCCATGTACCGCGAGTGCCTGTATGCCATTATCTTCAGCAATACGCGCAATTTGCACGCCATTGCGATTATCCGGATCCCAACCTGTACGAATTTTTAACGTTACAGGGACGTCAACGGCGTTAACCACCGCTTGGATAATCTGTTCAACCAACTCGGGATACTGCAATAAAGCAGAACCCGCCAGTTTTTTATTTACCTTCTTGGCAGGGCATCCCATATTAATGTCGATAATATGTGCGCCAATCTCGACATTGTAACGGGCTGCTGCCGCCATTTGTTCAGGATCACTGCCGGCAATTTGCACCGAACGGATCCCAGACTCCTGACGATGGCCCATGCGATTCTGTGATTTTTCACTCTGCCAGACCAGCGGATTGCTCGACAGCATTTCTGACACAGCTAAAGCTGCACCGAAACGCCGACAAAGCTCACGAAAAGTGTGATCGGTTACTCCAGCCATCGGAGCACAAACTACCTTATTCGCTAACTGATATGGACCTATGCGCACCACTGAATCCAAGGCTCTACCTCCAAGGGGCGCTAAGTTTACGGATTTTTGTCACTAAAGCAAAGGTTATTATTTAAACAAAACCTGCTTTTTTTTGACCTTTCAGGGATTGACATTCCCTAAAAGGCTGAAAAGCCGTGTTTTCTCAAGCTTATGTTAGCGCCAGTGCTGATGTCGATAAAAAGATAATTGTGTTGTTGTTGTTTTTATCACCAACCCAAAACTCAAAAGCCTGACTGAATAGACGCTGAATTAGGCGTTTTTTCTAGCGCTTAAACGTACCCATTCTTCCTGTTCGGCAATGGGATCAAAAGTAAACTCAGCGGCATAGGCATCGATCACACTTTGCGCTTGGCTTTGCAGAATACCCGAGAGCGCCAATAAGCCCCCCGGCTTTACATAGGCACTAATAATGCTGGATAGTTCAGCTAAGGGGCCGGCTAAGATGTTGGCCACCACCACATCGGCTTGAAGTTGTGGCTGATCTTTAGGTAAGTATAATTCTATTTGATTTAGCACATCGTTACGTTCCGCGTTGGCACGTGAGGCCATAATGGCTTGTGGGTCGATATCCACGCCAATAACACGGCTGGCACCCAGTTTTAACGCTGCAATACCTAAAATACCTGAGCCGCAACCAAAGTCGACCACGGTTTGGCCATGGCTAATGTGCGCGTCGAGCCATTGCATGCACAATGCGGTCGTTGGGTGAGTGCCGGTACCAAACGCCAGGCCGGGATCTAGCATCACATTCACGGCTGTCGGATCGGGGATAGGGCGCCAGCTTGGGCATACCCATAGCCGCTCGCCAAATTT
Source organism: Rheinheimera sp. UJ51 (assembly GCF_020819615.1). Classification (NCBI taxonomy): domain Bacteria; kingdom Pseudomonadati; phylum Pseudomonadota; class Gammaproteobacteria; order Chromatiales; family Chromatiaceae; genus Rheinheimera; species Rheinheimera sp. UJ51. Next base: position 58,108 of record NZ_JAJHOG010000004.1, read on the forward strand.
GATCGGATGAAAGTTATCCATCCATTCGCGTTCCCAGTCTTTATCTTCTAACTGTTCTAGCTTGTAGCTGACGCCTTCTTTAAATAATGCAGTGCTTTCAAGCTGCGCAATGACTTTTTGCATCGGGTGTTCGGCATCGAATAGCCCCATCACCACGGTATTGGCCCAATAAATCACTTCACCTGGCATCGGCTCGTAGATCGGTGTGTCTTGCGCATCCAGAAAGGTGACCGCCTGCGCCCCCCAGCTCATTAGCATGTCGCTGACCTGTTCGGCTTTCTTTTCAGTGGTCGTGACGCGTAATTGGATCCAAGGCATAGCGGTTCTCTACAAGCGAAAAAAGGCGCTTATTATAGCGCCTGCAACCAGCAGAGATCCAATGAATGCCAAAAGAAAAAGGGCCCGCAGGCCCTTTTCAGTTTCACGTGAGTAAAACGCTGTTATTTAATACCCAATTTCTTTTCCAGATAATGGATATTGGTACCGCCTTTACAGAAACCGGCATCGCGCATAATGTCTTTATGCAGTGGGATGTTGGTTTTGATACCTTCCACTAATAACTCGTCTAAGGCATTGCGCATCCGCGCCAGAGCGATATCACGGGTCTCACCGTAGGTGATTAACTTACCGACCATCGAATCATAGTTTGGTGGCACCGTGTAATCAGCATAGATGTGCGAGTCCCAGCGAATACCATTACCACCCGGTGGATGGAAACGCGTGATCTTACCCGGTGATGGGATAAAGCTCACTGGATCTTCAGCATTGATCCGACACTCAATGGCATGGCCACGGATAACGATGTCTTCTTGCTTGATGGTCAACGGCATACCCGAGGCAACACGTAGTTGCTCTTTAATTAAGTCGACACCGCTAATCATTTCGGTAACCGGGTGCTCTACTTGAATACGGGTGTTCATCTCGATAAAGAAGAACTCACCATTTTCAAATAAGAACTCAAAAGTACCGGCACCACGGTAATTCATCACTTTACAGGCATCGACACAACGACCACCGATAAAGGCACGCAGTTCTGGGGTAATACCCGGCGCTGGCGCTTCTTCTACCACTTTTTGGTGGCGACGCTGCATTGAACAGTCACGCTCACCTAAGTGGATGGCGTTACCTTGGCCATCAGCTAAAACTTGAATTTCGATATGACGTGGGTTTTCCAGGAATTTCTCCATATACACCATGTCATTACCAAAAGCGGCTTTCGCTTCGGCTTTCGTCATCTCGATAGAGCTGACTAATTCTTCTTCAGTACGCACCACTCGCATACCACGACCACCGCCGCCGCCAGCCGCTTTAACGATAATCGGATACCCGATGCGCTTTGCAATCTTCATGTTAACAGCAGCGTCATCGCCAACCGCACCATCAGAGCCCGGCACGCATGGCACACCGGCTTTTTTCATCGCTTCAATGGCTGACACTTTGTCACCCATTAGGCGGATAGAATCCGGGTGTGGGCCGATAAACACTAAGCCGCTTTCTTCAACTTGTTGCGCAAAATCGGCGCGTTCAGCCAAGAAACCATAGCCTGGGTGGATCGCTTGCGCATTAGTCACTTCAGCAGCCGCAATTAATGCGGGTATATTTAAGTAGCTTTGCGGTGAAGGTGCTGGGCCAATACAAATGGTTTCGTCAGCTAACAACACGTGTTTTAAATTACGGTCAACAGTAGAGTGTACTGCTACCGTTTTGATACCGAGCTCTTTGCACGCACGCAAAATGCGTAGGGCAATTTCGCCTCGGTTGGCTATCAGGACTTTTTCTAACATTAGTCAGCCTTAATGTTATTCGATAATAAAAATTGGCTGGTCAAATTCAACCGGCTCGCCGTTTTCAACCAAGATTTCTTTTACCACACCCGCTTTATCGGCTTGGATTTGGTTCATCATCTTCATGGCTTCAACAATACATAAGGTGTCACCCACTTTAACGGCTTGACCCACTTCCACGAAATTTTTCGACGTTGGCGATGCAGCACGATAGAAAGAACCCACCATCGGTGATTTCATAACATGACCCGTGACTACCGGTTTTGCTTCCACTGCGGCTGCCGCAGGTGCCGCTGGCGCTGGAGCAGGCGCCTGCATTGGCGCTGGCGCATAATGCATAGGTTGTGGCGCATAATGTTGTGCGGGGCCATGGCGACTGATGCGTACCGATTCTTCGCCTTCAGTAATTTCTAATTCAGAAATGCCAGACTCTTCCAGCAATTCAATTAATTTTTTAATTTTTCTAATATCCATGTCTTTCGCCTGATTGAGTTAGGTTTGATTATGTGAGTGTAAATAAGATACTGCCGCGTCTAAAGCGTAATGATAGCCTTTAGCGCCGAGGCCGCAGATCACGCCTCGGGCAATATCGGATAAATAAGAGTGATGCCGAAAACTTTCCCGCGCATGTACATTAGATAAGTGTACTTCGATAAAAGGGATCGCAACCGCTAACAACGCATCGCGCAGTGCAATGCTGGTATGGGTATAAGCACCTGGGTTAATAATAATAAAATCTTGCTGTTGATAGCTTTGGTGGATGGCGTTGATTAATTCATGCTCAGCATTAGATTGCAGGGCTTGTAATTGCACATCTAAGGAAGCGGCTTGTTGCTGCAATGCGCTAACAATATCCGCTAAGCTGGCAGCACCATAGGTGGCCGGCTCACGAACGCCCAACATATTTAAATTTGGGCCATTTAACAGTAATATGCGCAAAGTTGCTGCCATCTTTCCCTATCCACTTATAAAATGCTGCTACCACCAACAAACGCCTTGTTTGCTGAAGTTAATGCAGCACTTTAGGGCGAAACCGGTCTGGTTGTCGAGAGCCAACTGGCAGTTACCTGCCTTATTATAGTGAAATCGCAGCAAATGGCAGCAAAATACTGGTCTTATCAGCCAGTGGGCGTCTGGATGTCTGTTGCGAGCGATGCCCGCAACGTCAGTTTTGCCAGCTTCGGCGAACTTTATTGTTCGCCGACAGACTTTAATTGATGATGCTATTTAAATGCGCGGCAAAAGGCGCAGCAGCTTGAAAGCCCGTAACACGGCTTTGGGTTAGTTCCGTGCCATCAGGAGCAAAGAATAACAGGGTGGGTAAACCGAGTACTTGGTAGCTATCCAATAACGCTGCGTCGGCGCGTGACATACGGGTAACATCAATTTTAATTAAACGCATTTGCGACGTTAAGGCCGTCACTTCCGGTTTGGGGAAGGTCAGTTGCTCAAACTCTTTACAGGCCACACACCATTCCGCATACAGATCGACCATGGTGTATTGCCCCGCCGCAGCCGCCAGTTTTAATTGTTCGGCCAGATCTTCGGCGGTTTCTATTTCAATAAAGCCCAGTGCATTAACGTTGTAACCAGCTTGCTCGCTGCTTTGCGGGCTAGGCGCTGCCAGTGTTGATGCTGGACGCCAGTGGTTTAAGTTAAGCCAAAAAGCACCAAGTAACAGCAATTGTGCTATGACGGCTAATATCGCTTTGCCACTTGGGTTTTGCAGCGTAAATAACAGCCGATATAAATACACCACCAATACTAGCGTTAAGCCAGTACCCATTAATAAGATGGTGCTGTAAGGCAAAAATCTTTCTAACAAAATCAAAGGTACAGCCAATAACAAGAAACCAAAGATGTTTTTTACCGCATTCATCCAATTGCCCGCTTTGGGTAGTAAACGGCCACCGGATGTGCCGAGCAGCAGTAAAGGCAGCCCCATCCCTAAACTCAGGATATACAGGGTTAAGGCCCCAACGACTAAATCGCCACTTTGTGCCACATACAATAGCGCGGCTGATAGCGGTGCAGTGGTACAAGGCGAAGCAATTAAGCCTGATAACGCGCCCATGACAAAAGCGCCTTTTAACGAGCCGCCCTGTTGTTTATTGCTAAGCCCTGAGATTTTCGCCTGCCAACTGGATGGTAATTGAAAATTAAATACACCAAACATTGCTAGGGCTAAAACGACAAAGATGACGGAGGCAACAATAAGAACACTGGGATGTTGCAGCCAAGCTTGAAACTTCACCCCCAGGCTGGCGACCAGCAACCCAAGAGCAGAGTAAGTCAGTGCCATGCCTTGCACATAAGACATGGATAAACCAAATGCACGACGAGTCGAAAGTTGTTTCCCTTGTCCAACGATGATACCGCTTAAAATGGGATACATCGGAAAGACACAAGGTGTAAAAGATAAACCCAAGCCTAATAGAAAAAACACTCCCAAGCTTGCCAATAAAGAACCCTGATTAAGCTTATCCATTAAGCCATATTGACTCGATATCGCGTTTGAAGACGTGTCGGCATCAATATCTACTGTACTGGGTAGTGCTGTGCCGTCTGTCAGTTGCAATAATGGAATGTCAACGCTTTTCGGCGGATAACAAAAACCGGCTTCAGCGCAACCCATATATTGCACACGAAAAATAGCGTCTTCATCAATATCGCTTAACGGGATCTTTAATTGCAATTGATGGTAATACACCTCGGTTTTGCCAAAGAACTCGTCTTCAATGGTCATGCTAGCAGGGTAGGTGGGGTGAGAAAAACTGACGGCTACGCCGCCGAGTTTAAATTTATCGCGATACATGTAGTAGCCATCAGCGATAGTCCAATTCAGTAATAAAGCGCCATCTTGTTGCCGGTAATCCAACACAAAGGCTTGTTCAACTGGCAGAAATTGCGGCTGCGCTTGCAGTAGGCTATTTAATACCGAATTGTTGTTCGCTAGTGCATTGCTTTGTTGTGCTTGCGCAAAGCCCGTTAAGGCTAGGGTGAGAACCAAGCTTAAAAGCAGCAAATAAAAACGTTTAATGATCACCTAGGGTTACCTCATTTATCCATTGACCGTAGGGTGCATGCAGCCGAGTCAGCGGTAAAGCAATAATTTCTGGCACAGTGTACGGGTGAATGGCCAAGATGGCTTGTTCTATTGCGGTAAAGTTAACGGCTGGTGCTTTTAACTGCAATTGTATTTCCACACTGTGCTCAATTTGGCCTTGCCAGCGGTAACTGGAACGAATATCCGGTAATCGATTGATACAAGCGACTAACTGCTGGGACAGTAAGCATTCGGTGATGCGTTGTGCGCTGCTGTCATCAGGGCAATTACAGAGAATCAATAAATAGGGCGTCATCGGCGGTTCCCAATCTGAAGCACAGTGAAAAGTGATTATAAGCGAAAGCGACCTTAAAAAAATGCAGGTTTTTTTACAACAGCCCTTGGAATTTTTTCCTCAGCGCCCCATATAGCGAACACACAATTTAACACCCTTGTTAAACATAAAACTCGCTTTAGGAGATAGAGCATGAATATTCGTCCATTACATGATCGTGTCATCATCAAACGTACCGAAGCTGAAAGCAAATCAGCTGGCGGCATCGTGCTGACCGGGGCTTCTGCCGAAAAATCTACCCGTGGTGAAGTCGTTGCAGTTGGCAATGGTCGTATCTTAGATAACGGTAACGTTAAGCCACTAGAAGTAAAAGTTGGCGACAAAGTATTGTTCGGTGCTTATGTAGAGCGCACAGAAAAAATTGATGGTCAGGAATATGTTATCACCAAAGAAGACAACATCTTAGGTGTGATTCTGGATTAATTTTCACACTTCACTGATCAATTATTAATCGCATTTGAGGATATACAACATGGCTGCAAAAGACGTACGTTTTGGCGACGAAGCTCGCAATAAAATGCTGAAAGGCGTAAATATTCTGGCTAACGCAGTACGCGTTACCTTAGGCCCAAAAGGCCGTAATGTTATTTTAGATAAGTCATTCGGTTCACCTGTTATCACTAAAGACGGTGTTTCTGTTGCCAAAGAAATCGAGCTAGAAGACAAGTTCGAGAATATGGGCGCACAGATGGTGAAAGAAGTCGCGTCTAAAGCCAATGACGAAGCCGGTGACGGTACCACTACCGCAACGGTATTAGCGCAAAACATCATCAATGAAGGTGTTAAAGCCGTTGCTGCTGGCATGAATCCAATGGATTTAAAGCGCGGTATCGACAAAGCGGTAATTGCTGCCGTTGAAGAGCTGAAAAAACTTTCTCAGCCTTGTGCCGACAGCAAAGCGATTGCGCAAGTAGGTACTATTTCTGCTAACTCTGACGAAGAAATCGGTAACATTATTGCCGAAGCCATGGACAAAGTAGGCAAAGAAGGCGTGATCACCGTTGAAGAAGGTCAAGGCCTGAACAACGAGTTAGACGTGGTTGAAGGTATGCAATTCGACCGTGGTTACCTGTCTCCTTACTTCATCAACAACCAAGAAGCCGGCCAGGTTGAACTGGATAACCCTTACATCTTAGCGGTTGATAAGAAAATTTCGAATATCCGTGAATTACTACCGGTATTAGAAGGTGTAGCAAAATCAGGCAAGCCATTGTTAATTATTGCAGAAGACGTTGAAGGCGAAGCCTTAGCGACTTTAGTGGTAAATAACATGCGCGGCATCGTGAAAATCTCTGCGGTTAAAGCCCCAGGTTTCGGCGATCGTCGTAAAGCAATGTTACAAGACATTGCCACACTGACTGGCGGTACTGTGATTTCTGAAGAAATCGGCATGGAATTAGAAAAAGCCACGCTGGAAGATTTAGGTACTGCTAAGCGCGTGGTTATCACGAAAGATAACACCACTATTATTGATGGTGCCGGTGATCAAGCGGCTATCGATGGTCGTGTGAAGCAAATTCGTCAGCAAATCGAAGAAGCCACTTCTGACTACGATAAAGAGAAACTGCAAGAGCGTCTGGCGAAACTTGCTGGCGGTGTAGCGGTAATCAAAGTCGGTGCGGCGACTGAAATCGAAATGAAAGAGAAGAAGCACCGTGTTGAAGATGCGCTGCATGCAACTCGCGCAGCAGTAGAAGAAGGCGTAGTGCCTGGCGGTGGTGTAGCTTTAGTTCGTGTTGCTGCTTCTTTAGTGGGCATGACGGGTGCAAACGAAGATCAAACGCACGGTATCAAAATTGCGCTACGCGCAATGGAAGCACCACTGCGTCAAATCGTTTCTAACGCTGGTGAAGAGCCGTCAGTGGTTGTAAACAAAGTGAAAGAAGGCACAGGTAACTACGGTTACAATGCCGCGACGGATGTTTATGGCGACATGTTAGAAATGGGTATCCTTGACCCAACTAAAGTAACGCGTTCTGCACTGCAGTTTGCTGCTTCTGTAGGTTCACTGATGATCACCACCGAAGCCATGGTAACTGAATTACCAAAAGATGATGCGCCTGCAATGCCTGATATGGGCGGCATGGGTGGCATGGGCGGCATGATGTAATCTGCCCAAGCATCTTTTTTCGATGTGTTAAAAACCCGTAAAGCGCTGCTTTACGGGTTTTTTTATTGGTAAATTCACTGCTTTAAGTCGCATTTTAATGATTTAAATTTATATCTCGCTTGATATTGGTTTTCCATTTAGCCGCTAATTATTCGTATGAAAACCATTGTATTGCCCTAAATAGGTTTTGTTTTCTTGTGTTTTTAGCCCATTTAGCCTGGCCATTTAGTCCTAAATGCAGATGTTTTAAGCTGAGGTTTTGCTTAAAACATCACGGTTATTGGCTCTTTTTACACCCCACTCAAAATGCTGAACGCTATTATATTTATGCTGTTTTTCGCCGTAATCTTGTACGGCTTCTGTTATAATAAACCCCTTGTGGCGCAGTAGGCTAAAGTCGAGCTAAAACTCTAACTTATTGATGTTTAAATTGTATTGTAACGAAGCATCCAGTAAATAACCTAGTAAAAAGGAAGCGTAAATGAAAGTTGTGTGCATCGGCGAAATGTTAATTGACTTTGTTTGTACAGATACGAACGCAGGCTTAGTTAACGGCGTAAATTACGTGAAAAAATCAGGTGGTGCGCCGGCGAATGTGGCGGCCTGTATTGGTAAATTAGGTGCGGATGTTTCGTTGGTAGCGGCCGTGGGTAACGACCCTTATGGTCAGTATTTAACTGAAGAAATTAAAGCCTATCATGTGAACACGGATTTTGTGTCGACGTTACCGATGTCGACCACTTTTGCTTTTGTGTCATTAGCGGATAACGGCGAGCGTGAATTTGCGTTTAACCGCGGTGCCGATGAGCAACTGTGCCTGAGCGATGCAGCAATTGAGCAATTAACCGATGATGCCATTGTACATTTAGGTTCAGCCACGGCTTTACTGGGTGGCGAACTTAGCGCCAGTTATTTACGTTTGGCTACTGCCGCTAAACGCAAAGGTAATATCATTTGTTTCGATCCCAATTTTAGAATTGGCCTGTGGCAAAACCGTGAAGAAGAATTTAAAGCTAAGTGCGAGCACTATTTTGCGCTGGCCGATATCGTTAAAGTAAGCGATGACGAATTAGTATTGTTAAGTAATGAAACCGATATGCAAAAAGGCTGTCAGTACTTTCATGATTTAGGCGTGAAGATTGTACTGGTTACTCTGGGCCCTAAAGGCTGTTTAATTTCACATCTGGGGCAGCAGACTTTAGTGCCAGCTTATGAAATAACCGCCATCGACACCACAGGGGCGGGTGACTCTTTTATTGGTGCGGTATTGTTTAAGATGTCGCAAACGGCGGCTGGCGAACATTTTTATCGTGAGCAAATTGCCGATTTCGTGGCTTTTGCCGGTAAAGTGAGTGGTTTAGTCTGTGCCACTATTGGTGCAATGGCTGCATTACCTACCTTGGCTGAAGTAGAAGCCGGTACTTTTATTGTTAAAAAGTAAGTAGGCCTAACCTCGCAAGCCTGCATCAGGCAGTGCTTGCTGGGTAATGAACATCAGCACGTGTAACACGGTGAATGGCGGTGATGGCATCACCTTGATTGGCAAAGCGGTTAGTCGCTACTTAGCAAACGTTCCGCAGTATACTCGTTGGTGATCAACCCGTTGATCATGGTTGAACGCAAAGCACCTAACAGTGACAACACTTTATCTTCACCCGCAGCAATGGCGATAACCGGCTTATCAGCATTGACTTTCAATGGCGTACTGGCCACTCTATCGTTGACGGCACAATCAATTAACTGACCGTTGCGATCAAATACCCAACTAATAATCTCGCCGACTGCACCTTTTTCTTCTAATTCTTTCAGCTCTTCGTGGGTGACAAAACCATCAAGAAATAATGGCGAGTGCAGCCCTAAATTGCCCACGCCGACAAAGGTCACATCCGCGTTAGCGGCTAAGGCCAGATTGCTGGCCACATTGCGCTGCGAATGCAGTTGTTCTTTTTCTTGCTTGCTTCTAGGTAGCACAGGTAACGGCATCGGATAGTGTTTTGCATTGATATGCTCGGCCATCCTTACCACGACATCATAAGGTGATGCTGAGCCATCTGAGGCCATATTACCCAATAGCGCGACAACTTTGTGCTGCTCACAGTCCATCGCCGTTAGCTCGTCAACGCAGGCTCTAAGTACTCGGCCCGTACCCATGGCTAATACTTGTGGCTCTGTGTGGCGAAGGTGACGTTCAATTTCATTAGCGCCAGCTTGCGCTAAACCAAGGGTGGAGCTCGTGTCATCCAGATCACTGGGTACCACTTCACAGGTGATCAGATTAAAGCGACTTTTCAGTTTTTCGCTCAAATCCATGCATTTGGCTATGGGATGATCGAGCCGAACTTTTATTAAGCCTTCGCTTACCGACAACGCCACCATTCTTTGTGCCGATTGACGCGAGATATTCAGCTTTTTGGCAATTTCATCTTGGGTGTTGCCGGCGACATAATAAAGCCAGCCCGCCCTTGCGGCATCATCGAGTTTTCTAATCTCAGCGTTGGATAGCTTAGCCACGGTAACCTCTAGTGTTTGTCAGTGGATATCAGTTTTGGTAGCAGAATAGTAAGTTGCTGCCAGTGCGAAATGCAATGTGTTGCGGGTAGGTCGTTACTTAGGTCATAAGGTTTATGTTTTAAATGGCTGGCGCCTCGATACTGGATCACTTGCATTTGCGCAGCGATAGCGGCGCTAATCCCGGCCGGTGAATCTTCAATCACCAAACAGTTCTCGGGCAAGTAACCCAAACGAGCCGCAGCATGTAAAAACAAATCGGGTGCGGGTTTACCACGTGGCACTTCTGCAGCAGTAAAGACCCGACCGTTAAAGTAGCTTGCTAGCTGCGTCACATCCAAGGCATGGGCGACACGTTCTGGGGTACTGCTGGTTGCCACGCAACTGGGTAAATTAAGTTGGTCTAACAAGGTTGTTAAACCTAAGGTGGCTTGAAGTTTGGCGGCAAAGAGATCCATCAAGGCCACATGGTACTGTTGCTGAAAGTCAGCCGACAGCAATACGCCAAAATCTTGCTGAACTTTAGCCTGCACATGTTGATAACTAAGACCTAAAAAATGCTGATCAAAATAGCTAGGCGACACATCGGCACCTAAGGTTGTTAGCATGCTTAATAATTGTTGTTTGCTGAGATCCTCGCTATCGACTAACACGCCATCGCAATCGAAAATAATTAACTCGATGGAATTATTTTGCAAAGGGCGAAGTCGGTTAGTCATAGCGTTGGGTTCATTATGCTTGATAGTAATCAGCCAGTGTTTTTGCCACACCGTCATGCCACAGCTTGCTCAGCCAAGCAGAAAAGTGGTCAACAAAAACGGCATTGGTACCTATTTCGCCAAATATATCATGCATCTGTAGAAATACTACCGGATTGTCTTTCGCTTGTAATGAAAGCTCAGCCAAACGCGGTGCGTGCTCATCATATAAATCAAAGCCTAAGCCCTGTTCTGCCGAGCTGTTCATCGCGCAAAGTCGACACCAAAGTGCAACGACAAGCGCTAGGCCCTTCACGCTGCGACCTGCTGCTAAATTATCGCGGATAATAGGGAAGATAAACTTCGGTAACCGGTTTGAGGCATCTTGGCATAAACGCGGTACCGTATCACGAACTTCTGGATTGGCAAATCTGGATACAATTAACTCAGCGTATTCAGCAAAATTCACACCTGGCACTGCAGCTAAACTAGGAATGATTTCTTCTGTGGTCAGTTTTTTCAAATAGGCGGTGATGTGCGATTCTGTCATCACATCAGACACGATATTCACCCCTAGCAAAGCCGCCGGATAGGCAATAGCGGCATGGCCACCATTTAAAATGCGCAGTTTCATCAGTTCAAACGGTGCCACATCAGCAACAAACTCAACCCCAACCTCTTCTAGCGCTGGGCGGCCATTGCAAAAGTTATCTTCTAGTACCCACTGCCGAAACGGTTCGCAAAATACCGGGGCGAGATCTTCTACGCCGAACAGATTAATCAAGCGTGTTTTTTCCGCTTCTGAGGTGGCAGGGGTAATGCAGTCCACCATGGAATTAGGAAAAGTGACCTGCGCTTCCAGCCAGTGAGCAAAATGAGTATCGATGCGTTTGGCCATTTCCAGCATGATGCGTTTAGTAACATCACCGTTATGCGGAATATTGTCGCATGACATCACGGTAAAGGCAGCGATGCCATGTTCCCGTCTATGCTGTAATGCCGCTAACATCATACCAAATACGGTTTTTGGTTGGCTGTGGTTACTGATATCATGCAGGATATCCGGGTGTGTCAGATCAAAACCGCCTTTACTGTTAATATAATAACCGCCTTCAGTAATGGTCAGCGAGACAATGCGCGTGCTGTCCTCGCTTAATTTACTAATTAACTTCGCTGTGTCATTTTCAATAAAATCTATCATCGAGCCGCAGATCTGGGCGCTGAGTCCTTTCGCATCTAAATCAACGACCGTGGTTAAATAGTCTTGTTGCTTTAGCTTTTCACGCATAATGGTATCAAAGGATTTAGTCCCGGCGCCAATAATGGCCCAGTCATGCGACTTACCCAGATTAAATAAGCGATGCAAGTAGATGGCTTGATGGGCACGATGAAAATTGCCGACACCGATGTGCACAATGCCGCCACTAAGCTGTTCGCGATGATATAAAGGTTTGGTTAAATTTGCCGGCAAACTGGCCAGCGTTTGATAATTTAATTTCATTGGCATGGAATGGTGCTCGTTATACTTGAGACGCGGCAACGGGTGTCGCATTTAAGCTGTTCCCGGCGGCATCAAATTTATGGATTTTATCGTCTGCTGCGCTCAGTCTGATTTGATCGCCTGAGCGGATAGGGCTGTCACCGTCCGCTTTCACGGTCAAGGTACCTATGCCGTCAACATGGACATGTAGAAAGCTTTCTGAACCAAGATGCTCAATCACACCTACTTTACCTGTCCACATGCCTGCGTCTTCGTTAATCTTGAAGTGCTCTGGGCGCACACCCAGCGTACGTGTAAGCTGATTAGCTTGAGCCTCGACCTCAATGAAATTCATCTTGGGTGAGCCGATAAAACCAGCAACAAATTTGTTGACCGGCTGCTTATACAGCTCTAAAGGCGTGCCGACTTGTTCAATAACACCGCCATTAAATACCGCGATACGATCCGCCATGGTCATGGCTTCAACTTGGTCGTGTGTTACATAAACCATGGTCGTACCCAAGCTTTTGTGTAGTTCGGTGATTTCAAGCCGCATATTGACCCGCAATGATGCATCAAGATTCGATAATGGCTCATCAAATAAGAAGGCTGACGGCTGGCGCACAATAGCGCGGCCAATTGCTACGCGTTGCCGTTGGCCACCCGACAGTTGACCGGGTTTACGATCTAAATAATCAGTTAAATTGAGCATTTTGGCTGCGGCTTCGATCTTTTGGGCGATCTCAGCAGCCGGCACTTTGGCCCGTTTTAAGGGAAAGGCAATGTTATTGCGCACACTCATATGCGGATATAAGGCATAAGATTGAAATACCATGGCCAGGCCGCGTTTGGCAGGGGCTAATTGCGTAGCGTCTTGCCCATCGATTTCAATGATGCCGCTGCTGGTGTCTTCTAAACCGGCGATCATCCGTAATAACGTCGACTTGCCGCAACCTGATGGCCCAACAAACACAATAAATTCACCATCGCGGATGGCTAAATCTAATGGACGGATCACGTTTACGTCACCGAAATTTTTCGTTACTTGTTTTAATGTAATGCTACCCATGATACGAATTCCTTATTTCACTGCGCCGAAACTTAATCCACGCACTAATTGTTTTTGACTGAACCAACCCAAGATTAAAATAGGCACGATGGCCATCACGGAGGCTGCGGATAATTTCGCGTAGAACAGGCCTTCCGGGCTGGAGTAGCTGGCAATAAATGCCGTCAGTGGTGCTGCGTTGGCAGCCGATAAAATCAGTGTCCAAAAGGCTTCGTTCCAAGCCAAAATGACATTTAACAGCAAGGTTGAGGCTATGCCGGGTAAAGCGATGGGTAGCAATACATGAAAGATTTCTTCGGTAATGCTGGCACCATCCATCCGGGCCGCTTCAAGGATTTCATGTGGGATCTCGCGAAAGTAGGTGTATAGCATCCAGACCATAATTGGCAGGTTAATGAGCGTCATCACGATCACTAAACCGAGCTTGGTATCCAGTAGGGAAAAATCCCGAAATAACAGATAGATTGGGATTAACACGCCTACTGGTGGCAGCATCTTGGTAGATAACATCCACATCAACAGATTTTTGGTACGCTTGGTTGGCACAAATGCCATTGACCAGGCGGCGGGGATGGCAATCAATAAACCGACGACACTTGAGCCTAAGGCAATGACCACTGAGTTAATAAAGTGATCAAAGTAAGGTGAACGGGCCAATACATCGCTGTAGTTTTGCAGCGTCCATTCAAACATAAATAGGCTAGGGGTTGCCGAAATGGCTTCAGCCTCAGTTTTAAAGCTGGTGATAAACGTCCATAAAATCGGAAAGAATATCAGGCCGCTGATTAACCAGGCTAGAGCGGTATAAAAGACTTTTGAGCGGAAGCTCGCGTTTGTTGACATCGATTAGCCCTCCAAATTCTTGCCAATAAGGCGCATTAAGAAAATAGCCACAATATTGGCGATAATGACCGCGATAATGCCCCCTGCCGAGCCACCCCCGACATCAAATTGCAGTAGTGATTGGGTGTAGATCAGATAAGTAATATTGGTTGAGGCATAGCCTGGACCGCCACTGGTGGTCACCAAAATTTCAGCGAAGATCGACAGTAAGAAAATGGTTTCAATCAGGATCACGGCAGTGATTGCCCGTGATAAGTGCGGTAACACAATATAGAAAAACTTGCTGATGGGCCCTGCGCCATCTAGGTCTGCCGCTTCTAATTGCTCGCGATCTAAAGATTGAATAGCGGTTAGTAATAGCAAGGCAGCAAACGGCAGCCATTGCCAAGAGACGATCACAATAATTGAAAGTAGCGGGTAGTGAGCGAAAAAGTCGATTGGCTCAGTGCCAAAGAACGCGGCAAGGTGGGCAAATAAGCCATTTACCGGGTTCATAAACATGTTCTTCCAAACAAGCGCTGATACCGTCGGCATCACGAAAAATGGCGCAAGCACCATAATGCGTACATAGTTACGGCCCCAAATGGCTTGGTCCAGTAAAATGGCTAAGCCAATGCCGCCCCCGATGGTAATGGTTAGCACGCCACCGACCAGCAGTAGAGTATTAAAGAAAGATTCAATAAACGCCGGATCAGTCAGAAAGAATTCGTAGTTTAAAAAACCAATAAAAGCTTCATTGCCAGGCATCAGCAGGTTGTAATCTAAAAATGAGAAATACAACGTCATGCAAAGTGGCACAATCATCCATCCTAGCAACAGCACCACGGATGGAAACAGCATGAATCGAGCCAGTGTTCTGGACTGTATCGTAGCCATAAGGAAAACCTCTAAAAATATATGTTTGAGAGGTAAGCACACGGTCTTACCTCACGGGATGACATGGCTTATTTCGGATAGCGTGCTTTACGCATGGTGCGTTCCGTGGTGCGCTGAGCATTCAATAAAGCTTGCTCAACCGACATTTGACCCGTTAGCGCGGCAGCAAATTGCTGACCGACCGCCGTACCAATGCCTTGAAACTCTGGAATGGCCACAAATTGTATGCCGACATAAGGTACCGGCAACACGCTGGGGTTAACCGGATCGGCAGAGCGAATGGCATCGAGGGTGATTTGCGCAAAAGGTGCTGCGGCTAAGTAGTCTGCATTCGCATACAGAGAAGCACGCGTGCCTGGCGGAACATTTTTCCAGCCTTTTTTACTGGCCACTAATTCGGTATAACCTTTCGATGTTGCCCAGCTGATAAAGGTCATGGCCGCATCTGATTTTTTACTGCTTGATGGGATCGCCAGCGTCCAAGCCCATAACCAGTTGCCTCGTTTACCTAGGCCATTATCAGGTGCCATGGCAAAACCCACTTGATCGGCGATGTTTGAATCGGCTGGGTTGGTCACAAAGGCGCCAGCAACAGTGGCGTCGATCCAGATACCGCATTTACCGGTTTGAAATAATGCGAGGTTTTCGTTAAAGCCGTTGGCTGAAGCACCTGGTGGTCCATATTGATTCATCACTTCAACATAGTAATTCAGGGTATCTTGCCAAGCTTTAGTGTTAAATTGTGGCTGCCATTTTTCGTCAAACCAGCGCGCGCCAAACGAGTTAGCCATGGCCGTGATGAGCGCGACATTCTCGCCCCAGCCAGCCTTACCGCGTAAACAGATCCCGTACACGCCGGCCTCTTTATCGGTCATGGCCGCTGCCGCTTGTTTAATAAACTGCCAGCTAGGGGTATTAGGCATCTCTAAACCGGCTTTTTGCATTAAGTCTTTGCGATACATCACCATCGAGCTTTCGCCATAGAAGGGGGCGGCATATAACTCGTCTTGATAGGACAAGCCATTTTTAATGGATGGCAGAATATCGTCCACATCATAATCTGCGGCAAAATTATCGAGCTTTTTCAACCAACCTAATTTGCTCCAGATCGGTACTTCATAAGTACCGATGGTCATCACATCATATTGACCACCGCCCGTCGCCACATCGGTGGTGACACGCTGGCGTAAGATATTCTCTTCTAACGTGATCCATTGCAGTTTAATGTTCGGATGCGCTTGCTCAAACTCGCTGCTAAGCTCTTTCATCGTGATCATGTCGCCATTGTTGACTGTGGCGATGGTAATGGTTTCTGCGGCGGTTGCGACAGTCGCGAGCATGGCTAGGCATGCAAAACTGAACGTTCTGATAGACATAGATAATTCCTTAGATTCTGGCTGGTAAAGCGTGTATCAACAGATTAAAAGCGTACCGAGACTTCAGCAGTAAAACCGCCCCAGTCTGTGCCGATTTGGCCCGCTGAGTTAGCGCCTTCGCGTTGCTCAACCCACTCTGCTTTTAATAAGGTGTTTTCTGCTAGCCACCAGCCAGCCCCTAATTGCAGCCGAGTTAAATCGGTATCGCCACTCACACCCTCTGTTTCATTGCTGACTTGAGAAAAGCGGGTTGCCAGATAAAGTTTATCAGGAATAATGTAATGTGATGCTTCTAGCCCGAAAAAGCGCATTTTGCTGCTGATCGCCGCATAAGCGACGCCTTGAGTGGCAACGGCTTGATTACCGTTAACATCGACAAAGCTATAGTCATCCTCGGCGGTACCGAACCAGCCTCTGAACAAGGTGTTCTCAGAAAGGCGATATTGGCTGTTTAATTGCACAATCGTCACGTTTAACCCCGGCAGTAAGCCGGCATGCGTATCGCGAGAGCTATTGCCACTAGAGACAAAATTGTAGTTATCACCGTCACCAAAAATTAATCCCGCCACTTGGATATCAGCAAAGTCACGTAAACCTACTTGACCGCCCAGGTCGCTAACAAACCAGCCGATGCCTAAATCTAGGCCAAAGTCGGTATTAACAGAAACATCACCAAAAACGTTGTAGCCGCGGCCATCACCATAGTCCTCGTCAAAGGTGGGTACTGTTACGGTGATATTGGCATTAACTTTGTCGATATTGTATTGCTGTAGCTTATAAGCCCAAGCCACTTGTACGCCTGATTCAGCCGTAACAAAGTCGGCAATAGAGTTACCGATCAATGGGTTGTTTTGTACCGCCGCGCCATCAGAAAAACCTCTGAAATCAAACACGGACGATTCGATATTACCGGCTTTTACATGCAATTCGTGAGGGGTATCCGTGACTTTTAATAAGCCTAGTACGTTGAAATCGATATAGCCAAAATCTTGCGAGATCTCAAATTTGTCATCGCTGCCAAAATCATTCGGTTCTTCACCTAAATCGACAAAGGCAGTGATGTCATCGGTGATCTTAAATGTCAGTTCTAAGTTAAAGCGCAGGCGCTGAAAGCCTGCCGACATGTTTTCGTTAATAGGATCAAAAGCACCGGGATCGGCTTCGATATTTTGAAAGCCCTGCATAAAAAGAGCATTTACTTTTAGGCGATCATCAAAAAATTCTGCGGCATCTACAGGTGTGGCGCTGAAGCCTGCGCAAAGCAAGGCTGAGGCCAACACTGAAAACGAATGTTTCGTGTTGTTGAATAATGTCATGTTTAAAACCCTTGTCTTGGAACGTCATTTTTATGTGTTTTAACCTACAGCGAGGTGGTCAAAAACTTCTGGGTATTAATGCTTACTCCGATTCGTTTTTTATATTCGGGCATTAGCTCAGTGCTTGAGCATATTCTCGATTAATAATTCTGCCGTCAACTGTTTTTGTCAGAATTTAAGCAGGTTTTTTAAGCTCTTTATTTTTTTATAAATAAATTCAATAGCTTAATTTCAAATTTTTTTATTGCTGGGTTCAGTTTGGATTCATCTGAGAAAGTGCAGGCCAAGAGAGGGCGCACTATTACGTTAATGATTGATTTATTAAGTGCTTAGCAGCGGTGAGGCAAAGCGATTTTGATAACGTCAGGTGTAGGCAGGCACCTTTGAAAGGGGTTTTAACCATGTCAACGTGGGGCCTAATTACAGAAGCGATACGACTTGCTCGGATGGAGAGGCGCTTTTACTTCGGCAAAGTGTCAGTTTGTATGGCCATTTTATGCGGTTAAGCAACAGCATGCCGTTTGTCAGTTACCGTGTTCAGCTTGCATAAAGCTAACTTAGCCTATACCTTTAAATGTTGTAATAACTCATCAGTTATTCGAGGAGGTTAAAATGCGTAACAGTATATTAGCAATGACGCTGCTAGCGTGGTCAGGGCTTAGTGTCGCAGCAGCCGAACTAACACTAAACTTTGATGATCCCAAAGGTTTTACTGATGTAAGGCCGACTAATGATACCCGTAGTCGCTATTCTGAAAGAGTGGTCGCGGCATTTACTGATTCCTTTAACGAGTTGGCCGCAGCAATGCCTGCTGGATATAAATGGCAAGTCACGGTAACCGATATTGATTTAGCGGGTGATGTTGACTATTTTGCTGGGCCAGCCGGTCAAGCTTTACGCATTGTTAAAGATATTCATTCGCCTGCTATTCGCTTTACACACCAATTACTCGATGCCAGTGGCCAGACGGTGTTAAGTGGCGAGGTAAAGGAGCGTGATATGGGCTTTTTGCAGCGCTTAGGCCGAGCCAATTCGCGTAAAGAATTTGAGTTTGAGCATAAAATGCTGGAAGACTGGTTTAAGAAAACGGTAAAGCCTGCTTTGAATGACTAGTACCGGTATCGGTAGTCAATCACAAACGATGTGTGAAAGGGGTAACGGCTAAGCGGTTACCCCTTTTTTGTTATTTGGTGATGTGTCGAAACTCAGCCAAGGTTTTGTGTAACAGTTTGAGTTGCCGAACCACACGCTCTAAAGTTGCGGTATTGAATTGCTGGCTTTGCCGCATCGCCGCGATGTGTTCTGCAGTTTCAGCTAAGTAAGGCATAAAACGATTACTTTGCGCACTAAATCCTGCTTCTTTAGCAAATACCGCCTGATGATTAGCCTTACCCTCTTGTTGCAATTGCTCTAGCAGTGCATCGGCATCGAGGGCTTTACGATAAAGCTCTTTTAGATTGTCATCCAGTTGTTCCAGTAGAGTATCCATAACGCATCTTTTCAAATCATTAAAATTATCCAGCTATTATGCCATAAAGGCTGTGGTAGCAGAGTCCAAAACAGAGATAATTTGTGCCGAGCCATTCCATTATAAAATGTTTTGTTATACTATATCGTTTCTTTGATTTCGTGTTTTAAGGATATCGCAGTGATTGCCAAAGCGAGAGTGTTGTTTGATAAGGTAGGAATAATGGTCACATCGTTATGTGCCATTCATTGCATTATGCTACCTGTCATTCTGCCGATCCTACCTTTGTTAGGTTTAACTGCCGGCCACAACCATGCGTTTGAAGGCATAGTGTTACTGCTGACCATGGCCTTAGGTTTCTTCACGTTATTTGTAGGTTTTCATCGTTATCATCGTAAACTTTACCCATTTTATGCGTTGTTTTTAGGTGGTTTTATTTATTGGCAACGTGGTGCTTGGGGTAGCGAATACGAACACCTCATTTTGATTATCGGTGCCACCTTAGTGGTGTCAGCGCATATTATGAATATGCGCTTATGTAACAGTTGCAATAGTTGCGAAGACGAACATCAACCGTCTTAATTCTGCAAACCCATCTAAAAATCCCGCTACGGCGGGATTTTTGTTTCTGATGATTTACTGCTTTTTGCGCCGTTTAGTTTGACGCTGAAAGGCGCTGTCTGCTGCGCGCCGGATAATTGCTAAAGATCCCATCTACGCCATAGTGCTGCAGCCGCGCAATATCATCGGCTTGATCCACGGTATACACATAAACTTTTAAGCCACGGGTTTTGGCGTCATCGACAAACGCTTGGTCAATAAAGCTAACATCACAATGCACCGAGTAAGCCCCCAGTTGCTCTGCAAAAGCCGCATAATCAAGCGGTAAGCTGGCCGTTAACGCCCCCAGTTTTAAACTAGGCTGCGCGCGTTTGATGGTATGCAGTAAATGGTGATTAAACGAAGAAATCAGCAAGCGTTGGCAATCGAAAGCCAATTCTTGCTCGGCTCGTTGCAGTAATTTAAGCAAGGGCTCGGCGGTATCCGCGCCTTTTAATTCAATATTTAACCATGCCTTGGTTGCCTGCAAATAGTGCAACACTTGCCACAGTGTCGGTACGCGCTCACCGCGCCCGGCATCTAGCTGCTGTAATTGGGCTAAAGAAAACTGATATAAGCTGCCTTGGCCATTCGTGGTGCGTGCCACATGATGATCATGGATAACAATCAGCTCACCTTGCAGTGCAAACACATCTATCTCAATAGCATCTGCGCCTTGAGCTATCGCTTGCTCAATCGCCAATAGCGTATTTTCTGGATACTCACCACTGGCACCACGATGCGCGATGATTTGCATACTCATTCCTTAAAACCCCTTTTTGCTTAGTTTACTGCAGATAAAGGGCCGGTTGCGGATTTTTTTTCATCAGCGTGTCGCGGCAACTGAAGGTAAATAGCCTAGATTAGAGAGGTTTAGCTGAGGAGGCTTAGAGAAAAAGGGCGTTGTGACGAGAAAGAAGAGAAGAGCAGGACATCCGTATATCCTGCTCAGGTGTTACTGTTTAGGTTATGTTAGCAAACGGCGTACCCATGCGAGTGACGCTGCCGGGTTGCTGATCGGCTAAGAATGCTACTTTGCCAGCAGGGAAAGCTAAGATCACCGTTGAGCCGAGTTTAAAGCGGCCCATTTCGGCGCCTTTTTCTAAACGAACACTGTTTAAACCGCTCGCCGGATAATTCCAACGGAAAATACTGCTGCCCGCTGGGGGCGTGACGGTACCGGCCCAGACGGTTTCAATGCTAGCAACGATCGTAGCACCAACTAATACCAAGGCCATTGGGCCAAACTCGGTATCAAAAATCGTTACCACGCGTTCGTTACGGGCAAATAAATCAGGCACGTTTTCAGCCGTTAATGGATTAACCGAAAACAGCTCGCCGGGCACATAGATCATTTCTCGCAACACGCCAGTTACCGGCATATGAATACGGTGATAGTCTTTGGGGGCTAAGTAAATGGTCGCAAATTCACCACCTAAGAAAGGCGCGGCGGTTTGTTCTTTACCCCCTAATAAGCTTTGTAAGCTGTAGTTATGGTTTTTAGCTTGCACCAGTTGGCCTGAAACAATTTCACCCAGCTGGCTAATGGCGCCGTCCACTGGATGGGCGATAATCGTTGGATCGCTGTCCAGCGGGCGAATACCGTCTTTTAACGGCCGAGTAAAAAACTCATTAAAACTGGCATAGTCACTGGCGCGTTCAAATTTAGCTTCCTGCATGTTGATGTTATAGGCTTTGATAAACAGCTTAATCAGCGCATGGCTGATAAAGCCTAAACGGGCAGCGGCCAATTTACCCACTAAGCGGGAAATTAAATGCTTAGGTAGCATATATTGCAGGGTGATTTTTAGTTTATCCATAGCGGGTCGATACTCTTAAAATTAAAAATGATTCGGTTTATCCTGCGTCATACTGGTCAGGATTTTTAAATAACTGTCGTAACGTTCTTGGCTGATCGCGTTTTCAGCTACGGCATGTTGAATGGCGCAGCCGGGGTCTGTGATATGTTTACAGTCGCGGAATTTACAGCGACCCAGCCAAGGTCGAAATTCAATAAAACCTTGCGTTACTTCTTCAGGTGATAAGTGCCATAAAGCAAATTCGCGGATCCCTGGCGAGTCGATCAGTTCGCCACCTTCTGGCAAGTGATAAAGACGCGACACCGTCGTGGTATGTTGGCCCAAGCCGGACAGCGCTGAGACCTCCTGTGTAGTGACCGCTAGGCTGGGCATGAGCGAGTTCATTAATGACGATTTGCCAACCCCAGATTGACCAACAAAGATACTGGTTCCGCTGTGCAAATGCTGTTGCAATTCAGCCATGCCTTGGCCAGTTTTGGCACTCAATAATAAACATGGATAACCTAAACCACGATACAGCTCAAGTTGCCGCTGAAGTTCAGCTTGTGCAGCAGCATCTAATAAATCCGCTTTGTTAATAACCAGCAGCGGTTTAATGCCGGTGATTTCAGCAGCAACCAAATAACGGTCGATAATGTTTAAAGACAGCGCTGGCAAAATGGCCGAGACAATAATCATCAAGTCAATATTGGCAGCTACAGGCTTTAGGCCATCATAAAAATCAGGGCGTAATAAAACAGAGCTGCGATCTTCCACTGCTTCAATAACACCATCAATACTGCCGGTCGCTTGCGTGCTGCGCCGCCACAGTACTTTATCGCCAGTCACCACCGAACTGATGGTGCGACGCATACTGCAACGGATCACCTTACCTTGGGCATCTTCAACGTCGGCATGCTGGCCAAAGCGACTGAGTACCAAACCTGGCTCAGGCGCTAATAAAAGTTGTTCATCCCAGTCGACGGCACCTTTTTTCGCATTACGTTGTAAACGTCGCTGCTCATTTTTGGCAATTCGATCGTGCTGGCGCTGTGTTAGATGTTTTTTCTTGGTCACTGGTTACCGTTTTTCTGTAAAGGATGCTATTACTGTTAAGCTTAGGACGTGTATCATACCTGCAATCTGGGTTGTAACAAAGCAGCAAACGTTTCAGCCCACTCACTTCAGAAAGGTACTGAATAATTATGACAGTGAATGATAGCAACTTGGTTTGGCTTGATTTAGAAATGACGGGGCTGGAACCAAAAACCGATGTTATTTTAGAGATGGCCACTATTGTGACGGACAGCGAGTTAAATATCTTAGCGGAAGGTCCGGTCTTTGCCATTAAAACCGCGGATGATGTGTTGGCGAATATGAACTCTTGGTGTGTTGAGCAACACGGTAAGAGTGGCTTAACGGCTCGCTGTCGTGCCAGTGACGTTACGCTAGCCGACGCGGTTGAGCAAACACTGGCCTTTTTAAGTCGCTATGTTAGCCCGGGTAAATCGCCGATGTGTGGCAATAGCATAGGTCAAGACCGGCGTTTTTTGGCAGAATATGCGCCTGAGTTCGAAAGCTTCTTTCATTATCGAAATGTCGATGTCAGCACGATAAAAGAGTTAGCGAAACGCTGGGCGCCTGAAGTGATTAAACACGTACAAAAAACCAACAGCCACTTGGCGATGGACGACATTCGTGAGTCAATTGCTGAATTAGTGACCTATCGCACACATTTTTTTCGAATTCCTTAAAAAAATGCTTGCATCGATTGGCCAGTTTTGTAAAATGCGCGCCATCAGTAAGCAACTTCGGTTGCAAACATGATGCGAGTTTAGCTCAGTTGGTAGAGCGCTACCTTGCCAAGGTCGAGGTCACGAGTTCGAATCTCGTAACTCGCTCCAAATTAGAAAAGCAGCCCTTGTGGCTGCTTTTCGCTTTTCTGAATCTGCGATATTGCCAAATGTCTTTTTTTAGACAACAATTTCTAGCAAAATGTTATGTTGAGACACACTGCTAAGGATTTGCGATGGCGCTCTCCCCATGTGTTAGAAATTGCTGCCTAGACCAACACGACTGCTGTTTGGGATGTGGCCGTTTATTGACTGAAATTACCGAATGGCATCAGGCTAACGAGCAACGAAAAACGGAAATTGTCCAGCAGGCGGCAGCACGGCGAGCAGAGCGGCCTGTTCATCCGCTTAACTATCTCGCGGCAGACCCTTCTGAATAATCCGTACTAAACGTTCGGTACTTCTTGGTAATAAATTGGCTTGTTGCCAGCTTTTTTGTTTTTGCTGTGCTAGCGCCCAGCGAATATGCTCTTTTACTAATTCACTGGCGTCAGCCAACCGTTGCTGTAATAACTCACTAATAGCAGGATCATAAGGCGCATTGCCTAGCGCAACGGCAATGTTTCGTTGCCAGCGTTCAAAACCAATCCGCCTAATGGCACTGCCTTCGGTTAACTGCAAAAAGGTCGCTTCGTCCCATTTGAACAGCGCCATCAGTGATTGATCTTGCCACTGCGGTCGGCGTTGAAAATCCGCTTCTTGGGTCAATGGCGCGGCTCGATTCACCGGGCAAACTAATTGGCAATCATCACAACCATAAATACGATTGCCGATTTGCGCTCGAAACTGTTCAGGGATCGCCTCGGCTAATTCAATAGTGAGATAAGAGATACAGCGGCGGGCATCAACAACATAAGGCGCCACTATGGCACCTGTTGGGCAACTGGTTATGCAGGCCACGCAGCTACCGCAATCGCCGTTGTGTGGCGTGTCAATGGGCAAATCGAGATTCACCAGTAATTCGCCAAGGAAAAACCACGAACCGGCTTGTTCGGCCAACACCAAGCTATGTTTGCCAACCCAGCCTATACCGGCTTTTTGTGCTAAAGGCCGTTCTAAAATGGGCGCCGAGTCGACAAAAGGGCGGCCGGCTAATTCAGCACTGAGCGTGGCAATCTTCTGGCCCAGTTGCTTTAAACGTTGGCGCATTAATTTATGATAATCTCGCCCCAGCGCATAACGGCTAATATAAGCCAAGTTAGGATCGGCTAAGTTAGTGGCAAAACCTGCTTGCTGCGGTAAATAATCTAGGCGTACGCTAATGACACTGAGCGTACCGGGGTGTAATTCAGTGGGCCTGGCACGCAACATGCCGTGTTGCGCCATATAATGCATATCACCATGGAAGCCAGCGTCTAACCATTGCTGTAAGTGCGCTTCATGCTCAGCTAAGTCAGGTTTAGTAATACCACAGGCCTGAAAACCTAATTCAGCGGCCCATTGTTTAATTTGCTCGGCTAGCTGCTGTTTTTCCATACTGAACTCTGTATTCGTCATATCGCGCTTTTCTAGGCGCTACTTTAACATAAATTGTCCATGGTCTTTTGGCATTTAGACTTCACCCCGATGGCTATAAGTGGCTAACTAACGGGAACTTGAGGCAATTTACTTAGTCTGACCACAAGCTTGAGCGGTTTTTCTTCCTGCATGCCCTACAAGTTTGTTAACATAGCCAACGGCAATTAAAGATAGGGTGTTGAGTTATTACTGTGGTAGAACTTAAGGTACAAATTGATAGCGAAGCGCAAACAGCAGCGTTCGCGGCAAAACTGGCGGCGCAACTGCACGGTGGTTTAGTTCTGTTTCTGCAAGGGCCTTTAGGCGCGGGTAAAACCACCTTCTCTCGAGGTTTAATTCAAAGCTTAGGCCACACAGGTAAAGTAAAAAGCCCAACCTATACCTTAGTTGAACCCTATGATTTGGTAGGCCTACAAGTTTATCATTTTGATTTGTATCGGTTACATGATGCAGAAGAACTGGAATTTATGGGGATCAGAGATTATTTTAATGCTGATAGCCTATGTTTAATTGAATGGCCTGAACGTGGTTTTGGCTGTTTGCCTGAACCTGATTTAACGCTGGCTTTTTCGCTGGATGCCACTTCGCGTCATTTGGTTATCACGGCGCATAACGCACATGTTCAAACTTTATTGACAGCATTGACGGATAATGAAAAAAACTAACGCGCTGCTTGCTCATCTCATCTTGTGTTGTTTGTTACTGCAAAGTGCGGTGGCGTTTGCCAGTAATCAGGTACAGAATATTCGTATATGGCCCTCGCCAGACAATACCCGTGTGGTATTTGATTTGGCTGCTGCCCCAGAATATAAATATTTCACCTTAGAAAACCCAGAACGCTTAGTCATTGACTTAAGTCGCGTCACGGGCGCGACCACACTGCCAGCGATTAGCGGTGAAGCCCCGCTGATCCGAGATATTCGCAGCAGTGGCACCAAAAACACCATGCGCATTGTGCTCGATTTAAGCAGCGCTGTTAAACCGACGATTTTTGCACTGACCCCGACACCTCCTTATGGCCATCGTTTGGTGGTGGATTTACCCGATAGTAAAGCCAGCAGCAGCAGTGCCAGTAGCGCGCCGGTTGAGACTCGCCCTGCGACGAACAGCAGCGCCAACACAGGCAGTAGTCGCCAGGCGATTCCTGCGACAGTGCGTGCCGCTCGCGATATCATTATTGCTATCGATGCCGGACACGGTGGCGAAGACCCCGGCTCCATTGGCCCCAGCGGCATTTATGAAAAAAACTTAACCCTGCCTATTGCCAAGCAATTACTGGAAACCATTAACCGTGAGCCCGGTATGAAAGCCACTATGGTGCGTACCGGTGATTACTATGTGCATGTGAATAGCCGCACTGATATTGCGCGGCGTATGCAAGCAGATTTATTAGTATCCATTCACGCGGACGCCTTTACTTCACCTCAACCGAAAGGCGCTTCAGTATGGGTGTTATCGTTACGTCGAGCGACCTCAGAGGTCGGCCGGATGCTAGAGCAAACGGAGCGACACGGTGAGTTGTTAGGCGGTGTCGCGGAAGTGATTAAAGACTCGGCTAATGAGCGCTATTTAGCGCAAACGGTACTCGATTTATCAATGAATCATTCGATGGTAACGGCACATCAAGTGGCTAACCAAGTCTTGTCTGAATTGGGCAAAGTGACGACTCTCCACAAAAAAGAGCCGCAAGCTGCTAGCTTAGGGGTGTTGCGCGCGCCGGATATTCCGTCCATTTTAGTTGAAGTCGGTTTTATTTCTAACCCGCAAGAAGAGCGTTTATTGCGCAGTAGTTCGCATCAGCAAAAATTAGTGCAGTCATTATTTAATGGTTTGCGCCGTCACTTTGAGTTATCGCCTCCAGCCGATTCGTTATTTGCGCAGCGTCGTTCGAAAGAGCACCGCGTGCAAGCAGGGGAGTCTTTATCGTTATTAGCACAGCGTTATAATGTGTCACTAGACGAGTTACGCCGCCATAACGAACTGCGTAACGACAGCATTCGCATTGGTCAGGTGTTGCGGATCCCCTAATATGCCCATTCAATTATTACCCGCGCAATTAGCTAACCAGATTGCGGCTGGTGAGGTGGTGGAACGCCCCGCCTCCGTCGTAAAAGAATTGGTTGAAAACAGTTTGGATGCGCAAGCCACTCAAATTGATATTGAATTAGAAAAGGGTGGCAGCAAGCTGATCCGGATCCGCGATAATGGTGTGGGCATCGCTGAAGCAGAATTAGTGCTGGCGCTAAGTCGACATGCTACCAGTAAAATTAGCAGCTTAGCGGATCTGGAACAGATTGAAAGTTTAGGCTTTCGCGGTGAAGCGCTGGCCAGTATCAGTTCAGTGGCGCGTTTAACCCTCACATCAAAACCGGCGCAACAAGCCGCCGCTTGGCAAGCCAGTGCCGAAGGCCGCGATATGGCCGTGCAATTACGACCGGCCGCCCATCCCGATGGCACCAGCATAGATGTCGTCGATTTATTCTTTAATACCCCAGCACGTCGGCGTTTTTTAAGAAGCGATAAAACCGAATTTACGCATATTGATGAATTAATCAAACGCTTAGCCTTAAGTCGTTTTGATGTGGCATGGCAACTGAGCCATAACGGCCAAGTGGTGCGTCGTTTACCGGTTGCTGATACGGCTGCGGCCAAGCAAAAACGCTTAGCGCTGATCTGTGGTCGTAATTTTGCTGAGCAAGCACTGTGGATTGAAAATCAATATGGTGAGATCAAGCTCAGTGGTTGGATTTTACCAGCGATGGCTTGCCAAGCGGTCAGTAGCGGCCAATACAGTTATGTGAATGGTCGTATGATGCGCGATAAATTGTTAAATCATGCGATCCGACAAGCCTACGGTGAATGGTTAGCGGCTGAACTACAACCGGCTTTTGTACTGTATCTAGAGCTGCCGGCTAACGACGTGGATGTCAATGTGCACCCCGCTAAACACGAAGTCCGTTTTCATCAAGCACGTTTGGTGCATGATTTTGTGGTGAGTGCTTTAGCCGATGCCTTAACGCAAGGGCAAGACAGCGAGCCTAAGCCTGCTTTAGCGGCTGAATCACCTAGCATGACGTCTTCACAAGCGCAGGTCGCATCGCCGCAGCCAAACTCAGCAGCGGCACACGCCGCTTATGCCACGCGACATACTGCAACGGGAGATACGAAAGCGCCGTTATATCAGCCGCAACAAGGCCGTGTCGCGGCGCGTGCTGTTCACGACAGCGTAGCCGCTAAACCGGCTGTGGCTTCAGTGCAAGCGCAAATCAATTATCAGGCAGCAACGTTGCAAGCCGCGACCGAGCAAGTTGCTAGCCCTACACCGCATTATTTTTTGTTAGAGAATCGGTTTGCACTTTGTCAGGAGGCTGAGCAATTATTTATGGTTGATTTGCCCGCCAGTATTGCTATTCAGTGGCAGTTAAAGGTACAAAGTGCCCCATTATTATTACCGGTGCGCTTAACCGTGGCGTCGGCTGAATTTGAACCCTTGCTCGCGGCGGCTGACAACTTGTCGGCTTTAGGTTTCGATTTACTGTTAAAAGATCGCACGGTGATTATTCGCGCAGTGCCCATTTGGCTAAGACATACGGCAATAGGCCAATGGTTCGGTGAGTTTTTGTCTACACTAAGTACAGTGCAAACTGACGGCTTAGCCGAAGCATTACTCGATGTGTTGTTGCGCCAAGGCTTTTTACAAGCCGATTTATTGTTAGGTGTGTATCCCGCAGCACTGAGCAAAGCGCAACGCCGGGCGCTGGCGCTCAGTTTTGATGCGGCAACGCTGCAAATACGGAAGGCTAACGATGCCCACTGATTTACCGGTGATTTGTTTAATGGGCCCCACGGCGTCGGGCAAAACCGCTTTAGCTATCGCTTTAAAGCAACAGCGGGTTAACGCAGAGCTGATTAGCGTAGACAGCGCTTTAGTCTATCGCGGTATGGATATTGGCACGGCTAAGCCCACCGCTGCAGAGTTGGCGCAAGCCCCACATTTTTTGTTAGATATTCGCGATCCGGCAGAAAGTTATTCTGCAGCCGATTTTCGTGCTGATGCGTTACAGTTGATTGCGCAGATCCAGCAGCGTGGCAATGTGCCGATTTTAGTCGGCGGTACCATGTTGTATTTTAAAGCCTTACTCCAAGGGATTTCGGAGCTACCCGCTGCGGACAAGGCCATTCGTGCTACACTGGAAGCTGAGGCGGCCGAACATGGCTGGGCTTATTTGCATCAACAGCTCGCAGCCGTGGATCCTGCAGCCGCACAACGGATCCATCCGAATGATCCACAGCGGATTAATCGTGCTCTAGAAGTTTATCGCTTAACCGGGCGCAGCTTAACGGAATTAACTGCGGAAAAACCTGAACCTTTTCCGTATAAAGTGTACCAATTTGCCATTGCGCCGACCGATCGTGCGGTATTACATCAACGTATAGCATTACGCTTCGAGCAAATGTTAGCGCAAGGTTTTGAGCAAGAAGTGCGTGCGTTAGCACAGCGCACAGATTTACACGCTGATTTACCATCAATAAGATGTGTTGGTTATCGGCAAATGTGGGATTATATCGCTGGAAAGCTTACTTATCAGGAAATGGAAGCTCAAGGCATTGCTGCAACGCGGCAATTAGCGAAGCGCCAGTTAACTTGGCTGCGCAGTTGGCCAGAATTGCATTGGTTAAAAAGTGAAGTGAAACTTGAGGAAAACTTGCAAGCTGTCATTTCTTCGCTAAGCTAACAGAGGCAGCAAATATTTCAGGTTTAACAACTTGAAATAAAAATAATAATACCAATATAAAGCCTAATTAATAAAAAAGGAAAGCGCGACATGGCAAAGGGGCAATCTTTACAAGACCCATTTTTGAACACCTTAAGACGGGAACGTATTCCTGTATCAATTTATTTGGTGAATGGGATTAAATTACAGGGTCAGGTTGAATCATTTGACCAATTCGTCATTTTGCTGAAAAACACGGTAAGTCAGATGGTGTATAAACACGCTATTTCTACCGTTGTACCTGCTCGTGCTGTTAACACTATGGTTGCTCACGGTAGCCAAGGTGATGACGACGAGGAGACGGAATAATTAGCGGAGTAGCAGCGCTTGTTTGAACTCTCTGAGCTTGCAGAACAAGCCGTATTAGTGCACGTTAATTTTCCGCAGGAAGCGTCAACCGAAGATTTGCAAGAATTGCAGATGTTGGTGTCGTCTGCGGGCGTTGCCACCTTGCAAATCCTCTCAAGCAATCGGCCTGCGCCAGATGCAAAGTTTTTTATTGGCACCGGCAAAGCAGATGAATTGGCTGCGCTGGTAGAAGAACTCGCCGCCACAGTAGTGATTTTTAATCACGAGCTGTCGCCTGGCCAAACTCGCAACCTGGAAAGACATTGTCAGGTTCGGGTAATTGATCGCACCAGCTTGATCCTCGATATTTTTGCGCAGCGCGCTCGCACTTACGAAGGTAAGCTGCAAGTCGAATTGGCCCAGTTACAGCATCTTGCCTCGCGTCTGATCCGTGGTTTTGACAACGAACGGCAAAAAGGCGGTATTGGTTTACGCGGGCCGGGTGAAACGCAGCTTGAAAGCGATCGACGCTTATTGCGTGAGCGGGTTAAAGCGTTAAAACAGCGTTTGCAAAAAATGTCACGGCAGCGGGAGCAAGGGCGGCGTGCTAGACAACGTTCTGAACAACCTGTGCTGTCGATTGTAGGTTACACCAATGCCGGTAAGTCGACGCTGTTTAATCGGCTAACCAGTGCCAGTGTGTATGCTGCAGATCAACTTTTTGCGACACTGGATCCTACCTTACGTAAAATTAACTTGCCGAATTTTGGTGAAGCGATTCTGGCTGACACAGTAGGATTTATCCGCCATTTACCGCATGATCTCGTGGCTGCGTTTAAATCAACCTTACAAGAAACACGGGATGCTGATATTCAATTGCACGTGATTGATGCGGCAGACGCTCGGCGCGATGAAAATATGCGTCAGGTACAATTGGTGTTGCAAGAAATTGACGCAGCAGACGTGCCACAGTTATTGGTTTTCAACAAAATTGACCAATTAGGCCAGCAGCCCCGTATAGAATACAACGATGACGGTTTACCGGTTGCCGTTTATCTGTCGGCATTAGCCGGCGTGGGGCTCGACTTACTTGAGCAAGCTTTAGCGATGTTGTTGTCGCAACAACATTTGCAATTAACCTTATTATTACCGCCAGAGGCGGGTAATTGGCGAGCACGGCTTTATCAGCTGCAAGCTGTGTTAGAGGAAACCTTTTTGAGTGATGGCCGTTGCCAGTTAAAAATTCAGCTGTCGGCAGCACAGTGGGCTCGTTTGTTAAAACAGAGTGAGCAACAACTCGAAAACTATATCGTCAGCTAGACACTTTTTTGATACATTAACCCTTAATGACAACTTACGGTAATGGAGTTAAGCATGGCTTGGAACGAGCCGGGCAATAACGGCAAGAATAACGACCCTTGGAAACAAGGTGGTCGTGATCAAGGCCCGCCCGATTTAGATGAAGTATTCCGCAATTTAGGTAAAAAACTAGGCGGAGTTTTTGGTGGTAAAGGCGGTGGCTCTGGCAACGCAGGTAGCGGTGGTAGCTCTATCTTAATGATAGTGGTGTTAATCGTTGCGATTGCGGTTTGGGCTTTAAGTGGTTTTTACACCATTAAAGACGCAGAACGCGGTGTGATTTTACGCTTTGGCCAATATCATGAAGAAGTGGGTGCGGGTATTCACTGGAAACCGACTTTTATTGATACTGTGACACCAGTGAACACTCAAGAAGTGCGTTCATTACGTGCAGATGGCTTTATGTTAACGCAAGACCAAAATTTGGTTCGAGTGACCTTTGAAGTGCAATATCGTATTTTCAATGCTCGCCAATACTTGTTCTCTGTGGTTGATGCCGACAGTAGTTTGCGCGAAGCCACCGATGCGGCGTTACGTTTTGTTATCGGTCATTCTATTATGGATGATGTGTTAACGCGTGGTCGTGAAGTGGTTCGTCAAGATACGCGGATCGAGTTAGAAAGCATCATCAATCCTTACAACATGGGTTTAACCTTAGTGGATGTTAACTTCCGCGATGCCAGACCGCCAGAAGAAGTGCGTGATGCCTTCGATGACGCGATTAAAGCGCAAGAAGATCAAGAACGTTTTGTGCAAGAAGCAACCGCTTATGCTCGTGAGATTGAACCGCGTGCTCGTGGTCAGGTCAATCGGGTAATGCAAGAAGCCGAAGCATACAAGCAACAAATCGTATTACGCGCTCAAGGTGAAGTATCACGCTTTGAACAATTACTGCCGCAGTATCTCGCTGCACCAAAGGTTACACGTGATCGGATGTACTTAGAGACCATGGAATACGTGTACTCGAATACCTCTAAAATTTTGGTTGATGTTAAAAACAGCAACAACCTGATGTATCTGCCGCTAGATAAGTTGATGAATCAAGGTGCAGCTGCAACGCAAGGTAAAGCCGTGACGCCATTACCTGCACGCAATAGCCAGGATATGTCGACCGCGCCAGTGTTCCCTGAAACCAGTCGCGCTAGTTCGCCTCGAACCGGAAGTGGGAGATAAGCGCCAATGAAAAATTTTATTATTGCCATTGCCGTCGTGCTTGGTATCGTTGTTACCTCAGCGCTATTTGTAGTGCCTGAAGGTGAGCGTGCGATCGTTATTCAATTCGGTAAGATCCAACGTGATGCTGAAAACCAGGTGCGCGTTTATGAACCGGGTTTACAGTTCAAAATTCCTTTTATCCAAGTGGTGCGGTCGTTAGATTCGCGAATTCAAACCCTGGATGATCAGGCTGACCGTTTTGTTACCGCAGAGAAAAAAGACTTATTAGTTGATAGCTATGTGAAATGGCGTATCAAAGATTTTGGTGCTTATTTCTTATCTACGGGTGGCATTAAGTCTCAAGCTGAAGTGTTGTTAAAACAGTACATCAATAACGGCTTACGTACAGAGTTCGGTGCCAGAACGATCCAAGAGATCGTTTCAGGTGAACGTACCCAGTTAATGCAAAGTGCATTATCACAAGCCGCGCAAGCAGCAAATGAACTAGGCATTGAAGTCATCGATGTGCGAGTTAAGCAAATTAACTTACCGACTGAAATCAGTGATTCGATTTTTGCGCGGATGCGCGCTGAGCGTAAAGCGGTAGCCGATGAGCACCGTGCACGTGGTCGTGAGCAAGCTGAAATCATTCGTGCTGATGTCGATGCGCGTGTTACCGTTATGATCGCGGATGCAGAACGTAATTCTCGTTCAGTGCGCGGTGAAGGCGATGCAGTCGCAGCGAAGGTCTATGCAGATATGTACAACAAGAATGCCGAGTTCTATTCTTTTGTACGTAGTTTAGAGGCTTATCGGAATAGCTTTAATTCGAAGAGCGATATCCTGGTTGTGCAACCAGATAACGAGTTCTTCAAATATATGCGTACTGAAGAGCCGCAAAACTAATGGCTGCGCTACTGTAGCCACACATATTGCGTAACATTTAAAGGCCCGAAAGGGCCTTTTGTTCAACTAAAGCGGCAGCGCGTATAAACACGTTAGGGGTCAATTATGTATCAACAGTTTTTTTCGCATTTTTTACAAGCGAACCAAGGTACTCAACATTTTGCCTGTCATTCACATCATTACTGGCCTGATGTGACCCGCGCTGCAACCCTCGCTTATTGGGATGACAGTGCCCGCTTAGTTGACCAAAAATGGCATTACATTTTTGGTACCAAGATCCCGCATACCCAGCAATTAATTGCCGATGTACTGAATTTACCCTTGCCCGAACAACTAGTGTTTGCACCTAATACCCATGAATTAGTGATGCGTTTACTCAGTTGTTTCGATTGGCAAAAGCCCTTAAAAATTCTGACTACCGACAGCGAGTTTTATAGCTTTCAACGGCAAGTTAAACGTTTAGCCGAGTGGGAGAGTGTCGACGTCGAGGTGATTGCCACTGAACCCTTTGCCAGCTTTGAGCAGCGTTTTATCGAGGCGGCCGCAAAAGGTGGCCACGATATGGTGTTTTGCAGTCAGGTCTTCTTTAATTCAGGTTATGCGATTGCTGATTTGAGCCACTTTGTAAAGCAATTGGCTGCCGTTACTGAGGCGATGATTGCGATTGATGGTTATCACGGCTTTATGGCGTTGCCGACAGACTTATCTACGATTGCTGAGCGGATTTTTTATATTTCAGGCAGTTATAAATATGCGCAAGGTGGTGAAGGCTGCTGTTTTATGGCAGTGCCAGCGGGCAGTGAACAACGACCGCTTTATACCGGTTGGTTTGCCGAGTTTGGCACCTTAGCCGCCGCCAAATCGGCGTTGGTGTTATACAGTGAAGATGGTTATCGCTTTGCCGGTGCCACGATGGACTTCACGGCCTTATACCGATTAGAAGCGGCGCTACTGCTTTATAAGCAGCAAGGTATTACGGTAGGACGCATGCATCGTTATGTGCAGCAATTACAGCAGGGCTTCTTACAGTTGCTGGATCAATTACAGCATCCGCTATTAAACCGTGAGCACTTGCTTATGCACAATCAGGCGCATCATGGCCACTTTTTTACATTTCGATTAGGCAGCAGTAGTCAGGTAGCCGAGCTGGCAGGCTTGCTAAAACAGCACAAAATTGAAACAGATTATCGCGGTGATCGGCTACGTTTTGGTTTTGCTTTGTATCAAAATCTCGAACAGTTTGATTTGTCATGCCTTAAGGCACTGTAAATAAACAAGTTATTTAGGCCAAATAAAAATTTGGCCTTTTTTTCGTCTGGACGGCTGAAACTTGTCAGCCAATTTGCTAAAATCCACGCCTAATTTTTTGTGTGATGTGGGAACCATGGCCAAAAACGTCGTTGTGCTCGGCACTCAATGGGGTGACGAAGGTAAAGGTAAGATTGTTGATTTATTAACCGATAAAGCCAGTTATGTGGTGCGTTATCAGGGCGGCCACAATGCCGGTCATACCTTGGTAATAGACGGTGAAAAAACTGTATTACATCTTATCCCGTCAGGTATTTTACGTAGTAACGTAAAATGTGTCATTGGTAATGGTGTGGTGTTATCGCCAGAAGCCTTTTTAAAAGAAATGACCATGCTAGAGCAGCGTGGTGTTCCGGTTAAAGAGCGCTTGTTAATCAGTGAAGCTTGTCCGCTTATTCTGCCATTTCATGTTGCCTTAGATGTGGCACGCGAAGTTGCGCGTGGCGATAAACCTATCGGTACTACAGGTCGCGGTATTGGCCCAGCTTACGAAGATAAAGTTGCCCGTCGCGGTTTACGAGTCGGTGACTTGTTCAATCCTACTTTGTTTGCTGAAAAGCTGAAAACAGTGATGGATCTGCATAACTTCACGCTGACCGAATATTACAAAGTTGCTGCGGTTGATTATCAAACGACCTTAGATAACGCCTTAGCCATGGCTGATTTATTAAAATCGCTGGTTGTTGATGTGACTGAGTTATTAGATCAAGCGCGCAAAAATGGTGATGAGATCATGTTTGAAGGTGCTCAAGGCACTTTATTAGACATTGATCACGGTACTTATCCCTATGTCACTTCGTCTAATACCACGGCGGGCGGTGTTGCTACGGGTTGTGGTTTTGGCCCACGTTACTTAGATTATGTTCTGGGTATTGTGAAAGCTTACACAACACGTGTGGGTTCAGGTCCGTTCCCAACCGAGTTAGATTGTGCCATCGGCGAACACCTTGGTGTTAAAGGCCACGAGTTTGGTGCGACTACAGGTCGTAAACGTCGTTGTGGTTGGTTTGATGCCGTTGCTGTGCGCCGTGCAGTGCAGTTAAACAGTATTTCAGGTTTCTGTTTAACCAAGCTGGATGTGATGGATGGCCTTGAAACCGTGAAAATCTGTGTCGGCTATCGCCAACCCGATGGTTCAGTGTTGCAAACACCCCCTTATGCTGCTGAAGGTTATGAGCAGGTCACTCCGGTATTAGAAGAAATGCCTGGCTGGTCAGAAAGCACCTTTGGTGTACAGCAGCTATCGGCATTGCCGCAAGCTGCTCGTAACTACATTGCGCGTTTAGAAGAGTTGACCGGTGTGCCAATTGATATTATTTCAACGGGTCCGGATCGCGTGCAAACTATCGTACTGAAGCATCCCTTCAATTAAGCCTTGGTTTTGCATTGAAAAACGCTACTTTAGAGTAGCGTTTTTTTTGCTCGCCGCTCAGCGCCTGTCGCTTTGACATGCCATTTTTTGCGATGTACTAGGCTGCATAGGCTGGTGATTTTATAAGCTGGTCTAATTTTTGCTTAATAATTAGCATTTAGGCATTTTTGCCGCCTCTATTACGGTTAATTGACACTATGTATAAGTTATTGGTTGGAACACTGTTGTTGGGCTCATTGCTGAACACCACGGCTCAAGCACAAGAGTTGCAAGCAGTCGAATTGTATTCACAAGATGAGTTATTAACGCTGATAAAGCGTAATGCGCATTTACAACGGGTGAAAGCCGACGATTGCCAGCTCGTGCGCGATATTGAAGCCCGCGCCGATATTATGAAATTGCCGTCTTACCAGTTTTTATTTGGTGACATGTTAGCAT
This sequence comes from Rheinheimera sp. UJ51, assembly GCF_020819615.1. Taxonomy (NCBI): domain Bacteria; kingdom Pseudomonadati; phylum Pseudomonadota; class Gammaproteobacteria; order Chromatiales; family Chromatiaceae; genus Rheinheimera; species Rheinheimera sp. UJ51. The sequence goes on from NZ_JAJHOG010000004.1 coordinate 94,408, forward strand.
ACGGCGTTTGTGTGCCGCGCGATGTAGAGCGTGGCTGGGATTTTATGTTACAAGCCGCGGCACAAGGCTTACCAGAAGGCTTAGAGCAAATTGGCCGTTATTATCATATTGGCCGTTTTGTGCAAAAAGACCTGCACAAAGCGATTATTTATCTGCGCGAAGCCGCGGCGGTGGGCAATCTTAATGCCAAGATCCGTTTCGCTGAAATCTTGGTAGCAGGGCAGGGTAGCCCTACCGATTTTGAGCAGAGTTATCGCTGGTTACATCATGCTATTACCGCAGATCCTGCGGTTCATGCTAAACTAAGTAAGTTAAAGCAACGTCTGGCAGAAAAAATGCCTGCCAGAGTGGTTGCGAATGCCGAACGGCCTGTCAAATGAAATTCATCCTATTTTCTTGCCAAGCTGTTACACTGAATAGTATTAAAAGGAAAACTAAGTTTAATTAATGACGGTAAATGATCCGCATCTTGCGCGTGAGCAAGAAAAATACGAGAACCCTATCCCCAGCCGTGAATTTATTCTCGAGCATATTGAGAAACGGCAACAACCTGCCTACTTTGAAGAACTCGTCTCTGAATTAGCCTTAACGGATGATGATGCCATTTTTGCCCTGAAAAAGCGTTTACGGGCGATGGAGCGTGATGGTCAATTGTTGTTCACTAAGAGCAAGCGTTATGGCTTGGTTGAACACATGGATTTGGTCAAAGGCACGGTGATTGGTCACCGTGACGGTTTTGGTTTTATCAAATTAGAACAAGGCGGCCCTGATTGGTATCTGCCTTTTCATGAAATGCAGCGGGTGATCCCCGGTGATTTGGTTTTGGCGACGGCCACCACCATCAAAAGCAAAGATAAAGTGGAAGCGCGCGTGGTACGCGTGCTTGAGCCCCGCAGCGAGCCCATTGTTGGCCGCTATTACAAAGATTCTGCCATCTGTGTGGTGGTACCCGATGATGCACGGATCTGTCAGGATATCATTATTCCTGATGGCCAGCAGGGCGCGGCACGTCATGGCCAAGTGGTCTTGGTTGAAATTAGCCAACGGCCTTCGAAACGTGTTAGTGCAACGGGTCGCGTAATTGAAGTACTGGGCGAGCATATGGCGCCGGGTATGGAAATTGAAGTCGCTATTCGTAATCATCAAATTCCGCATGTTTTCTCTGACGCAGTATTAGCCCAAGTGGCGGAATATGGCGAAGAAGTGCCTGCTGCTGCTAAGCAGGGGCGTGTTGATTTAACGGCACTGCCTTTAGTGACCATTGATGGTGAAGATGCTCGTGATTTTGATGACGCGGTTTATGCCAAAGCCAAAGACAATGGCGGCTGGACGCTATGGGTTGCTATTGCCGATGTCAGTGCCTATGTGAAATTTGGTACCGCACTTGATCACAGTGCCTTAGAGCGTGGTAACTCGGTGTATTTCCCTGACCATGTGGTGCCGATGTTACCAGAAGCGCTTTCAAATGGTTTGTGTTCACTGAACCCGCATACTGATCGACTGTGTTTAGTCTGTGAAATGCAAATTAGCAGCCAAGGTAAACTGGAAAGCTACCAATTTTATGAAGCGGTCATGCATTCAGCGGCGCGGTTTACTTATAACAAAGTACACGCCATTTTACAGGGCGATGCCAAGTTACGGCAGGAATATGCTGAGCAACTGACCAATTTAGAAACGCTGTACAGCTTGTATAAAAAGCTAGCCAAAGTTCGTGCACAGCGAGGCGCTATTGAATTCGAAACGGTTGAAACGCGCTTTATCTTTAATAGCCATCGCAAGATTGAACAGATTGTGCCGGTGCATCGTAACGAAGCGCACAAGATTATTGAAGAATGTATGATCATGGCGAACGTGGCGTCTGCCCGCTTTATTGAAAAGCATGAAGCGCATGCGTTATTCCGCGTACATGAACGCCCCGATAGCGATCGTTTTGCCAATTTCCGGCGCTTTTTAGCTGAGTTGGGTATCGAAGCCAATTTATCAGCTGAACCCACGCCATTAGAGTTAACCACCACCTTAGCCGCGTTAGCTGATCGTCCCGATCGCGAGTTGATCGAAATGACGATGCTGCGTTCGATGAAGCAAGCTGTTTATCAAGGGGATAACCAAGGTCACTTTGGGTTAGCGCTGGAAGCGTATGCGCACTTCACTTCACCGATACGCCGTTACCCGGATCTGGTATTGCATCGCGCCATTAAGGCGTTATTAGCCAAACAGCAACAACCGGTGACGGGGCCAAAAGCCTACACTGAAAAAGAAATTGCGCCCTTAGGTGAGCAATGCTCGATGACAGAACGCCGTGCGGATGATGCAACGCGTGAAGTCGCCGATTGGCTAAAGTGTGAATACATGCAAGATCACTTAGGCAGTGAGTTTGCCGGTGTGGTATCAACGGTCACTAACTTTGGTTTATTTGTGCGCTTAAGCGATTTATATATCGAAGGCTTGGTGCATGTTACGTCGTTAAACAACGATTACTATCGGTTTGATGCAGAGCGCCAAGTTCTAACCGGTGAGCACTCTGGTGTCAGTTATCGTATGGGCGATCTGGTGCAGGTGAAAGTGGTTGCCGTTAATCTTGAAGCACGAAAAATTGATTTAGCCATGGTGGGCGTTGAGCATACGAAGGTGTCAGGTCGTAAAGTGAAAGCCAGCCGTAATGCTGCCTTTGAAGCGAAAATGCAAAACACCGGTAGCAAAGCGAAAAAGCCTAAAGCGGCGGCCGCGAAAAAACCCGTAAAAGCCAAAGCCACGGCGGCGAAAAAGCCACGGCGTGCCAAAAAGAAATAAAGGCCGTAAGGCTAGATGAGTGACGATAAACATGAGTAATGATGTTGTATTTGGTTTTCACGCGGTTAGCGCGATATTAGAACGTTCGCCAGCCGATGTATTAGAAATTTTCGCGTTAAAAGATCGCGAAGACAAAAGAATGCAACCGTTGTTGCAACAAGCGCGGCAAGCAGGCATTTCTATCCAGTTCTGCAATCGCCGCACTTTAGATGATATGACGGGTGGTCAGCATCAAGGTATTGTGGCTAAAGCGCGTTTAAGCAGTGGTGGCAATGAAGCTGATCTGGCCGCCTTGTTAGAGAGCCAAACTAAACCGTTTTTATTAGTGTTAGACGGTGTCACCGATCCACACAATTTAGGCGCTATTTTGCGCAGTGCTGATGCCGCCGGTGTGCATGCGGTGATTGCGCCTAAAGATCGCTCTGTTAAGCTCACCTCAGTGGTGCGAAAAGTGGCCTGCGGCGCCGCAGAAAGCGTGCCTTTTATTACCGTGACTAACTTAGCGCGTACCTTACGTCAACTGCAAGAAGCTGGGGTATGGGTGGTGGGTACGGCTGGCGAAACAGAAACCTTAGTCTATCAAGCTGATTTGCAAGGGCCATTAGCCTTAGTGTTAGGCGCTGAGGGTGAAGGACTGCGCCGTTTAACGCGGGAAACCTGTGATGTATTGGTAAAAATTCCGATGTTTGGCAGTGTTTCTAGCTTAAATGTATCGGTTGCGACGGGTATTTGTTTATTTGAAGCGGTACGTCAACGTGCTCAATAACCGGCCTTAGCCGATCCTGGCGCCCTCATTTAGCGTAAACACACTTGATAACGCTAAATAGCCATGTTAAGTTTTGGTAAATTTATCTTTACCGGTTTTATGGTGCTAAATCGAGGGTTCGTTCATGGATCGCAAAATTATTGCAACAGCTATACTGATGTCTTGCGCTGCTTTAAGTTTAACGGCTTGTGGCGGCGGAGGCGGGGGTAGTTCAACCCCTACCAGCGGTGGCGGTTCTGGCTCAGGCGGCGGCAGCGGTGTTACCCCACCCACGTGGATCGCGGGTCAATATCCGGCTGAAAGCACCTTAAAAAACTATTGCCAGACACCTCGAAGCGGTATTGATCCGTTCAGTAACCAAGCTTATCCCGATCGCGCGGGTAGCAGCATGCATGAAAAAATGTGGCTGCGTTCTTGGACCAATAACAGTTATTTATGGTATCGAGAAGTCGCGGATCGTGATCCTGCGCCTTTTTCGGTCGCTAACTATTTCGACTTGCTCAGAACCGAGCAATTGACCGATTCGGGATCCCCTAAAGACAATTTTCATTTCACCGAAGTCACCGCTGAATATCAACAACAAACCCAAGCGGGCGTGACCGCAGGTTACGGTATTAAATGGTCGTTTGGCCGAAATAGCCCACCTCGCTCTATCACTATTGCTTATACCGAACCCAATTCTCCGGCGCGTAACGCCGGCTTAGCGCGCGGTGATCAATTGGTCAGTATCAATGGTGTCGACTTTGTGAATGATAATTCTGAAGCTGGGGTCGATTTACTCAACCGCGCGCTTTTTCCCTCAGACACGGGTTTAACCTTTAACTTTGTGTTTACTGCGGTCGATGGCACTCGTAAAACGGTCAGCATGACCTCGGCGAATGTCAGTACTTCGGCAGTACAAAATGTGGCGGTATTGGACACACCAACGGGTAAAGTGGGTTATATGCAGTTTAATACGCATATCGCGCCTGCTCAGCCGCAATTGATCAGTGCGGTACAGCAATTTGCTAATGCTAATGTCAAAGATTTGGTCATTGACCTACGCTACAACGGCGGCGGCTTGTTGGCTTTAGCTTCACAGCTTGGCTATATGATAACGGGGCCTGCCATTATTCAAAACCAGTTTTTTGAACGAACTATTTTTAATGATAAGTATCCCAATACGAATCCGATTACGGGGGCGAGCTTAGCGCCAATCCCGTTTTATTCTAAAGTGATCGATTACGAAGCTAATCGACTGACTAACACCGACTTGCCTTCTTTAAATTTAAGCCGGGTATTTATTTTAAGTACCGGTAACACCTGCTCGGCCAGTGAAGCGCTGCTCAACGGTTTGCGAGGCATTAATGTTGAGGTGATCCTGGTCGGTAATAAGACATGTGGTAAGCCTTACGGTTTTTATCCGACAGATAACTGCGGCACAACTTACTTTACTATCCAGTTTACCGGCGTCAATGCGAAAGGCTTTGGCGAATATGCGGATGGATTCATTCCTAAAAATAACCCAGTGTTTGCGGCCGACGTGAAAGGCTGTGCTTTGAATGATGATTTCAGTAAACCGCTGGGCGATCCCAGTGAACGCTTATTTTCTGCGGCGTTATATTATGCTCAAAATAACAGTTGTCCACCGTTGGCAGTTGGCCAAGCCAGTGCGACAAGCAATGTACAATCGGCTACTGGCGAAGCCTCTTTGAGCGGTGGTATGCCGCTGTTAGATCCTCGCTATCGTGATGTTATCTTGCACAACAAAGTGATCACTGAGCTGGCACCTGCGGAGCAACAACCGTGAAACGCCTGCTGTTAACCGGTGCATCTTTAGCGCTGATGTTAAGTGGTTGCCAGTTAAGTCGAGCGGCTGAGCCAGCGGTACTAGAGGCTGTTGATGCCGCCTTAAAACAACAGCTGTCAGCCTTTATTACCGACATCGTGGGGGGTAACTCAGTGATACTGGCCGATGATGTCTTTATGCAGCAAGCTGAGCTGTATATTAGCCAGCGGATGCCCTTAGATGCTAAGGGTAACCCTTTAGATGGCCGGCATGCCCTGCCGGCTTATCGGTTTGTGTTACTGAAGTCAGCACGAGGCTGCCTGATCCAACATCCCGCTTCGGGTAACAGCGCTTTGCTCACTGCGGCACGTTGTAAAGTGCTACCCGTAAACACGCTTTAATCGGTTTTGACCTTTGAAATAACCCCGAGCGGCGACTGCGAACGGGGTTTTTCTGAAGTATTTTGGTCATGCTCATATCAGTGCTTGTTATTTATCCGCTAACTCCGTAAAATACGCGACCTTCGGCCATTCAACTCACGTTCCTTGCCTTTATGAGAACCCGGCCGAGTTCCCCCGAGGCTTACTAACCGTAAGGAGCTACAATGCGTCATTACGAAATCGTTTTTATGGTTCACCCTGATCAGAGTGAACAAGTGCCTGGTATGATTGAACGTTACACTGGTTCGATCAAAGAAGCTGGCGGTACTATCCACCGTCTTGAAGATTGGGGCCGTCGTCAACTGGCTTACCCAATCCAAAAGTTACATAAAGCACACTATGTGTTAATGAACGTGGAAGCACCACAGACTGTGATCGATGAGCTGGAAACTAACTTCCGCTACAACGATGCTGTTTTACGTAACCTGGTTATGCGCACTAATGGTGCAGTAATCGAGCCATCACCAATGGCAAAGGTACGTGATGAGCGCCGTGATCGTGCTCCTCGTGAATCTGAAGAGCAAGTAGCAAACGACGAGTAAGTTGTTAATGGACAATTACTTTGTGCTTAGTGGCGCCATATGTCGGCACCCTGAACGCAGTGAAAGTCCGGCGGGTATTCCGCACACTGTATTAACCTTAGAACACCGCAGTATGCAACAAGAGTCGGGGTTAAACCGGCAAGCTTATGTGCGAATGCAGGTTGTTCTTAGCGGTACCGTGTTACAGCAACAAGCTCAGCATTTGACGTTGGGCAATCAGGTTCGGGTGGCAGGTTTTTTAAACCGACATCAGAATCGCAGTGGTCAGGCTAAACTGGTCCTGCATGCGCAACAGATTGAACAATTAAGTTAGGAGACAGACAAATGTCACGTTTTTTCCGTCGCCGTAAATTCTGCCGTTTTTCTGCAGAAGGCACTGTAGAGATTGATTACAAAGATACCGCCGTTCTGAAGAACTACGTTACTGAAAGCGGCAAGATCGTACCTAGCCGTATTACTGGCACTAGCGCTAAATATCAGCGTCAGTTAGCTCGCGCTATCAAGCGTGCGCGTTACCTGGCCCTGTTACCATACAGCGACTCACACAGCTAATACAGAGGGGTATAGACAATGCAAATTATTTTGTTAGACAAAGTCTCGAACCTTGGTGGTTTAGGTGACAATGTAACTGTTAAGTCTGGTTATGCTCGCAACTTCTTATTCCCACAGGGTAAAGCAGTGCCAGCAACTCAGGCTAACATTGAGAAATTTGAAGCACGCCGTGCTGAATTAGAAGCCAAATTGGCCACTGATTTAGCTGCGGCAACTGAGCGTGCAGCAAAAATCACTGAGCTTGCAGAAGTGACTATCGCTTCTAAAGCGGGTGACGAAGGCAAGCTGTTCGGTTCTATCGGTACTCGTGATATCGCTGATGCGATCACTGAAGCCGGTGTTGCTGTTTCTAAAGCTGAAGTTAAATTACCAAACGGTACTTTACGTGAAACTGGCGAGTTCGAAATCGATCTGCAGTTACACGCTGAAGTTATCGCAACAATCAAAGTTGTTGTGATCGCTGAAGCCTAAGGCATTAAGCACACTGCCCTGCGGCGGTGTGCTTTCCTCTACTCCACGTTCCTGCTTACTATTTTACTCTGCATCACACCTCGCATTACCCTAAGATTTTTTCAGACTTTACTTTGACTTCTGCGCGCTGCAGGTTAGCATGACAGACAGTATTCCGTTATTTCCCCTCGGCAGTTTGAACACCCTATGAGTAACGTAAAAGATAAGCAAGTCGCCGCCATTAAGATGCCGCCGCATTCTATTGAAGCTGAACAGTCTGTGCTTGGTGGCATGATGTTAGACAATGAAGCCTGGGATCGCGTCTCAGAAAAAGTGGTGGAGCAAGACTTCTATTTACGCTCGCACCGTTTTATTTTCAGTGCGATGTCACGCTTAGCTGAAGCCAATCAGCCAATAGACTTAATTACCGTTTCCGAAGCCTTAGAAGCCAATCAACAATTAGATGATATTGGTGGTTTTGCCTACTTGGGCGAAATAGCTAAAAATACGCCCAGTGCCGCCAACATAATGGCCTATGCGGAGATCGTCCGTGAGCGTGCTGTGGTGCGCGACATGATCTCAGTAGCGCATGATATTGCCGATGCCGGCTATGATACGCAAGGACGAACCAGTGCCGAATTACTCGACTTTGCCGAAACCAAAGTGTTTAAAATTGCCGAGCAACGCGCCAACGCTAACGAAGGTCCTGAGCCAATTAATAATATCTTGGCGAAGACCATTGATAAAATCGATGCTTTATACCGTAGCCCGCAAACAGGCGTAACGGGGCTTTCTTCGGGTTACACCGATTTAGATAAAATGACCAATGGTTTGCAGCCTTCCGATTTAATTATCGTGGCGGCACGCCCATCGATGGGTAAAACCACCTTTGCGATGAACCTGTGCGAACATGCTGCGATTACCAGTGATAAGCCGGTATTAATTTTCAGCTTAGAGATGCCCGCCGACCAAATCATGATGCGGATGTTGGCCTCGTTGGGCCGGATCAATCAAACTAAGGTACGCACCGGCCAATTAGAAGATGAAGATTGGGCGCGCTTATCATCCGCCATTGAGTTACTAAACAGCAAAGGCAAAATGTATATTGATGATGCTTCAGGTTTAACCCCAACAGAAGTGCGTTCTCGGGCACGACGCATAGCCCGAGAGCACGGTGGCCTGAGTATGATCATGGTCGACTATCTGCAGTTAATGACGGTGCCAGGCATGTCAGAAAACCGCACCTTAGAAATCGCTGAAATTTCTCGTTCATTAAAAGCGCTGGCCAAAGAATTAAAAGTGCCGGTGGTGGCCTTGTCGCAGTTGAACCGCTCGTTAGAGCAGCGGGCAGATAAAAGACCGGTTAACTCAGACCTACGTGAATCGGGCTCTATTGAGCAAGATGCCGACTTGATTATGTTTATTTACCGGGATGAAGTGTACAACGATGAAAGCCAAGATAAAGGTTTGGCGGAAATCATCATCGGTAAACAGCGGAATGGCCCCATCGGCAAAGTGCGCTTAACCTTTCATGGCCATTACTCGCGCTTTGATAATTATGCCGGCAGTGCGCGTTTTGAGGACGAGTATTAATGAGTCGGCGTCCTGTTGCGCAGATCGATCTGCTGGCGTTACAACAGAATTTACAGCGGGTGAAGCAATTAGCGCCAGACAGTCAGGTGCTCGCGGTGTTGAAAGCCAATGCCTACGGTCATGGTTTAGTGAAGGTGGCACAAAAACTGACTGCCGCTGATGCTTTTGCCGTGGCGCGCATTGATGAGGCACTCGCTTTGCGAACCGCGGGTATTGTTAAACCCATAGTGTTGTTAGAAGGGTTTTACGAGGCGGCAGAGTTACCCTTATTATTAGCTAATAACCTGCAAACCATTGTTCATAACGAGCTGCAATTGCAAGCGTTAGAGCAGACGCCGTTAGATGGCCAATTAAAGGTTTGGCTGAAAATTGATACGGGTATGCACCGTTTGGGCATTGCCCCTGCTGAAGTGGATAATATGTATCGACGTTTGTGGCAATGCTCTAACGTGTTGCCCGGCATTCGTTTGATGAGTCATTTTAGTTGCGCTGATGAACTTGATTCAGCAACCACTTCGCAGCAGCTCGCGTTATTTCAACAGCTGTGTGCCGATAAAGCCGAGCAACACAGTTTAGCCAATTCTGCGGCAATTTTAGCCTGGCCTGCCACGCATGGCCAATGGGTTAGACCCGGCTTAATGCTGCATGGTATTTCACCTTTTGCCGGTAAACAGGGGGCGGATCATCAATTGCAGCCCGTGATGCGCTTAAGTAGCCGTTTAATTGCTATCCGTAAGGTGAAGGCGGGTGACACGGTCGGTTATGCTGGGCTTTGGCGAGCAAAAACAGATACTTTTATCGGCGTGATCGCGGTGGGTTATGGTGATGGTTATCCCCGGCATGCGGCGAATGGCACGCCGGTGTGGCTAAATGGCCGTGAAGTGCCTTTAGCGGGTAGGGTATCAATGGATATGATTACCGTTGATTTAGGTCATTTCTGCAAAGATAAGATCGGTGATGAAGCGGTATTGTGGGGGCCCGAACTGGCAATAGAGCGAGTGGCCGCTCAAGCAGAAACCATCGCTTATGAATTGCTGTGTAATATTACGCCACGCGTGCAGTATCAGTATTTAGGTGATAACGGCTGAGGATACCCAGCCGTTTGTGCGTTATCGCTATTTATCAAAGGTCACTTCAATGTGCACTTTGCCAAAGTCTGAAGTGAACGGCATTAAGATCGTAGGGCCTTCGCAGCGATGAGTAATGGTGTGGTTTTTGCCAGACACAATAATCGGTGTGGCCATGGTAAATTCGTAGCCTTTGTCGCCTAACATCCGCTTAGCGCCGCCGGTAACCATATTAGTAATCTCACCAACCATGTCGGTAACATCGGCATCTATTTTTGTTGGCCGCTCGCCTAGCATCCGAAACATAATTTCAATGGCTAACGACTCATCAAAGCTAACCGAAAAAGACCCTTTCATGGTGGGTCCAACCATCCCAATTAAACCAGAGACATCGCCATTTGCAATTTCATTCTTTTTAATGCGAGGCTGTCCCGGCACAATTTTGGTATTGGCCATCGTCGATAACACATTGACCAAAGAGGACAGAAATGGGTTTACGTATTCAACATTCATTTAAATGCCTTTGGAATTTATACAAGCGTTCGCCTAACACGCAATACTAAGCCTAGAAGTTTTTTTAGGGTAATACAAGCATGATTGCTCGCAAGATACTTAATTTTCGCGGCAATTCCGACACTTACCTCGAGCTTCAATGGTTTGATGGTGAATATCAAATCCTTGCAAGGCCGCTTGACGGCTAAATTCGGTTTGCAAAGCGCTAGAGTGCAATTCGGTAACATTGCCACACACTTCACAAATCAGTAACTGTGCAGGGTGGTGTTTTTCAAAATGATGACACAACATAAAGGCGTTGCTAGATTCAATTTTGTGGATAAAACCTTGTTCTGTCAGAAACTCTAAAGCGCGATAGATGGTTGCCGGTTTAGCGGCGGGTTCGCTTTGTTTTAACTGCTCTAATAAATCATAAGCACCTTGGCCACCTTGGTTTTCAGCCATTAAACGAAAGACCTTTTCGCGGATCGCGGTAAAGCGCGCGCCATTTTGCACACAGATGGCTTTGGCTCGTGACACTAAACTCTCAGTTGACATACTTAGTCTCCACTCCATTTCTGGTGGCAGTGTACCATATTGCTTGCACACTGCCAGCTTGCGGATGTTGTTAGCTAATGTCATTAGCTTGCTGACAACAACTGCTTTCTGCTTAGGTTTTTGGTATCATTACCGGCAGTTTTATTGGTGAGTCACTCACTCTTTTGTAGAGATAAATAAAAATCTTATGCCTCGATTACCCGCGAAAACGGCAGGGCTGGTTATGCCCTTGTTATTATCTATTATGATGACCTGTATTGTGTCCTTGGTGAGTACGCTAAGTAGTCTGGGTTGGTCTGCATTTACCTTTACCGGTTGGTTATCCGCTTGGGGTTTGTCTTGGGTAATTGCTTTTCCTACCTTGTTATTGGTACTGCCTATGGTGAAAAAACTCACTAGCTATTTGGTACATGCCTAATTGCGCTGTTAAGAGGACATCCTGTTTTGACGCTAAAATTGTTACCGCAACGACTCTCCGTTGCCCCCATGCTCGATTGGACCGATCAGCATTGTCGTTATTTTCATCGCTTGATGAGCCAGCATGCGGTGTTGTACACCGAAATGGTCACTACCGGTGCCATTATTCACGGTAAAGGCGATTACCTGGGCTATAACGAACAAGAGCATCCGTTGGTATTGCAATTAGGCGGCTCTGATCCAAAGGATATGGCCACTTGCGCTAAACTGGCGGAACAGCGTGGTTATGATGCAATCAATATTAATGTTGGTTGTCCGTCAGATCGCGTGCAAAACGGCATGTTTGGCGCCTGTCTTATGGCGCAGCCGCAGCGGGTAGCTGATTGCGTGAAAGCCATGCAAGATCAGGTTGCGATTCCCATTACAGTAAAAACACGTATTGGTATTGATGATTCAGATGAATATCAATTTTTACAAGATTTTGTGCAAATGGTGGCGGGTGCGGGGTGTCAGCAGTTTGTGATCCATGCGCGTAAAGCGTGGTTAAAGGGCTTAAGCCCAAAAGAGAATCGAGAAGTTCCACCGCTTAATTATGCGCGGGTTTACCAGTTAAAACAGGATTTCCCGACGTTAGATATCAGTATTAACGGCGGTATTAAAACCTTAGCTGAAGCCGCGACACATTTAACACAACTTGATGGTGTGATGATTGGGCGAGAAGCCTACACTAACCCTTACATGTTGAGCGAAGTGGATGCGCAGCTTTATGGCGATACGCATCCGGTACTTTCGCAGCATCAGCTAGTGCGGCAGATGTTACCTTATATAGAGCAGCAGATGCAGCAAGGAGCGCGGTTTTGGCATATTGCCAGGCATATGCTCGGGCTATTTCAGGGCTTACCGGGAGCACGTCAATGGCGGCGTTTACTCAGTGAGCAAGGCCATCTCAGCAGCGCCACTCCGGCCTTACTTGAAGCGGCTTTGGCCAAAGTACCTGAGTAAGCTAAATCTTAAAAAAGTGGTGATTTTCGCCACTTTTTTTATTTTCAGCTATCGAAAAATCACCTTAGCATTTCGCTGTCTTTAGTTATTTTACATATAATTCAAAGCTTTACGTTTTTCCTACTGACTGGCACGGCACTTGAAACAACTTAGGTATGTTCCTGATTCTAGGATGATGCTTAAGCAAGGAGCCGTCTATGCCATTGTTAATGCCGTTAAACCGCCTGTGTCATCATAAGGCAGGTGGCAAATGATGTTATTTCAACATGATACCCTGCTGTTGATTTACCTTATGCCGTTACTTGGCTTTATTTTAGGCATGTTACCGGCTTTGGTGGTGTGGCGCTTTAGTAAGCCTCGTCGCAAAAAACACCAACGATTGAACAAGCTGCACGGATCAAAACCGGATTTACACTGTCGCTGTAGTGGTTTTGGTGTAAGATAAAGGCAGGTCAAACCAGCAAGGATAAGTAAGATGCGCTATTTTTTCTTTATGTGCTGCAGTGCTTTGTGTTTAGCCAGTGCGGCATTAAGTGCAGCTGAGCTGCAGTTAACACATGCAGAAGTGCGTGCGCCCTTGCCCGGTCGTACGGTAACGGCAGGTTACTTTCAATTGCAAAATGACTCGACAAAATCCATTGAGTTAGTCTCTGCTAGTAGCCCTGCTTTTGAGGTAATTGAACTACACCAACATATCGAACAAGACGGCATGATGCGCATGGTTGAAGTGGCCAGCATTGAAGTGGATGCCGGTGCGCGCTTGATTTTTGCCCCAGGCGGTTTACATATGATGATGTTTACGCCAACGCAACCGCTGGTGATAGGTGAAACGGTACCGGTCACTCTTCAATTTAAAGACGGTAGTCAGTTACAGTTTGCATTTCCGTTAGTGGCCATGCCACGCCGATAGGAGAAACCATGAATAAATCTATGATTGGCAGTTGGTCTGCCATTATCTTGTTATTGTTGTTTTGGATGCTGAGTTGGTGGGTCAGCCGAGAGCCCGCCATGGTGTTACCCGCCACTGCAACAAACAGCATGAGTACTGAGCAGCAGCGTGTTGCTGGCTACAGTACCACTACCGCTTTAATTCAAGTAAGTGAAACCCTGTTAAACAAGCCGGGCGGTTATATGGCAAATGATGTCTTACCGCCTTTTAGCTTGCTAGACAATATGCCTGCTTGGGAATTTGGTGTACTAGAAATGTCACGTGATCTAGCGCTAGCCCTGCGTAAAGATTTCAGCCGTTCGCAATCCCAATCGGCCGAAAATGCGTTTCTTAAAGTGGCGCAGCCGCAATTAAATATTGATCATCAAAGCTGGATGTTACCCAGCGCCGAATCAGAATACCGTAAAGCGATTGAGCAGTTTTATTTGTATCGCCAAGCTTTAATGGATCCAAAACAGAACGATAGCCAATTTTATGCCCGTGCGGATAATTTACGCGATTGGCTAAAGAACGTTGAAAAGCGCTTAGGCAGTTATTCGCAACGCTTAAGTGCAAGTGTAGGGCAGGAGCGTTTAAATACGGATTTAGCGGGTGATGCTGCCGCACGGCAATCTACAACGACCCCCGAAAAACAGTGGTTAAAAACCAGTTGGTGGAAATTGGATGACGAATTTTACGAAGCCCGTGGTGCGACATGGGCGTTATTACAGTACCTGCGGGCGATTGAGGTTGATTTTGCTGATGTACTAGAACGTCGTAATGCCATGGTCAGTTTGCAGCAAATTATTCGCGAACTGGAAGCGACACAACAACCGATTTGGAGCCCAATGGTGTTAAACGGTAGTGGTTTTGGGGTGCTCGCTAACCATAGTTTAGTGATGGCCAATTATATTTCACGCGCTAATGCGGCATTAATTGATTTATCAGAGTTATTAATACAAGGATAGTAAAATGAAAAGATGTATGGGTGTAGTGGGTTCTTTGTTGCTGTTAAGCACGACAGTGCAAGCAGATACCGTATTAGGTCTCTATGCCGGTGCCGATTTCTGGCAAACTCAAGTGAATGGCGGTTTCGCTAATTCTGAGCAAACACAGGCCTTTAACTTTGAAGATGAATCTCAGCAATCGTTTTACTTGGCGTTAGAGCACCCGTTGCCGCTACTGCCTAATTTGCGTATTCAATATCAAACATTGGAAACGCAAGGTAATACGCTGCTCAATAGCACTTTTACTTTTGGTGGCATCAATTACAGTCAAGGGACTAACATAGCCACTGAACTGGATCTTAGCAGTACGGATTATGTCTTGTATTATGAAGTGCTAGATAATGGCTTAATCACACTCGACCTAGGTGTCACTGCGAAACATTTAAAAGGCTATGCCTCTGCCCGTTCAGCTTCCGTCGGCGCGATCCAAGATATTAACCAAGTTGTGCCGATGCTGTATGTCGATACGCGTATTGGCATCCTCGGTACGGGGTTAGATGTGTTTGCAACGGCGAATGCAACGCGCTGGCAAGACAGTCATTTATATGATGCTCAAGCGGGAATTGGCTACCAGCTGGTTGACAATTTGCTGATAGATCTGCGCCTGAAAGTGGGTTATCGCACAGTCGATTTACGTTTGGATGATATCGATGATTTGTACGCCGATTTACAATTTAAAGGCGCTTTTGCCGGCGTAGAATTGCACTTTTAGTTAAAAAAAGCCTAAGTATTCTGGTTTGACTTGTTACTATTAGCCTTAAGCCATATAGTAACCGTCTTTATTATGCCGTAAAGAGCACGATGTTGACGCCGCTTTTCCGAAATCTTACGCTTATCTATGTCGCCGCCTGCCTTATGCTGGCGGCCGTCTTATTTAGCTGGCAAGTCCGTGTCGCCGATCAACAGGCGCAGCGCCAGCTGCAGCAGTATGCCGATCTGTTAAAAATCAGTTTAAGACCCTTGTTATTACAAACGTCAGCTGAGCAGCTTAGTTCCCATCTTAATGAATTACAGTACAGTGCCTTACTACCGATTGCCGCACTCGGCGTCTATCAATCTGATGGCATACAATTAGCCAGCACCGGTGCCTTGACCGCATTACCGTCTAAAATTGACACGCAAGGTCGGCAATATCAGTTGTTACAAACTGAACAAGGTCGGGTGGCGTTACAACCTTTGATGATTTGGTCTGCCTCGTCAGGTCAATTTGATCATTTTAAAACGCCCGATGCTTTTCTATTAATCCTACCGGAAACCGCCGAAAGTTGGCCGCCAGTGCTGTTACCGCTGAGTATTAGTGGGTTAATTTTTACTGTATTTTTTATGCTAACGGTATGGCTGGTCTATCTGTGGCAACAACAACGCAACCTATGGCTTAATCGCCTGACAGCCGATGATACCGAAACCTGTGCGCTGTCGCGTGTGCCGTCTGATGTACAGGCGTTATTTGACTGGCGTGTGCAGGCAGAGCAACAGCAACTGAGTTTGCAGCAGCAGCTGGAGAGTGCGGCGCAACAGCAGCAATTATTGCAACAGCAATGTACGGCACAACAACAGCAAAGCAGCGCCTTGACCGAGCAGGCTGACATACTGCGCCAACAAATGTCAGCGTGGTTACAGCACTGTAAATTACTGTGGCAGCGACAAGAGCAATTATCAGTGGCGGTGTTTCAAACGTTATTGCGGTTGCATTTTTTGTATGGGCTCTTTCAGTTTAATCCGCGTAATTTAAAAAAAGATCCGTTATCGCTGGTGCACTGGTTACCGCAACAGTTTAATGCTTTGCATAAGATCCTGGCACAAGGAACCAGTATTGATTGGGTAGAAGGCCCAGACAATATACATTTTGATGTATTGTTAGACGAGGAAGTGCTGCAAGCCAGTTTACAAGCGATGTTGTTGTTGGCGGTACGCTCTGAGAATACTCAGCGTATTTTGTGCCGAGTCACCTTAGAAGCCACAGCGCAGCCTCATCTGCTGCTGCATCTGAGCTGTGATGGCAATGGCTTACCTGCGCATATTACCGAGCATATCAGCCAGGCCAAATCGTCCAGCTGGCAATGGCGCGATGTGGATGTGGCGCTATTACAATTGATGGCCAAGTTGTTACAGGCTGAGTTACAGGTGCAATCATTAGAAGGGCTCGGCTCTAGTATACGTTTGCGTTTTCCGGTGGCGCTAAAAGCGGTAACTTTTAATAGTCCGGTGGATCGCTTACTGGTGTTTGATCAAGATAGCGATAGGTTACAGGGCCGTTTAGCGGGTTTAGCCAGCCAAGCGGTGCAGGTCAGTGCTTGCAGTCATTTTACCGAGTTAAAACGCAAATTAGAGCAGACTGCGCCACAGCGTTTATTATTGTTTTTGCCGGCGGAACAACCCAATGAAGCTTGGCAGCAATTGCTATCCTCTTATCAAGCCAGTATTAACATACAAGCTTTTGCTACAGAGTTAACGTTATCGCATTGGCAAGCAGTACTGCCTTGCTTAGCGAGTGCAGAGTTTAGTTTAATGATGCTACAGCAACATGCTGTCGAAGTGTTAAAAAGCCAGCGGCATAAAAGTTTATTAGTGGTCGACGACAATGAAACGAACCAAGCTTTTATTAATATCCTGCTGCAAAACAAGCCGGTGCAGCTCGCTTCAGCTTTAACCGGTAAGCAGGTGTTACAGCTGTGCTTGCATCAGCAATTTGATATGATTTTATTAGATATTCGTTTGCCTGATATGTCGGGTATTGAAGTAGCGAAACAGTTGCGAGCTTTACCCGGTTATCAACATACACCCATTTTAGCGTTTACCGCGCATGCGTTACCGGCAGAAATTGCCGAATTTAAAAAAGCAGGCATGGATGATATCTTGTTAAAGCCGTTAGAACCGAGTAAATTTGCAGCACTGTTGGCGCATTATCAGCTACATTAAAAATCTAAGCTATGCGCATACCTATTAGGGTATTAGCAGCACGCCCTTTGCAGTTAGGAAGCGGTTAAATTAGCAGGACGTTAATATAAAGGTTGGCCGATGATACAAAATAACGCAGATGAAGGATTTCTGTTTTTAGCAGACGATGAGCATGCGCCGATTACACCGATGCATGATCTCGACGTTTGGCACTTGTTGATCGTCGATGACGATGAAGAAATCCACACCGTAACCAAGCTGGCGCTGAATGATTTGATCGTGCTGGGTAAGCGTTTGCAATTTCACCATGCCTACTCTGGGCAGCAAGCCATCGATTTTTTACTGAAACAGCCTGATACGGCGTTGGTTTTACTCGATGTGGTGATGGAGACCGATGACGCCGGTTTACAGGTCGTGCGGCGTATTCGTGACGAATTGCGAATGGAAGAGTTACGTATTGTCTTGCGCACCGGTCAGCCAGGTTATGCGCCTGAAGAAAGTGTTATCAAAGAATACGATATCAATGATTACAAAACGAAAACAGAACTGACCCGCAGTAGACTGGTTACCTCGATTATTTCTTCCATTCGTTCCTATCAGCAAATTAAAACCATTAATCAAAATCGTCTTGGTTTACAAAAAATCATCAGTGCCGGTGCCAATTTATTGGAACAGCATTCATTACACGAATTCTCTGAAGGCGTAGTCACGCAAATTTCTTCGTTAATTGGTTTGCACGCTGAAGGTGTCTTGTGTGCACAAATTGAAGATGATGGCTCGGCGAGTGATCGTATTTATGTGTTGGGTGCGGCTGGGCATTACGCGCCCTACATCAAATGCCAATTAGAACGCTTAGAGAACAAACGGATTGTTGAACAAATTAATCTGTGCCTCTTGAGTAAACGGCATATCTTCACGGAACGAGACACCGTTTTATACTTAGGCAACGAGAAACACAATGCCGCTGTTTATATTGAAACCAATCGGTCTATTGATGCAGCTGATCAGCAACTTATCGAAGTATTTTTAACTAATATCTCGATTGGTTATGAGAATGTCGCTTTATTCCAACAGTTAAGACATGCGGCCTACATTGACCCGTTAACCAAAACGCCCAATCGTAATGAGTTTATTCAAATCTTGCAGGATACGCGACGGTTTGAACCCGACAATATGGTTGCCGTACTGGTGGATATTGATCATTTCTCAGATGTGAATGATGGCCTGGGCCAAGAGGTGGGTAATGAACTGCTGGTTGCTGTTACGCTGCGCTTGATTGAACATTTTGGCATTAGCTGCCAGTTGGGTCGAGTGGGGGCGGATGTCTTCGCCTTAGTGGGGCCAGAAGACCAGTTAACCCCTTCACGGTTAAAAGCGGTATTTAGTACACCATTTCAAGCGTTTGAGCATAGCCTGCAAGTTAATGCTACCTTTGGTCTTTGTCATTTACGCGACTCGGGTGAGCAGGGTATGGTTATTA
Source organism: Rheinheimera sp. UJ51 (assembly GCF_020819615.1). Lineage (NCBI taxonomy): Bacteria > Pseudomonadati > Pseudomonadota > Gammaproteobacteria > Chromatiales > Chromatiaceae > Rheinheimera > Rheinheimera sp. UJ51. The sequence goes on from NZ_JAJHOG010000004.1 coordinate 113,158, forward strand.
TGAAGCATGTTTATATTGCGCTGAATAAAGCCAAAAAGACTTTGGGAGTGCACCATCAATATTACGAGCCTTCGATGGAGGATGAAGTCAGTAATCGCTTAAACATGTTGCGTAAGCTCAGAGCCGACTTTGCCCTAGACAAATTGGAGTTATGGTATCAGCCACAACTGTGTATCAAAACGCAAAAAGTGGTTGGAATGGAAGCCTTATTACGTTGGCCACATCAGCCGAATCAATATATTTCACCGGCCGTGTTTATTCCGCTGGCGGAGTATTCAGGGCTGATTGTGGAGATTGGTTTATGGGTGCTAGAGCAGGCTTGTCAGCAATTACAGCGCTTAGCCGAGGCCGGTTATACTAATCTGCGCATTGCCGTGAACGTGTCGATGCCGCAATTTCGTTCAGCACAGTTTGTGCCCTCGGTTATCGAAACCATTCAGCGTTATCAGGTTGCGCCACACCTGTTAGAGCTGGAAATCACTGAATCGGTGGTGATGGACGAACCGAATAGGGTGATCAGTGCATTACAAAAGCTGAAAAGCTTTGGTATCAAGGTCGCGATAGATGATTTTGGTATCGGCTTTTCGTCGTTAAGTTATTTACAACAATTACCACTGGATCGCATTAAAGTAGACAGAGCTTTTATTAATGCAATGGATCAGCCAGATGGTGGCTTAATTGCTGAAACCATTATCAATTTAGGTAAGCGTATTGGCTTACAAACCATTGCTGAAGGCGTAGAAACGGCAGAGCAGTTGGCGGTGATTACTCAAATGCAGTGTGATGAAGTACAAGGTTATTTCTTCGCGAAACCGCTGCCACATGCTGAATTAATGGCGTACTTAGCAGAAAATTAATGCGGTTAAACGCCATAAGCCAGTGATGCTAGCTTATGGCGTAATGAGGTTACTTGCTCGCGCGTTCAAATGAGGTCATGATCTCGGCTTTGGCGGCAGCAACATCACCCCAACCCGTTACTTTTACCCACTTACCGCTTTCCAGTTCTTTATAACGTTCAAAGAAGTGCTGAATTTGTTTTTTCAGCAGTTCAGGCACGTCATTCACATCATGGATATGATCATACAGTTTCGTCAGTTTACTGACTGGAACCGCTAATACTTTGGCATCTTGGCCTGCTTCATCTTCCATATGCAGAACGGCAACCGGACGACATTTGATTACCGCACCTGGTACTAATGGATAAGGTGTTGGCACTAAAACGTCAACTGGGTCCCCATCTAACGATAAGGTTTGGTTAACGAAACCATAGTTACAAGGGTAGAACATCGGGGTCGACATAAAGCGGTCAACCCACACCGTGCCAGTATCTTTATCAACTTCGTATTTAATCGGGTCAGCATTCGCTGGAATTTCAATAATGACGTTAATTTCGTCTGGCAGATTTTTACCTGCAGCTACATCGCTTAAGCTCATCGCTTGGTCCTCTGGTTAATGGCTGGGCGACATTATAATGACGCCCGTAAAATTCGCTATAAGTTATTGGTCTTAGTTGGGCTGCTTAGCATGATAGCCAATACAGGTCTCGACCTCATGTTTTGAGCCTAAAATAACGGCCACACGCTGGTGAATATCGGTGGGTACGATATCCATAATACGTTCATAGCCGGTTGAACTTGCCCCGCCGGCTTGCTCTACTAAAAAGCTCATCGGGTTAGCTTCGTACATTAAACGCAGTTTATCGGGCTTGCTCGGATCTTTGTTATCGCGTGGGTACATAAAGATACCGCCACGGCACAATACGCGATGCACATCACCGACCATCGCGGCGATCCAGCGCATATTAAAGTTTTTGCCACGAGGCCCTTCCTTGCCTTTTAGTAAATCGGCCATATATCCCTGCATAGCAGGCTGCCAAAAACGTTGGTTTGACATGTTAATCGCAAATTCGGCGGTGTATTTAGGAATAGTCGCCGTGTCTTCGGTTAATAAGAAGCCGCCATAGGTTTTATCTAAGGTGTACAGACGCGTGCCTTTACCGGTCGTTAGCGCTAACATGGTCGACGGACCATAGAGCACATAACCTGCGGCGACTTGTGCCGTACCGGGTTGTAAAAATTGACTGGCATCGTCAGCCTCTTTTGCTGCATCAGCAGGAAGAATTGAGAAAATGGTGCCGAGTAGGCTGTTAATATCGGTGTTAGATGAGCCGTCGAGCGGATCAAACGTGACTAAGTAACGCCCATTAGGGTTACCCGGTACTATGGTGTCTTCTTCTTCAGAGCTAATCGCTTTGACAACACCGGTTTCTAAGATAATTTCTTTGAGTAATTCGTTGGCGATAATATCGAGTTTTTTTTGTGTTTCGCCTTGGACATTTTCGGCTAGGGTTGAACCTAAAACACCGGCCAGTTCACCTTGACTTACCCGAAAGGCAATTTCACGACAGGCAGCGAGAATAGTTTTTAAAAGCGAGATCAGGTCTGGATCCACGCCATCTTGTTGCAGTACGGGGGAGATGCGACGCATTATAGTAGGTCCTTTTCTTATCGGGTCAGAGGGTTGCTGTTTACAGCAATAGTTATTTTAAAGAAGTTTTCCTTAAATTGCAGTTTTCATCGCAGCTTTATCTGCATTTGTTACAATAGCCGGCGATTGTTAAGAGAAAAGATATATGCATATTCATATTTTAGGTATTTGTGGCACCTTTATGGGAGGCATCGCCGCATTAGCGAAAGCCTTGGGACATCACGTCACCGGCTCCGATCTCAATGTTTACCCGCCAATGAGCACGCAACTGCAACAGCTTGGCATCAGTTTAACGCAAGGTTACGATCCTGCCCAGTTGGAACCGGCACCTGACTTGGTGATTATTGGTAATGCGCTGTCTCGCGGCAACCCCGCGGTAGAGTATGTACTTGAGCACGGTTTAGCTTATAGCTCAGGGCCGCAATGGTTATCCGAGCAACTCTTGCAGCAGCGCTGGGTGATTGCCGTCGCCGGCACGCATGGTAAAACCACCACCGCCAGTATGTTAGCTTGGATCCTCGAGTATGCCGGTTTAAAACCGGGCTTCTTAATTGGTGGTGTGCCACAAAACTTCGATTGCTCTGCCCGTTTAGGCGATGCGCCGTTTTTTGTGATTGAAGCTGACGAATATGACACCGCGTTTTTTGATAAACGCTCGAAGTTTGTGCATTACCGGCCACGCACCTTAGTGATTAACAACCTTGAATATGATCATGCGGATATTTTCCCAGATTTGGCAGCCATTCAACGGCAATTTCACCATTTATTGCGCACGGTACCGGCTTCAGGTTTAGTGGTGTCGCCGGAAGGTGTACCGGCCGTAGCGCAAACACTCGCCTTAGGCTGCTGGAGTCAACGCGAAGCTTATGGTACCGATTGGCGAGTCGCGTTAACGGTGGCGGATGGTTCGGCATTTCAGGTGTTTTGGCAACAACAGTTGCAAGGTAGCGTCACTTGGCAGCTAACCGGCCAGCACAATGTCGATAACGGTATGATGGCCATTGCCGCGGCTCGTCATGCGGGTGTGCCGGTTGCCGTCAGTATTGAAGCTTTAGCCCGTTTTATTGCGCCGAAACGTCGCATGGAATTAAAAGGGGCGCCGGGCAATATCGCCATCTATGATGATTTTGCACATCACCCCACGGCCATCGAAACGACCTTGAAAGGTTTACGTGCCAAAGTGGGCCAGCAACGTATTATAGCCGTATTGGAACCACGCTCGAACACCATGCGACTGGGCGTGCATCAAGCCGCGTTACCGCAAGCGTTACTCAGTGCCGATGAAGTGTTACTGTTTGAACCACGCAATGCCGGTTGGTCGATGAGTGAATTGGTTGCGCGGTTACATGGCCCGGCCAGTGTGAGTTACGATATTGATGAATTATTGACGCGTTTAGTGGCAACCGCTCAACCCGGTGACAGCATTGTCATTATGAGTAATGGCGGCTTCGGCGGGATTCATCAGAAACTACTGACTGCCCTCACAGATAAATGGAACACTTAATGAATCAATCCCCAACAGAAATCACCTTAGCCTTTACCGGGGCATCAGGTGCGCCCTATGGCTGGCGCTTATTAGAATTGTTGTTAAAGCAACAGGTCAAAGTGCACTTGCTGATTTCTAGTGCGGCGCGGGTGGTCTTTGCTACCGAACATGATATTAAGTTACCCGCCGCCGCTGAGCGCTGTGCTGCGCAATTACAGCAACATTTTCAATGTGACGCTGAATTGCTCAAGGTGTATGGCAAAGATGATTGGTTTTCACCGGTGGCGTCTGGCTCAGCGGCGCCGCGGCAGATGGTGGTGTGTCCCTGCTCAACTGGGAGTCTGTCGGCGATTGCTCAAGGCGCCAGTGATAACTTGATAGAGCGCGCGGCCGATGTCGTTATTAAAGAGGGCGGTAAGTTAATTTTAGTGGTGCGAGAAAGCCCACTCAGTGCCATCCATTTAGAAAACATGTTAAAGCTAAGTCGGCTAGGGGTTTGTATTATGCCTGCCGCACCTGGCTTTTATCATCAGCCACAGCAGATCAGCGATTTAGTGGATTTTATGGTGGCACGTATTCTCGACCAGCTGGGTTTGTCGCAGCAATTAGTCGCACGTTGGGGCTACGGTGGTAACTAAGTATTCAAAGAGGAGTTAACGTTGGAAATTGCACTGGATATTTCAGATCTGCATAAAGTTTATGGCAGCGGCACGGTGGCGTTGTCAGGCATTGATTTGCAAGTTAAGCAGGGTGATTTCTTTGCCTTACTTGGCCCGAATGGCGCAGGTAAAAGCACCACTATTGGTGTGATCAGTTCGTTGGTGAATAAAACGCAAGGTAAGGTGCGGGTGTTTGGCTTCGATATCGATACACAGTTAGAAGCAGCGAAAAGTTGTTTAGGGCTGGTACCGCAAGAATTTAACTTTAACCAGTTTGAAACGGTGTTACAGATTGTGATCAATCAAGCGGGTTATTATGGGGTACCGAAAACGGTGGCGTTAAAACGCGCCGAAAAGTACCTCGGGCAGCTTGGTTTGTGGGAAAAACGGTCGGCGCCGGCCCGTGAGTTATCCGGGGGGATGAAGCGGCGTTTGATGATAGCGCGGGCGCTAATGCATGAGCCTAAACTATTGATATTAGATGAACCTACCGCCGGTGTGGATATCGAATTACGCCGCTCGATGTGGGAGTTCTTAAAAACCATTAATCAGCAAGGTGTCACCATTATTCTAACCACACATTATTTAGAAGAAGCCGAAATGCTCTGTCGCAATATTGCCATTATTGATAAAGGCAATATTGTTGAAAACACCACCATGAAGGCATTGCTGGCCAAGCTGGGCAAAGAAACCTTTATATTTGATGTGGCACAGTTGCCTGCAAATTTACAATTAACCGACTTTGTTTGGCGACAGTTAGATGAACAAAGTATTGAAGTAGATGTAGAAAAATCGCAAGGTTTAAACCCTATCTTTAGCCAACTGAGTGCACAAGACGTCAAAGTGCTATCGATGCGCAATAAAGCGAATCGTTTAGAAGAGTTGTTTGTCGCTTTAGTAGAGCATGGTCGGGAGGCAGCAGTATGAGAAGCCAGTACTTGATTGCATTACAAAGTATTTTAAATAAAGAAATTACTCGCTTTATGCGGATCTGGGTGCAAACCTTGGTGCCACCCGCCATTACCATGAGTTTGTATTTTGTTATTTTTGGTAGCTTGATTGGCTCACGTATTGGTCAGATGAATGGCTTTAGCTACATGGAGTTTATTGTACCTGGCCTAATTATGATGTCGGTGATCACCAATTCTTACACTAATGTTGCCTCATCGTTTTTTAGTGCGAAGTTTCAACGCAATGTAGAAGAGTTGTTAGTTGCGCCAGTGCCAAATTTTATTATCGTGCTGGGTTATATTGGCGGTGGTATGGCCCGTGGCATGTTGGTTGGTTTAATCGTAACCATCTTGTCGTTGTTTTTTGTAACGATCCAAATTCATAATTTGGCGATCATTATTGTTACGGTGATTTTAACGTCTATGCTGTTCGCCTTAGGTGGCTTAATCAACGCGGTGTATGCGAAAACCTTTGATGACATTAGTATTATCCCCACCTTTGTCTTAACGCCATTAACCTATTTGGGTGGGGTGTTTTATTCGTTGACATTATTGCCTGGTTTTTGGCAAAAAGTTGCCGCTTTAAATCCAATAGTGTATATGGTTAATGCCTTTCGCTATGGTTTCTTAGGGTATTCAGACGTCAGTCTGTGGTTAGCGCTAGCGGTAGTTTTAGGATTTATCATCGTTTTATTCAGTTATGCCATGTATCTTATTAACAAAGGTATAGGTTTGCGTAGCTAAATACTAAATCCCGGATACAGGGATATGATTTTTGCAGACATTTAATGGTTGCAACCATAACACCCCAGGTTGGTGTATAGACCAACCTAGGGTTAATCGAATGCAGCAAGGTACTGACAGGCATGAATGACCAAACAAAACGCCAAGCAACCGCTTCGGAAGAAGCGTTGTGGCGGATCTTTACTGTACCGGAAGCGCCGGACTCGACACTGAGTATTATTGAGCAGAATTTGTCGCAGAATTTGGCTGGTTTTTTAAACGAGAGCATTGTTGCTGTCGAAAAACCGCTATGGCAAATCGAACGGGATTTTCAGGCATACCAGATCCCAGAACAACCCAGTTTTGTCTCTGACTATACCGAAAGCATTATGCAAAAGCTGGTTGCACACTCGGTGCATACAGCAGCGCCCAGCTTTATTGGCCATATGACGTCAGCCTTACCCTATTTTGTGTTGCCGCTATCGAAAATGATGGTAGGGCTTAATCAAAACTTGGTGAAGATTGAAACCTCGAAAGCCTTTACGCCATTAGAGCGGCAAGTGCTCGGCATGATGCACCATTTAGTGTACGGCGAGCGCGAAGGTTTCTATAAAAAATGGATGCACAGTGCCAATCACTCGCTCGGCGCGTTTTGTTCTGGCGGCACCATTGCCAATATTACCGCCTTATGGATTGCGCGTAACAAACTGCTGAAAGCTGAGGGTGATTTTAAAGGCATTGCAAAAGAGGGCTTATTCCGCGCGATGCAGCATTACGGTTATCAAGGTTTAGCCATTGTCGTGTCTGAGCGGGGGCATTACTCGTTAGGTAAAGCGGCAGATGTGCTTGGCATTGGCCGTGATTCGGTTATTTCGGTAAAAACTGACGCGAATAACAAAGCCGATATTACCGAGATGCGCCGGGTGTTAAACGAGCTACAGCAAAAGCAAATTAAAGTATTAGCGATTGTCGGAGTGGCCGGCGCGACAGAAACCGGTAACGTGGATCCGTTAGATAAATTGGCCGATCTGGCGGCAGAATATCAGTGTCATTTCCATGTTGATGCGGCCTGGGGCGGTGCGACGTTATTTTCGGCTAAGCACCGAACCCTGCTTGCGGGCATAGAGCGCGCCGACTCGGTGACCATTGATGCGCATAAACAAATGTATGTGCCAATGGGCGCTGGCATGGTGGTGTTTAAGCATCCGTCTGCGGCGAATGCGATTGAGCATCATGCCGAATATATTTTGCGTAAGGGCTCGAAAGATCTCGGCAGCCAAACCTTAGAAGGGTCTAGGCCGGGTATGGCCATGCTGGTGCACGCGTGTTTGCAAGTGATTGGCTATAAAGGCTATCAGATCTTAATTGAACGCAGCATCGAAAAAGCCAAGTACTTTGCCACGCTGATTAGCCATAATATTGATTTTGAGCTGATCACTGAGCCTGAACTGTGCATTTTGACCTACCGCTATGTTCCTGCGCAGGTGCAAAAAGCGCTGGCGCATGGCACGCCTGAGCAACGCCGCCGTATCAACGAGCTGTTAAATGGTTTAACGCAGTTTATTCAAAAACGGCAGCGGGAAGAGGGGAAATCTTTTGTTTCTCGTACCCGGTTAACTCCTGTGCGCTATGATCGACAAGAAACGATCGTGTTTCGTGTGGTACTGGCGAACCCCCTTACCACAGAAGAGATTTTGCGTGAGGTCTTAGTGGAACAAGATCAGTTGGCGCAATTAGACAAAGACTTCTATCCCAGATTACGCCAATTTGCTGCTGATATCTTAGCTTAACCCTGACTCTGACGCTGCGGCGTCAGGGGGGGTAGCTTGCACTTAGGCCTAAATACCAAAAATACAGCGCCAGCACACTTAACAAGCTGGCGCTACCATAGCAGAGCACTTTACCCCAGCCGCCCGCTCTGAGCATTAAGTCATGCATACCATGATGCACGCGGTGCATGGCATGAAACAGGGGCAAACACAGCCCCGCGCCCACTAGCACTAAGCCTGCTAATCCCCAATAATCGCTAAAGAGCCACTGGCGTATTTGGGCATAATCTAAAGCGTTTTCCGGTAATAATCCCAAAGGATAAGCAATCGCGAGGGTAAGAATTAACCCTGGGATCAGCACGGCAAAACACACACCGCCGGCACTAAATAAAGCCCACCAAATCGGTTCATCAGAACGGGTCGGTTGCGTCATAGCACACCCCCTAATAACAATGCGAGTAATAACGCCACGCTGAGTGTGCCAAGCCATTGCCCCGCAATCATTAACGGCGCCGGCAAAATGGGTAACACCCGAGGAAACAATTCAAAAAAGGTTTTGGCATGAAACAAACTAGCAAAAAAGGTCAAAAGGTTTAGGCCAATCACCCAAGGGGTGGCCATAAAGGCAAGCCAATTCAACCAGCTTTGTTCGCTATGTTGCAAACTGTAAAGGCCTGTTAGCAGGCAACCACAAAAAAACAATAAGGGTAAAACGGTTGCTTCACGCAGCATATAACGTTGATAGTAGCCATGCTTTAACCACCAATTGCGCCGCAGTTGACTCTGATAGGCTCGGTTAACCTGACGGGGTTCTGACATGATGCGCTCCTAAGGTTTAAAGATACCAATCACAAAGTCAGCAGCAGACGCTACTTTACCCTGATTGACGGCAGCGGCCGGATCGAGTTGTTTTGGGCAGACATCCGAGCAAAAGCCGACAAAGGTACACCCCCAGACGCCATTTTTACCGTTTAGCTGCGGCATGCGCTGTGCTTTCCCCTGATCGCGACTATCGAGATTATAACGCTGGGCTAAAGTCAGTGCGGCAGGGCCTAAAAATGCTGGGTTTAAACCAAATTGCGGACAGGCGGAATAACATAAACCACAATTAATACAGTTGGAAAACTTAGCATACTTCGCCAGCTGTTTTGGTGTTTGCTGATGCGGCTGTGGGTGGGTGTCGTGGTTAATGAGGTAAGGTTTGACTGCCTGCAAATGGGTTAAAAACACTGACATATCAGAAATCAAATCTTTTTCGGTGGCAAAGTGTGCTAAGGCTTCCACCGTGATGTCATCTTTATAATCACGCAGAAAAGTTTTACAGCCAAGCTTCGGTATGCCATTGACCATCACGCCACAGGAGCCACAAATAGCCATGCGGCAAGACCATCGAAAAGCCAGCGTTGGATCCAGTTGCTGCTGAATATATAACAATGCATCGAGCACCGAGGTGCTGTCATCGCAGGGTACAGTGAAATGCTGCGGATGCGGTTTGTGATCTTGCTCTGGGTTGTAGCGTTGAATCACCAGTGTTTTCTGCATTAACGCTGCTCCTGTTGGCTGGGCTCTGCACCATAACGTCTGACCGCCGGTTTGCTCTGAGTGATACGCACGGGCTGATAACGAATACTGGCGGCACCTTGCTCGGTTAACTGGGCTAGGCTATGTTGTAGGAAGCGCTCATCATCACGCTGTTGCATACCTTCATCGATCCGTTGATGAGCGCCTCGAGACTCTTGCCGTGCCAATGCACTGCTGACCATAGCGTTGGCCACATCTAAGCCGAAGCCCAGCTCATAATGTTGAATTAACTCAGTATTAAAGACCTTACTGTGGTCGCTGACGAACACCTGTTGATAACGTTGCTGCAAGTGTGCCAGAGTAGCTAAACATTGTTGCATACCCGCAGTATCACGATAGATGCCACAACCTTGTTCCATTGCCAGTGTCATCTCATGGCGAATTGCGGCGACACTGTCGGCGCTTTTTACGCCGAGTTTGGCTTGTAACTGTTGCTGTTGCTGCTGGCAGTACTGATCCACTTCAGTGCGAGCAGCGGCCTTTGCCGTTTTAGCAAAGCTGGCCGCTTGCTTACCGGCAACATGGCCAAACACCAGTAATTCGCTTAAAGAGTTAGATCCCAAGCGGTTGGCCCCGTGCAGCCCCACAGAGGCACATTCGCCGACGGCAAATAAACCGGCGATACTGGTTTGGCATTGGGCATCAGTTAAAATACCCCCCATGGTGTAGTGCACGGCCGGTCTGATCGGTATTAAGGCTTTTGCGGGATCGACATTGACATAAGCCTTAGCTAATTCACAAATAAAGGGCAGTCGTTGTTGCAGATGGCGTTCGCCTAAATGGCGCAAATCTAAATAGACAACCGCATGCCCCTGACAATCACCCGTTCGGCCCTGCTGCTGTTCATGCCAAAAGGCTTGCGATAATTTATCGCGCGGGCCCAGCTCCATACATTTATTTTCCGGCTTACCCAGCGGGGTTTGAGGGCCTAGGCCATAATCTTGCAGGTAACGGTAACCGTCACGATTGAGTAAAATGCCGCCTTCACCTCGGCATGCTTCGGTAATTAAGATGCCAGAGCCGGGCAAACCGGTTGGGTGGTATTGCACAAACTCCATATCGCGCAGCGCGACACCATGCCGATAGGCCAGTGCCATGCCATCACCCGTAACAATGCCACCATTGGTGTTGTGGTGAAATACTCGGCCGGCGCCCCCCGTTGCCAGAATGACGCTTTTGGCATGGATCTGATACAGTTCGCCAGTGTTGAGTTTTATGGCAAGCACACCAACTATCTGTTGCTCATGTACTAATAAATCTAAAACAAAAAACTCATCTAAGCGCTGAATATTCGGGTATTTAAAAGATGTTTGAAACAACGTATGTAAAATATGAAAACCGGTTTTATCTGCGGCGAACCAGGTTCGCTCGGTTTTCATGCCGCCAAAGCGTCTGACTTGAATACTGCCATCCTCGCGTCGGCTCCAAGGGCAACCCCAACGTTCTAAATTAACTAATTCTTCATAGGCATGCTGCACAAAATACTCGACGACATCTTGGTCTGCTAACCAATCGCCACCCGTAACAGTGTCCTCAAAGTGGCCTTGCATACTGTCTTGCGCCAAGGTCACTGCGGCGGCCCCTCCTTCGGCAGCAACGGTATGTGATCGCATGGGATACACTTTAGATAACAGGGTGATCCGACAAGCCGGATCGGCCTCTGCAGCAGCGATCGCCGCTCTTAACCCCGCGCCACCCCCACCTATGATGGCGATATCCGTTTCTAGTACCTGCATCTAAAATCCTTAAAAGTGTGCGAGTGTTTAAACTGCCGCCCAAGCAAGGCCGGCACAAAGTAACAAGGGATACACATGGCAAAGTATGACGTTTATCCCAAGATAGGGGCTAAGTTCGGTCGGTTGGTCGGCATACTTAAAAATGCCCGGCAGTAACTTCAGCAATAAGGGTAAACTGAGTAAGCCTAGCAAGGATTGCCAGGGGAGTAATTGCATAACAACGGCTATGATCAATAAGCCATAACTGGCTAGCAATAAAGCAGTAAACACCATGGCACTGCGTCGGCGACCAATAACGATGGGCAGATGGTTTCGGCCGACTTGACGATCCGCTTCAACATCAGGAAATTGATTTAGTAGCAGTAAATTACTGACTAACAAACTGATAATCATCGCCAGTACCCAAGCACCGGCGGTTAAGCCCCCAGCAAACACCCAAAAGGCGCCCAGTGTCATCAGTAAGCCAAAGCCAAAACCGGGTGCCAATAAGCAGGCTAAGGGATGTTTATTCAAATACTGAGTATAGGCATAAATAATCAGCACACCGGGAATACCAATCAACAGTAATTGCCAGCTTTGTTGAAAGCTCAGATAAAGACCGGCAAGAATGACCACACATAACGAGATAATCGCCAGTTTCAGCGCAATATTACTGGCCTCAGGGTGGTTTACTAAGGTACCACTGCCGCCACTAAATGGCGTACGCTGGGTTAAAAAATCGAGCCCAGATTTAAAATCAAAGTATTCATTAAAGGCATTGACGCTGATATGAGCACTGAGCGCAATTAAGGTCACCAGTAGGTAGTTTTGCCATGTTGACATGGCCACCATTTGCCAGCCTGCCGTAGCAGCCAATAACACACACACTAGCGTTAAAGTAAGAAAGTTTGCGCGACTGACGCCGAAAAGTACTGCAAGCAAGATCATATCCTTATGTTGTTTAATAAATACAATACGTTGAGGCTATGCTTATTGAGTATGGCGGCAGGTTGCAGTAACGGCTGTGTCCTGCTGTAGCCGGCACAACACTCACAGAGCTCAGCAGCATCAGTAAAGCCTGTCAGCCGTTAGCTGCGGCATAATGCCAAACATCAACCCTGTCATAGTAAGGGAATTGTGTTAACAGCGGTTTGATCTACATTATGATTGCGTTGTTTAGTGGCAACACCTGCGCAAGCCAGTGAGCGAGCTTATTTAAAGGTTAGGAGGAGTTATCAGGAAAAGCAAATAGCGCTACCATAAGGCTAATTGGTCGCGCTGCTCGCCTGGCCAGGGGGCAAGTACCGCGTGTTGTAGCTCAGGCAGTTGATGTTGTAAATCACGGGTAAATTGCCGTGCTAACGCAGGTGCCCCCTGATTGTCAGGGGTATGAAAATAGCAATAGGGTGTTTTACCTGCACGCAGCCAGCTGGCAATTTTAGTTAGCCAAGGTTGGTAATAATGCTGGTTAATGCTGGCGTCAGCACAACCAATAAAGCGCATCACGGGCGTTTCAGTTAAACAAATGGCATGCACCGGTAGGCGTGGTTTCTTTTGCTGTGCATCCAGCAGTGCAGGGCTATTAGCGGGTACCGAAAATAGCGCTCGGCTATCTAACACTACACGCTCGGTTTGATAGTGGCTCAGTAGGCGATTTAACTGCACTTCTGCTTCGCCTTTGTCAAAAAAAGCGGGATGGCGAACCTCAACACAAATGGGGGTTAACGGCCTTAAGATATCCAGTTGTTGCGTCAGCCAATCGAGATTGGCCGGGCCTGTGCTAGCAGGCAGTTGTAAATGGACCATACCCAATAACGGATGCAGCGGGCTGAGCAATTGCCACCAGGCTTGCAGTTCAGCGGTATTATCACTGTGTAACTGATGTGACAGCCGCGAAGGGACTTTTAATTGTAAGCGAAAGTCTGCAGGTAACAGCGAGGCCCAGCGTGCTATTGTTTTGGCATCTGGATCGGCATAAAAACTGGTATTGCCTTCCACCGTGTTAAACACGGCGGCATATTGGGCTAAAAAGGCGTGTTGCGGTGTATCATCAGGGTACAGGCTGCCTTTCCACTGCGGATTAGCCCACATCGGGCAGCCTAAATACAACTGCACTGATTAAACTTCCAGATTATCAATCAATCGGGTCGTGCCAAGCGCTGCAGCCGCTAAGATCACTTTCGGCTCGGTGGCGTGCTCTGCCAGGGCCAAGGTGTGTTGATGGCTAATATCAAAATAATCAGGACGAAAACCCGCTTCAGTTAAGTCGGCTTTGGCTTGGCGCTCAAGTGCCCGATAATCATGCTGGCCGGCCAAGATGGCCGCTTTTACTTGCTGTAAAATCTGATATAGCGCCGGCGCTTGTTGGCGCTGACTTGCGCTTAAATAGCCGTTACGCGAACTTAAGGCTAAGCCATCGGCAGCGCGCTCAGTAGGCACACCAATGATCCGAATAGGAAAAGACAAGTCGGTGACCATTTGCCGGATAATCGCCAGTTGTTGATAGTCTTTTTGACCAAAACAGGCAACATCGGGCTGCACTAAATTAAACAGTTTACTGACGACGGTACTGACACCGCGAAAATGCCCGGCACGGCTGGCGCCACAATGCAGATCGCCAAGTAAAGGCACTTCAACATAACTTTGTACGTCTAAACCGCGTGGGTACATGATCTCAGGAGTGGGGGTAAACAAAGCGGCGGCGCCGTGCTGTGTTAAACCGGCAATATCATCCTCTAACGTGCGTGGATAGCTAGCCAGATCTTCGTTTTTACCAAACTGCATGGGATTGACAAAGATGCTGCAAATCACTTGATCGGCTTGTTGCTTCGCAACATCAACTAATTTTAGATGGCCAGCATGCAGATTACCCATCGTCGGCACAAAAGCGATGCTTTGCCCCGCTTGTCGCCAGCGCAGAATTTGGCTGCGCAGCTCATTAACAGATTGCAGAATATTCATTTAATTAAAACTGTGCTCTTGGCTTGGAAAAACGCCGGATTTGACTTCACTGACATAGCTGGCAATGGCGCTGCGGATCTCGCCCGTTTGGGCTAAATAATTTTTAGAAAATTTCGGGATGTAACCACTGCTAATACCTAAGAGATCATGCATCACCAGTACTTGGCCATCGGTAACATTACCGGCTCCAATGCCGATCACCGGAATAGTCAAAGCTGCGGTGATCCGCTGTGCCAGTGGCGTTGGAATGCACTCCAGGACTAATAACTGTGCTCCTGCGGCTTCTAAGGCTAAAGCTTGGCGCAGCATGGCATCGGCTTTCTCTGCCGTTTTACCCTGTACTTTATACCCCCCTAAAATATGTACAGATTGCGGTGTAAGGCCTAAGTGACCACACACCGGTACACCGCGCTCAGTTAAGGCGGTAATGGTGGGTAATAAAAAGTCACCGCCCTCTAGCTTGACCATATTGGCGCCCGCTTGCATCAAGGGTACGACGCTTTGCAACGCTTGCTCGGTACTGCCGTAACTCATAAAAGGCATATCAGCGATAACGAAAGCTTCTGGCGCACCTGCACGCACAGCGCGAGTATGGTAAGCGATATCTTGGACAGTCACAGGCAGGGTATCGCTATGGCCTTGTAACACCATACCGAGAGAGTCACCTATCAGTAGAACATCAACGCCTTGCTCAGCAAACAGTTTAGCAAAGCTAGCATCGTAAGCGGTCAACATGCTGATTTTATCGGCTTGTTGTTTCATTTTTTGTAAGACTGCGGTGGTTATCTTCGCCATATCATCGTATCCGACTAATTGTCTGAGGGTGCACCTTCGCACAAAGTACCTTGAGCGGCAAGTTGCAGCGGTTGCAAGCCATTTAACGGCACGGCGCTAAGCCATTGCGATAGAGCGGTGCCGTCGGGTAATACTAAGTTCGGCGCAATCTCTGCTAATGGGTACAGCACAAATTCGCGTTTCGTCATACCGTAATGCGGCACGGTGAGGCTTGGTGTAGCAATCTGCTGTTGCCCAAATAATAATATGTCCAGATCGAGAGTGCGCGGCCCCCAGCGTTCGGCTTTACGCTGGCGTCCTTGTTCCCGTTCAATCTGTTGCAAAGCCTGCAGTAATTGCTGTGCACTAAGCTCGGTAGTTAAGGCCGCCACCGCATTGACATAGTCAGGCTGGTCTTGCGGCCCCATCGGCTTAGAACTGTAAAAACGCGATACGTGCAACAGTTGGCAAGCAGGCAGTTGCGCTAATGCCGCAACGGCTCGCTGTAACTGGGCGACGGGCTCTGTGAGATTCGCTCCCAAGCCGATATAGCATAATTCTGTCTGCTTAATCATGGCTCGGTTTACGTTTAAAATTACGCCGACGCTTCGGTCTTTCTTGTCCGGCGCGACCCAATTGCTGAATTAACTCTAATCGATTCGCTTCGTCGGTAAACTGAAATTGTTCCCACCACTGCGCTAATTCAGGCAAATCGCCGCCTTCGGCCGCTGCTCGCAGCACCAGAAAATCATAAGCACCGCGAAACTTGGTTTGTTCCATAAGCTTATAGGCACGCCGACCCGCGCGCTTAGTCAGGCGACCTTGTAACATCCAGATGTCACGCATGGCTAGGCTAAAGCGTTTAGGAATGGCAATATTGCGCTGCACATCATCCAAAATTTCGGTCATGGCGATACTAAAAGCGTCGTTCTCGTTTAAACCGCTTTCAATCAGTAAGGTTTGAGCGCGTACTTCAACCGGATACCAGAGTAATGCCGCAAAAATAAAGGCGGGAGTCACCGGTTTATCTTGCGCTACACGTTGATCAGTATCTTGTAACGCTCGGGTGATCAGTTGAAAGGCTTTGCCTTCAGGCTCTTGTTTCAGCAGTTTTTCTAACTGCGGTAACAATTGCTTCAGCACTTTTAACTCTCGCATCAGCATGAAGTTATCGAAACCTTTTCCGGCTAACCACATTTTTACCAGCTCATCAAACAAGCGTGGTGCCGGAATGTTTTTCAGCAATACCGCTAATTGCGGGATCGGTGCAGCCGTTTTCGCCGCCAATTGCATATTGAGTTTGGTGGCAAAACGGATGGCGCGCAAAATCCGCACCGGATCTTCACGGTAACGAACGTCAGGATCGCCAATTAACTCGATATTGCGATTAGCGATGCTTTGCATGCCCTCGGCAAAATCGTAAATGGTAAAATCTTTGATCGAGTAATACAGCGCGTTAACAGTGAAGTCACGACGTTCAGCATCTTCTTCGATGGTGCCATAGACATTATCCCGCAGGATCTGACCATGATCGCTTAAGCTAGCGATTTTGTTAACATTTTCATCGTCTTCGGCACCGCTATGGTGGCCACGAAACGTTGCCACTTCGATGACTTCACGGCCAAAAACCACATGCGCTAAGCGAAAGCGGCGGCCAATTAAGCGGCAGTTACGAAAGACCTGTTTAATTTCTTCTGGGCGAGCATTGGTCACCACATCAAAATCTTTGGGTTTTAAACCAATCAGTAAATCGCGGATACAGCCGCCCACCAAATATGCCTCAAAGCCAGCGTCTTTCAGACGATAAAGCACCTTCAGCGCATTCGGGCTGATGTCTTTGCGAGAAATCGAGTGTTGATCACGGCCAATAACCCGCATCGGCGGTAAGCTAGACACGGCAGTTTTTGCAACGGCAGCCACTGGCTCGGTCGTTACGGTTTCGGTATTTTTTGCGCCAAGGGTACGACGGCAAAAGTCAATCACGCGCGAAATAATGGTGTTTCTCCTCAATGGAAACGAACGGGCTGTTTTGAGCCGAAAAAACCGGCGTATCATACCTGAATCTGCGGAAAATGAGAATGCAAGGCGGCACTCTCTGTATTTTAATTACGCTGAGTGAATGTCGCGCAAATTACGCAAAATCTGCACAGCGAATTTCGAGTTGTTTTGGTACCTTCGCCAGCTGCCAGTGCTGGGTGGCCCAAGCAAGTATTTCCGTTACTGGCGCTTGCCGTAGTTCATCAGGCGGGGCATGGCCTAGCAAACGTAATGCCGCCGTTAAACTGTGATGATTTGGCCAATGAGCGAGGGCGCTTGCATGGTTTTGTTTACTCAGTTTTTGCCCCGGCGCGGTAACGGCTAAGGGTAAATGGCCATACAGTGGCGCGGTTTGCCCCAGCAATTGAAACAAATGTTGTTGCCTGGGAGTCATACTGAGTAAATCGGCCCCTCGGATCACTTCGCTGATCTGTTGATCCTGATCATCAATCACCACCACCAGTTGATAACTAAATAACCCATCGCGGCGCTTAACGATATAATCTTCTGCGGCCAAAGCGGCATCGATACGCTGCTTACCAAACACCTGATCATGGAAATGACAATGCACATCTGCCGCACGCAGACGCCAGGCTAACGGCGGTGTCGTCAATTGTTTAGCGGCACAGCGCCCGTTATAGAGGCCGCCGGCGGCTTGGATTGCTTTGCGTGAACATTGGCAACCGTACAACAAGCCTTGTTGCTGGAGTTGATTAAATACGTCTTGATAGCGATCCAACCGTTGGCTTTGGTAAATAACCGGGCCATCCCAGCATAAACCAAAGCTTTCTAGGGTGTGCATAATGTCGCTATCGGCATTGGCTTGCATGCGAGGCGTATCAATGTCTTCGATACGTAACAGCCATTGGCCGTGCTGACTTTTTGCTTGAAGATAACTACCAACAGCCGCCACGAGTGAGCCAAAATGTAATGGCCCCGAGGGGGAGGGAGCAAAACGGCCGCGATAACCGGCCGTTTGTCTTGCAAGATGCGCTGACACTGAGGTTGCCGCAGCGTTAACCGCCGAGTTGCTTCTCTTTGATTTCAGCAAGCGTCTTACAATCAATACATTGATCAGCAGTAGGACGTGCTTCTAACCGTTTGATACCGATTTCGATACCGCAGGTATCACAGAAACCAAAGTCGTCATTTTCGATCTTTTGTAACGTTTTTTCAATTTTCTTCAGCAACTTACGTTCACGATCCCGTGCGCGTAATTCTAAACTGAACTCTTCTTCTTGAGCTGCACGATCCACTGGATCAGGAAAATTAGCTGCTTCATCAGCCATATGTGTTTTAGTGCGATCCACTTCTTCACGAAGTTGTTGGCGCCATGCATCCAGAATTTTCCGGAAATGCTCCAACTGCTTCGGGTTCATGTACTCTTCCCCGACCGCTGCTTCATAGGGTACTACGCCCGCTAGCGCTAATAGCCCAAGGGATTTATTGTTATTGCCTACTGGCATGATTCTCTCCTGTACAATCCCACCAAGCCAAAAAGCTGGCGGCTATAGATAGCAGAATATCACCGCTACCGCAATCACTAATAAAAAACCGCGGAAGTATACAGACAGACCGCCTTGCCGTCACTTATTTTCGATAAGTCTGCATTGACTTTCGCTCAAGTGAGTAATAATTAACACTTATTTTGCGTTATTTGTTAAGCGCACTGCCGTTAGCAAAGTACTGCAGTGTGCTACAATACGCCATCAGCCAACAGATGGCTTACTTTGCCCTTTTATTTTCGGAGCTAAGAATGAATTCAAACAGTTCAGTACTTCACATCAGTTTGCAACAGCAACCCGCCGCGGCCCAGTTTGGCGCTAATGCGTTGATTAGCCCCAGTGAGCAAGGTTATCAAATTCATCTTAGCGCAGGTCAAGAACGCCGTAACGTGCAAAAAGCCGCTCGGATGCTTGATGGCTTAGGCGTAACGTCGTTGCAATTAAGCGGTGAGTGGCCACTGGAATTACAGTGGGCATTTTATCAAGGTTTTGTGAATGCCAAGCGCCAAGGTGGCGTGCACTTTACCGGTGATAGCGCCACAGTCACACGGTTAGAGCAACAAGCGCGTTGTTTCCAGTTTGCTAAAGCGTTAATTAATCAAACCCCTGAGCAATTATCACCAGAGAAGTTAGCTGCACAAGCCGCAGCTTTTATTGAAGAGGTGGCTGGCACTGCCAAAGTGAGCTATCGCGTGATCAGTGGTGAGCAATTAGTCAGCGAAGGCTGGCATGGTATTTATCAAGTAGGTCGCGGTAGCGTGCGAGCGCCCGCGATGTTAGAACTGGATTTTAACCCCAGCGGTAAAGCGGATACCCCGGTGGCGGCGGCCTTGGTCGGTAAAGGTATTACCTTTGACAGTGGTGGTTATTCGATCAAAGCGACCGAAGGCATGTTGCATATGAAATGTGATATGGGCGGTGCCGCTACGGTGACAGCGGCGTTAGCCTTGGCTATTTTGCAGGGCTTAACTCAGCGGGTTAAACTGATTTTGTGCTGTGCTGAAAACTTGATCAGTGGTCATGCTTACAAATTGGGCGATATTATTACTTATAAAAATGGCACCACAGTCGAAATTGTTAATACCGATGCTGAAGGGCGTTTAGTGTTGGCCGATGGCTTACAAATGGCAGCGGAAAGTGGTGCGCCGTTAATTATTGATGCGGCGACGTTAACCGGTGCAGCCGTAACGGCGGTTGGCTCAGAATATAATGCCCTGTTTGCATTAGATAAACCCTTAGCACAACGCGCGTTAAGTTATGCCGAGCAGCAACAAGAGTTACTGTGGCAACTGCCTTTAGAGCCTTGGCATCAGCAACAGTGTCCGTCGGCCTTTGCCGATACCGCTAACAGCCGGCCAGTAAAAGGCGGTGGCGCGGGTGGGGCCAGTAATGCAGCCGGTTTCTTAAGTCGCTTTGTGCCAAATAATGGCCAGGGTTGGTTGCACTTTGATTTAGCGGCAGCCTATCGTGATAGCGCTAATGGCTTTTTAGCCGTGGGCGCAACGGGTCAAGGGATCCGCACAATCGCGGCGATGTTGTTACATGAATTATCGGCGTAATTTACCTTGTCACCCTGGCCGCATTTTTGCGGCCCTTGCTGAGTAGCGGTTGGTGTTACCTGTAAACGAGATTATGCCCAGGCTCTGTCAGCTACTGCAGCATGAGCCTAAGGTTATTCTGTCGGCGCCACCGGGTGCAGGCAAATCGACTTTTTTACCGTTGTATTTGCTCAAGCACCCCGCTTTTGCAGGTAAGCGGCTGTTATTGCTTGAGCCACGGCGCTTAGCCGCACGCACCATCGCCAGTTATCTCGCCGCCCAACTGAATGAGCCCGTTGGACAGACGGTGGGGTATCAAATTCGCCAAGACAGCCAATATTGCGCTGAAACTCGGCTGCTTATTGTCACCGAAGGTATTTTAACGCGGAAAATTCAGCAAGATCCTGAGCTGAGCAGTGTGGATATCCTGATTTTTGATGAGTTTCACGAACGCTCTTTGCATGCTGACTTTGGTTTAGCACTGGCGCTGGAAGTGCAACAACTGAACGAACAGCTGCGTATCTTAGTGATGTCGGCGACCTTGGACACCAGTATGCTGGCCCGCTATTTACAGGCACCGGTATTGCAAAGCGAAGGGCGCAGTTATCCGGTAAATATCGTTTATCAACCGCTGAATAAAGAGCCCATCGCGCTGCAAAGTGCCCGCTTAGCTCTGCAGGGTTTTTGGCGTCATCAAAGTAGTGTTTTGGTCTTTTTACCCGGCCAAGCAGAAATTAATCAGGCGGCGCAGTGGTTAGCTCAGCAAGACTTAGCGGCAAATCTACGCGTATTGCCACTGTTGGGCAGTATGAGCTTAGCGGCACAACAAGCCGCGATTGCCGCTCCGGCGGCAGGGCAATACAAAATTGTGCTGGCCACGAATTTAGCGGAAACCAGTTTAACCATAGAAGGCATTCATGTGGTGGTCGACAGTGGTGTCGCAAGACGTGCCAGTTATCATGCCCGCAGTGGCCTAACGCGCTTAGATACGGTTGCCATTAGCCAAGCAGCGGCAACACAACGAGCCGGTCGAGCTGGGCGACTTGGTGAAGGTTGGTGTTATCGCTTAGACAGTGCAGAACAATGGCAGCGGCGAACGGCTTTTGAACCTGCAGAAATTGAGATCAGCGAGTTAACCAGCTTACGCTTAGAGATTGCCGTTTGGGGTTGCCAACCGGCAGACCTAAACTGGTTAACCGCGCCACAATCAGCAAACTTAGCGGCGGCAACAGCCCTGTTGCAACAACTTGAAGTGCTAGATCAACGTGGGCAAATCACGGCTTATGGTCAAACACTTTATCAATTTGGCACCGATATTCGCTTAGCCAGTATGCTACAGCATGCCAAAACGTTAGAGACCAATCAACCCGGTGCGCTGTGGCTAGCCGCTTTGCTGGCGGCGTTGCTAGAAGATAGCCGCGATTTGCACGAGGATCTTTACCGCCAAGTGCAGCGCCTAGCAGAACGCCCAGCGCAAGAGCAGCGGCGTTATCAACAAGCTGAAGTATTTGCTAAGCGATTGGCCGCTAAAAAATATACCAGCTTGCCACTTGGCTTGTTACCCGTCTTATTGTTACGAGCATTTCCAGATCGGTTAGCACAGCGCCGTGGCCAGGGTTATTTGTTAGCCAATGGCGTGGGCGCCAGTTTCCCCGCCAACCATCCGTTACAGCAGCAAGATTTAGTGGTGGCCGTCAGTATTACGCAAACAGCGCAAAGCAACCGGATACAACAAGCGGTCGCCATCGCGCTGCCCGATATTCTGGACGATTGGCCCGCGCTTGCATGGCAGCCTCATACCGGCTGGGATGAAAAGCAAGCGGGCTTTTATAGTGAGTCGCAACGTCTGTTTGGTGAAATTGTGCTGCAGCGGCGGCCGCAACCCTTGCAGCTTACTGCCGCTGAAAAGCAACAAGCTTGGTTAGCTTACTTAGCGAAAAAAGGCATAGCGATATTACCCTTTAATGCGCGCTGTCAGCAGTTACAACAGCGTGTCGCCTTGTTAACGCAACACCAGTATGCTGGCTTGCCTGATCTCAGTCTGTCAGGGCTGACCACGAATATGGCGAGCTGGTTAGGGCCTTATTTAGCGAATATCAATAAAGTTAATCAGCTAGCGCAATTACCCCTGTATGATCTTCTCTGGCAGCAACTCAGTTACAGCCAGCAGCAACAACTGAACCAATGCTTACCCGAGTTTTTTACCACGCCGGCACACAGCCGGGTGGCGATTGATTATTGCTTACCTGGCGGGCCGGGTTTTTCAGTAAGGGTTCAGGAAATGTATGGTCAACTGACCACGCCGCAAGTGCTCGATGGTAAATTGGCGTTAAGTGTGACCTTGCTATCGCCTGGCCGACAACCACTACAAATTACCCGTGACTTGGCCAGTTTTTGGCAGCAAGGCTGGCATGAAGTAAAAAAAGAAATGAAAGGCCGATATCCGAAACATTTTTGGCCGGACGATCCTGCGAAAGCCTTACCGACGACTAAAACCAAAAAAGCGATGCGCTATGACTCGAACTCGTAAAAAAGTGCCCACCTCCGCACGGCCAGCTCGCTGGTGGCGATTGATCTGGACAACCTCTTTAAAGCTCGCTTTGGCAGGATTTCTAGGGCTGTTTTTGTATTTTATATATCTCGACAGTAAGATCACCAGCACCTTTTCAGGGCAAAAATGGCAAGTGCCAGCACAAATTTATGGCCGCAGCTTAGAGCTGTTTCCTGGCAAATACCTGACACAGAAACAGTTGGTGCAAGAGCTGGAGCAGCTGCAATACCAACGCGTAAACGCAGTGTCTGGGCCAGGACAATTTCGCACCAGTGGCAACACCGTAGAGATTTTTCGCCGTAGTTTTACCTTTGTCGATGGCACTCAAGCCGCTTCACGTTTTAGTGTCGAGTTTAATCGCAGTGGCATCAGTGCATTGCTGCAACAAAAGTCATCATTAAGCATGGCACGCCTTGAGCCGCAATTAATCGAGCATTTGGTGTCACCCCACCAAGAAGATCGTGAATTAGTGCGCTTAGAGTGGGTGCCAAGCTTGCTGAAAGAAACGCTATTGCTGGTAGAAGATCGCGATTTTTATCAACATCGTGGCGTATCGCCGTTATCGGTATTACGTGCCTTGTGGGTAAATATTACGGCGGGGCGCACCGTGCAGGGCGGCTCGACGCTGACCCAGCAGTTAGCTAAGAATATGTATTTAACGCAGGATCGCACGCTGCTGCGCAAGATTAACGAAGCGATGATTGCCTTGGTACTCGATTATCGTTTTAGTAAGGATCAGATCCTTGAGGCTTACCTGAATGAGATTTACCTTGGGCAAAATCATGCCACGGCGGTGCACGGTTTTGGTTTAGGCAGCCGTTTTTATTTTGGTAAACCGCTCACGGAACTGAATGCCGATCAGTACGCCTTGTTAATCGGCATTGTGAAAGGCCCAGGTTATTACGATCCACGCCGGTTTCCAGAGCGTGCCAAGCAGCGGCGAGACTTAGTGCTGCGGCTGATGTTTGAGCAACATTTATTAGATCAACGTGCTTACGAGCAGGCGTTAACTCGGCCGGTAGAAGTGGTGGCAAGAGGGCAATACTTAAATGCCAACTTCCCGGCTTATATGGATGCCGTGAAACGTGAATTACGGCAATTAGCGCTGGCCAGCAATCTGATGCACAGTGGCATTAAAGTGTTTACTTATTTGGATCCGATGGCGCAAACCCAAGCCGAGCGCACGGTGACTCAGCTGGTTCCGGCTATGGATAAAGAGCTAGAAGCGGCGATGCTGGTGGTGGATTATCAACGGGGCGCTGTACAAGCCTTGGTAGGCGGTAAAACTGCGGGGTATGCGGGTTTTAACCGTGCACTGGAAGCGCGGCGGCCTATTGGCAGTTTAATTAAACCGGCCATTTTTTTAGAAGCGTTGGCACAACGGGGTCGCTACACCCTTGGTAGCATGCTCGACGACAGCCCGCTGAGCTTACGCAGTAATAATCAAGAGTGGCAACCGCAGAACTTTGATAAGACATTTCGCGGTAATGTCTCTCTCATGCGCGCTTTGGCTGACTCATTAAATGTGCCAACGGTGCGGCTGGGCTTACAACTGGGTATGCCTAAATTGCAAGAAGCCCTGCGCCGTTTGGGCTTAGAGCGTAATATTACCTTGTACCCATCAGCCTTGTTAGGCTCGTTAGAACTCTCACCTTATGAAGTCAGTCAGCTTTATCAAACCATCGCCAATAATGGCGTACATCAAAGCTTGGCCACGGTACAGGCGGTCACCGATCAAAATGGTGCGGTAGTGTATCAACGTAATTTAACGCCGAGCGTGCGTTATCCTGCCGCAGATGTTTATTTATTGCATTATGCGATGATCGAAGCAACCTTAACTGGAACGGCGCAATCTTTAGCGCGCACCTGGCCACAACCTACGTTTGCGGGTAAAACCGGCACCTCGAGTGATTATCGGGACAGTTGGTTTAGCGGTTTTGATCAAGATCGATTGGTGACCGTTTGGTTGGGGCGAGATGATAACAAATCGACCAATTTAACCGGGGGGAGCGGCGCTTTACGAGTGTTTACCGATTATTTTAAACAGCAGGGCACCCATAATTTAATTCGGTATATGCCCGAACAAGTAGAATGGCAGCGTTTTTCGACGCAAAGCGGTTTACCCGTTCCTGAGTATTGCCCGAATAGTTGGTTGTTGCCGGCCCATCAAGACAGCGTGTTAGCATTAAATCAGTGTGATTAACCGATAAAAAAAGGCGCACCAGCTAGGCGCGCCCTTATTGGCGTTGCCGCTTAATTACAGTGCGGCAAACGTTTTAGCCGCTGCGCTAATGGTTTCGGCTAAATCATCATCAGTATGTGCTAATGATAAAAAACCGGCTTCATAAGCCGAAGGCGCTAAGTAAATGCCTTGTTCTAACATGCCATGGAAAAACTGTTTAAACGCGGCAATATCACAACGGGTTGCTTGCTGATAATTACTGACGCGGCCTTCGTTGGTAAAAAACATACCAAACATGCCACCGACTTGGTTAAAACTCATTGGCACGCCATGTTGCTCCGCCGCTTGAGCTAACCCAGTAATTAAACGACTGGTTTTCTCGGTCAGTGCTTCGTATACGCCAGGCTTGCTGATTTCTTGCATAGCGGCTAAGCCTGCAGCCATGGCAATCGGATTGCCTGATAAGGTACCTGCTTGATAAACAGGGCCCAGTGGCGCGATATGCTGCATAATGGCTTTTTTACCACCAAAAGCGCCAACCGGCATGCCACCACCAATGATTTTACCCAAGGTGGTCAGATCTGGCTTTACGCCATAATAGGCTTGAGCGCCGCCTAAGGCGACCCGAAAGCCGGTCATCACTTCATCAAAAATCAAGACGCTGCCGTAGTCATCACAAAGCTGCCGTAAGCCTTCTAGAAATCCTGGCTCTGGCGGAATACAGTTCATATTGCCGGCAACCGGTTCAACGATGATACAAGCAATTTCGCTACCTTGTGCTGCGAATAACTGTTGGATCTGCGCCAAATTGTTAAATTCACAGGTCAGAGTATATTTGGCAAAATCGGCTGGCACGCCAGGGGAGTTGGGGACACCTAAAGTCAGCGCCCCTGAACCTGCTTTAACCAGCAGCGAGTCTGCATGGCCATGGTAACAGCCTTCAAACTTTACAATGGTATCACGGCCCGTATAACCCCGAGCTAAACGGATCGCGCTCATGGTGGCTTCGGTGCCGGAGCTGACCATCCGCAGCATTTCCATGCTTGGGACCAGTTTTGCGACGGTTTCTGCCATGGTGACTTCGGCTGGGCAAGGAGCACCAAAACTTAAACCATGTGCCGCAGCATCAATGACCGCTTGGCGGATCACCGGGTTGTTATGGCCTAATAGCATCGGGCCCCAAGAGCCGATGTAATCGATGTAGCGTTTGCCATCGACATCAAATAAATAGGCGCCATCAGCACGAGCAACGAAAAAAGGTTCGCCACCGACACTTTTAAAGGCACGAACCGGTGAGTTTACACCACCGGGGATCGTGTGTTGTGCGCGGCTGAAGAGTTCTGAAGAGATGGACATTATCGGATTCCTGTCAGTTATTTGTTGCTATACCAAGGCACAGCGCATTCATAATCTTGGATCACGTTTTCGACACCCAGGGTTAACGCAAACAGTGCCATCCGGACCAAGATGCCATTATCGGCCTGGCGAAAAATAGCCAAGTTAGGATTGAGGTTAAGATCATTATCTAACTCATTGGCTTCTTGTCGTGAATCTCTGGGTAAAGGATGCATAATCACGGTGTTCGATTTACAGTGCCGCGTATAGATTTCTTGGTTTAAGCGAAATTTACCACGGTATAAATTGGCTTCGGCTTTCGACGGAAAACGTTCCTCTTGGATCCGTGTTTGATAGACGATATCGGCGTTCAAATTGCCTTCGAGTTTGTCGCTAATAGTCAAACGATGGCCGGCGTTCTCTAAGCTGCTCACCACCTCATCAGGCATGGCTAATTCTTGTGGCGAAATCAGGGTAATTTGTAAGTTTTTATACAAACTAAGTAGTTTCGACAACGAGTGCACGGTACGGCCAAACTTTAAATCACCCACCATAGCAATATGCATACCGTCAATACTCTGGCCAGAGGCGGTTAGTTCACGTTCAATGGTAAACAGATCTAATAAGGCCTGAGTAGGGTGTTCGTTGGCGCCGTCGCCACCGTTTAATACCGGAACACGGCTACCTTCAGCGAACTCTGCGACAGAGCCGGCTTGCGGATGGCGCATCGCGATAACATCACTGTAACTGCTGATCACTCGTGCGGTATCGTATAATGACTCACCTTTAGACAAGGCTGACGATTCCATGCCCGTGGTTTCGCGCACTTCACCGCCTAGCAGGTTGAAAGCACAGCCAAAGCTTACCCGAGTACGGGTGCTCGGTTCAAAAAAAAGATTACCCAAAATAGCGCCATCGAGTACCTTAGTCCGTTTTTTTCTGCTGGCGTAAGGGGACATCTTGCGGGCAATATCAAACACATATTGGATACTGTCGCGGTCAAATTGTTTAACCGACAGGATATGCTGACCTTTAAAGCTCATAGTGCGTGCTCACTTATTTCGGATAGCGAATGGAAGAGACCCAGAGGCCAAACTGGCTTCATTATACGGAAAAGTTAGCGCTATTTATATCGGCTTTAATACCGCCAGCAGAATTATTGCCAACAGGATCAGCACCGGTGCTTCATTAAAAATCCGATAAAAACGTGGGCTACGTGTATTGCGGTTATGTTTAAAATCGGCCAATAGCTTAAAACAATAGCCGTGATAGAGGTACAGCAGGATAACTAACAGCAATTTATAATGTAGCCAGCGACTCGCGGCAAACCATGCGCTGCCATAGCTGCCAATTAATAACAGGCCGAAAACCAAGGTAAGTAAGGCAAAGGGAGTAACGAAAAACAGTAACCGCCGCTCCATTACTTTAAAAGTCTTATCGCAATCGGTGCTTTGCGTTTCAGCGTGATAAACAAATAAGCGCGGCAAATAGAAAATACCGGCAAACCAGGCAACCATAAAAAACAGGTGTAAAGCTTTGTAAACAAGGATCAGGGTCATAGTAAGTTATTCTGTTTAGTTAAGAGTGCCCGCAGTTGGTCCCAGCGGATAATACCGATCGGATGAGCTGGGTCGTCTTGATAAATGTAAACCAGCCCTTCGCGTTCGTCTTCTAAAATAGCAAATACCTCTGCCATGGTACTTTGATGCGATAACCCTTGAATAGGCGTGTATTGCACGGCACTTTCACCACTGAGCGTTAGACTGATATCGTATTGTGCAGTAAAAAATTGCAGGCTATCGCTGGTGTGGCGTTTAATGATTAATTGCGTTGGCGGTTGTAGCGTGTCGAGACTGGCCAAAACCGTTTGTTCATCGGGATTATCTAACACTTGATATTCTTGGCTGATTACGGCTAATACCCCCACTTTTTGCAGCACATCATCTGCGGGCGATAATTTATACGGCAACTGCATAAAGTCGAGTTGCATCAAGAAAATCGATTTATTATTAAAAAATTGCACCGTCGTGACATAGGCGGTAACAATAACCAACATGGCCGGCAAGATAATATGTTGGTTCGCGGCTAACTCTAACACGGCCACCAAGGCGGCTAAGGGGGCATGCAGCGTCGCCGCCATCATTCCCGCCATACCTAAAACCGCATAAGTACCGGCATTACTGCTGTTATCAACAATCACCGCCGGAACAATGGCTAAGATGGTGCCCAATACAACGCCGATACCAAAAACCGGGCCAATGATGCCACCAGGCACACCTAAGCCAATAGCAAACAGCGTTAAAATCATTTTGCCAGCTAAAATCAGTAACAGGAGATGGATGGCAGTAGGGCTATTAATAGCAAATTGAATAGCGCCCGTTTCTGCGCCCATGGCCTCAGGGATCAGATAACCCACTAACGCCGTGACCATGCCGGCCAAGGCAAGACGCAGTAATAAGGGCCACTTTTTAAACAGCGTCAATAAGCGCATCATGTTGCTATTAAAAAACCAAGCAACCGCACCAAAGATAACGCCACAAAGAATTAAATATGGAAAATGCCAAACACTGAGACTAATAATATCTAATGCCGCGAGTTCGCGATCGGTGCCAAAAACCAGTTGAGTGGCCATAGCACCCACCACCGAAGCCAGCATAATAGGGATAAACACATGGATGCGATACTCACGCAATACCACTTCCATCACAAAAATCATCGCCGCTAAAGGCGTATTAAACGAGGCTGAAATCCCGGCGGCAATGCCACACCCTGCCAAAATACGCACGCTGTTATAGGGTAGTTTTAAATAACGGCCAACGGTGCTCGCACCATAGGCGCCAAGATGCACGGATGGGCCTTCTCGACCCACCGAAAAGCCACTGGCGAGCGCGACCACTCCGCCAAAGAACTGACTAAGCGTATTGCGAAAGGGCATCACCCCGTAAGCGGTTTTGATGCGGTGGATCACAAATGGGATGCCAAGGCGATAGTGTTTATAACCGGTAAACAGAGCGATTAAGCCAATGCAAGCCGCTCCACCTAAGGGTAATAACCAGCGTATTTCAGCATCGATACTGGCAAAGTCATCAGCATGCTCTAGGAAAAAACCTTGAATACCGATAATAGCTAAACGAAAGCAGATAATTAATAACGCAGCAATTAACCCGCCGAGCATGCCGAGTAAGCACAACTGAAGCGAAGTTTGGGGGAGAGCCAGTCGCCGTTGTAAGGCGGGGAGGTGATCTTGCCAGCGCCGCATAGGATAATTCATGCTAAGTGGAGTAAATTAAACGAAGTTTAACATAGTTGCGCCAAAAATGAGTACTGGCGTGCTGGTTAGCGCGGCGTACTGTTGGTCAGCGCGTGTCAGTCGCGTCATGCGCGCGTGCTGAACTATTATCGCTCACTTGCGCCTAATACTTGAATAAATTAGTCAGGTATTAGATAATTGCCGCCGTTGTTATGCTGGTTGGAGCCACCATGTCTGAATTACAGATCCCTATAGAGTTTACCGATGCGGCTGCACGTAAAGTCGCTACCCTAGTCAGTGAAGAAGAAAATCCGGATTTAAAGCTGCGGGTTTATATCACTGGCGGTGGTTGCTCAGGTTTTCAATATGGCTTTACCTTCGATGAAAAAGTGAATGAAGGCGACTTGTTAATTGAAAAGCAAGGCGTGGCCATGGTTGTTGACCCGATGAGTTTACAGTACTTGATGGGTGGGGTGGTTGACTACACCGAAGGCTTACAAGGCAGCCGTTTTATTGTGCAAAATCCGAACGCAACGACAACCTGTGGTTGTGGTTCTTCTTTTTCGGTATAACCCGCTCATGCTTTACGCTGCTCTGGCGTAAGCTTTTCACCCTGAACAATGTAGCGGTATCTGTTTTAACACAGATACCGTTTTTTAGGGTGCTCAACGATTGGTGATAAGAATTAACGCCCACAACACTAATGCGATAATAGCGTTAAAAGCCCCGATATAAATAAAGCCCCGGAGGCCTTGTTTTAAGGGGATGCCGTAGTTGCGTAAGAACAAATACCAACCTAAACTCATTAATAATGGTAACAAGAAGACTAATCTAACCATTGTTTCCTCATGGCGCTTTGCGCCGCCGATACTCAAAAAGATACTCATTTACGCTGATATTTTTAAAACGTATTAATCTTGTTAACCGCCTGATTTTTTAACCTGAAAATCTGTACGCTTATCGCAACCTGTGATATTAGTTACTAGTCACACCCGTGTCAGTCAAGCAAGACCACAACAACCAAAAATTGCAGGGAGCGCATAAACTATAATAAATAAAAGCGTAACACGCTCGGAGAATAAAAAAAATGAAAGGTACGAAAAGTGTCATTTCTGATGAAAATAAACGGCTTTGCGTTTGGTTAAAACGACAACGACAAGAGAAAGGTCACACGATGCGCAGTTTGTCTGAGTTATTAGGCACACCGCATTCCTTTATTGGTAAGGTTGAAAATCAAGAACGTAGATTGGATGTCGTCGAGTTTGTGCGTTATTGCCAAGCGCTTGAGGTTGATCCTGCCGAAGGTTTACTGCAGTTAACTAACGGCTAGCCAGCACAACAACTTAAAAAGCCGCTCTTCGTGTCATGTTAGTGGGTTAAACATGGCGTGATAGGCGGCTTTTTTAATGCTTTATTGTTGCGCTTGTTCACGTTGCTGTAGCCGTTTACCTACCCACAATAACAGCCATAAACCGGGGATCACCATTAACGAGGTGAAAACAAAAAACAACGCCCAATTCCCCCCCAGTAAATCTACCATTTCACCACTAAAAG
Organism: Rheinheimera sp. UJ51; assembly: GCF_020819615.1. Lineage (NCBI taxonomy): Bacteria > Pseudomonadati > Pseudomonadota > Gammaproteobacteria > Chromatiales > Chromatiaceae > Rheinheimera > Rheinheimera sp. UJ51. Next base: position 144,215 of record NZ_JAJHOG010000004.1, read on the forward strand.
AAGCTAAGGTGGTACGACCTAAATTACCCAAAGAGGCGAGCAGTGCGTATTGGGTAGCAGTAAAAGCGCGGCCGGTTAGCCAGGTTAAGAAAGACACAAAGGCGACGGTGGAAAAAGCAGCGGTAAAGTTATCGACTAAAATGGCGGCAATAAATAACTCGGGTTTTGGCCCGACTAAGGCGATCCAAGCAAACATCAAATTACTGGCTGCCATGGCGATACCGCCAATAAATAAGCCGCGCACGATACCAAAACGAATATTGATGGCACTACCGAGTAGGGTAAAGACAATGGTGGCAAACCAGCCAACCAATTTAGAGTATTCGGCAATTTGCTCATTTGAAAAACCAATTTCTTTATAAAACGGCACTGACATGCGGCCTAAGAACGCTTCACCCACTTTAAATAAAAACACAAAACTGAGGATCGCTAACGATAACTGCCAACCGTTACGGCGAAAGAAGTCTAAAAAGGGCTCGAGCACGGTTACGGTTAACCAAATCAGATAAGGGCGGGCAACTTGCTTGCCGACTGCCGCGCTATGACGAGCGGCCGCTTGCTGCTGCAAAAGATCACGTTGATTTAGGGGTTCTTTACTGATTAAGGTAAAGAACATTAATAACACTATCACTAACGCCATACCCAGATATACGGCAGGCCAACCATATTGATCGGCATTGGCAAAAGCCAAGTAGCCGGGCAAGGAATAACCGGTCCACCAACCAATCACCCCCATGGCCGCGGCCGGTGCGACTCGCACTTTATCATCACCGATCATTTCAATTCGATAGGCATCAATGGCCACATCTTGGGTGGCTGATGACAGCGCAATGGTCATTGCCAGCAGCGAGGTCAGCAACAGGCTTTGGCTCGGTTCGGTAAAAGCAATGGCGATAGTGGCGCATAACATAATGCTTTGCATCAGTAGGATCCAACTACGGCGCATACCTAGCCAGGTATAAAGCAGCGGTAGTTTGACGCGGTCAAGTAAAGGCGCCCATAAAAAATTTAAGGCGTAGACAATAAAGACTGAGCCAAAATAACCAATGGCCGTGCGCGATAGCCCCGCATCACTTAGCCATCCACTCATATTTGAGCCAATTAATACCCAAGGAAAACCAGAGGCACAACCCATAAAAAAGATGAAAAGCAGGCGGATATCTTGATAGCTTTGCAGCGTTTGCCGCCAGCTTTGCGCTGCGCCTTGTTGTTTACCGAGTGTCATCTGGTCGATCCTGAATTATCTGAAGGCAAACCTTAACAGACACGCTGCTCACAGCAAAGAGCATGAATTTGAAAAGTAACGGTTTTTAATGCAGATTTTCGGTTTAGGGCCTTAAGCCCACACAATTGAGCGGTCTTTGAGCTTTACCGACGATAAAGCCTAGGCAAAGTTGTAAGTTGCGCTTCAATCTTTTGTTGTGCAATAGCTGCTGTTCAGGCCAAAATTCCAGCTGATGCAGCAAATACCAAAATACACGTTCTTGCGGGTGAGGGGGGGCAGTGGGGCGCTGTTGCAAAGCAGCCCATTCTTCTAGGGTATCCCAAATAAACAAATGCAATTCATGATGTGGCAATTGGCCGCGCAAAAAACGCGAGGCATAAAACACCAATTGCCGAGATTTTTCATCAGTAAAATGAGTGGCCATACTTCAGTTCCGCCAAAAAGCCTTTACCGAAGTATAGTCAAAATTACTCTTGTGGGAGCAGAATGACCATTTTTAGTATCACCGGCTCTATCGGAACATCGCTCCAGCCGGTTTGCTGATTGATTTCAGTCTCAACATTTTGGATTTTCTCGAGTACTTCCATACCGGAAACCACTTGCCCAAATACGGCATAGCCCCAACGACTGCCCGGATCTAAACTGCTGTTATCTTCCAGATTGAAATAGAATTGACTGACCGCACTATGCGGATCGTTTAAGCGTGCCATCGCCAGGGAGCCGAGTTGATTTTTTAGGCCATTGCCTGACTCGTTAAAGACCGGCTTTAGTGTGTCAATCTCTTTGTAATCGGGGGTATAGCCACCCCCTTGCAATACAAAACCCGGCACGAGCCGATGGAATACCGTATTGTTGTAAGCGTTTTTTTTAACATAGCTTAAAAAATTATTGACGCTCAATGGCGCGCGGCTGCGATCTAATTCCACCACGATATCGCCATGTGAGGTCATAAATTTCACTTTAGGAAACAAGTTATCAGGTTGCATAAATTGCCCCGCGTGCGCCGAAACGCCGCACAGCAGTAACATGACAAGCATGAGTTGTTTCATAAATGCTCCTTTAGTTCAGCTCAGATTTCCAAGTAGGATCTTGCAGTAATTGGTTTAACACTTGCTCAGTTAGAATACGTAGTTCACGTTCTACCGCAGCTAAATCGACTTTAAAAGGGGCGGTATAGCTGCTATCACCGGCATAGGATTTAGTAAAGCTACCATCATCACGTTGGATAAAGATGGTTAGCGCGACTTGATTGGTCACTAGATGATCAAGCGGCCGTTGTTGAACGTTCGCTTGTAATTGGTTAATTTGAATTTTTAATTGCGTGCCTTGCTGGCCAAGTAAGTTTGCGCCTTGCTCGGTTAGGGCAGCCGCCACGGTTTTTTCTAACTGAAAACGAACATCATTGGAGGTTCGATAGTTATTTTCATTCCCCCCCTGCTGAATGGTTAAACTGTGCGTTCTTGGACGCAAATCGACCACCGCAAAACTAAATTGACGGCCGCTGAGTTCAGTTGTTTGTGGCCAAAAAATTTGTGGTGCCACGATAAACGACGGTACCTTGGTGGCACAACCGGCAACGAGTAGCAGCAATACCAGCGATAAATAACGCATTATTAACTCCTTTTGATGGACTCTAAAATAACAAATTTTGGGTTAGCCGCTAATTGCTGGCAATGTCCAAATAACTTTTCTAACTGCAGCTTATAAGGCAAGTGGCGATTGGCCACAATACGCAGTCGTCCGCCGGTTTTTAAGACACGTTTCGCATCACGAAACATTTGGCTTGCCACATGGGTGGTGACGGCATTTTGCTGATGAAAAGGCGGATTACAAATAATCCAGTCTGCACTGTGCTCTGCTTGCTGTGTTAGGCAGTCATCGGCAACAAATTGACAATCGCCAAGTCGTTCAGGCAAGTTTTCGCTAAGGGTGGCTTGTGCCGAGGCGATAGCCAAATAGGATTCATCGGTTAAAATCAGTTTGCAATCCGGTTGTTGCGCTAACAACTGTAAACTCAATACGCCATTGCCACAGCCCAAATCAATGACACGACTGCCGGGTGCCACTTTGGGTAAATGCGCTAAAAACAAACGGGCGCCAATATCGAGTTTTTCTCGCGCGAACACATTGGCATAGTTAACCAAGGTAAAGTGGCTATCATCAAGTGGCCAACGCATGGCGGCAGGGGCGTCGCGCTGAGTGGCATCGGCCTGCCATTGGCTTTGAATATACCTACATTTTTTTTCAGTTAGTGAGGCCTGGGTGGGCCCAATATAATGGCTAAAAAGCGCCAGTACTTGTTTGGTAATATCTTTTGCTTTGGCCGCCACCACCAGTTGCGTTTCTTGGGTCATCACTTGGCTGAGTGCGGCAAGAATATGAGCTAAATAACTGTGGTTTTGCGGCACTTTTAATAGCACCAGATCAGGGGCGTCTGGTAAGGCATCAAGGCTGGATAATTCTGTGATGTCCGCATTATCCAAGTGATTTTGGGTACGGTTATAACGACAAGCCAGCTGTGCAAGCACTGAATCTTGCATTAATACCTGCGAACCGGCACCCAGCCCACAGGATAAAGCACCGAAGGCATCATTAATGATCAACACTTTAGGCGGCGTGGCTAAACGCTGCGTTAAATCAGAGAGTATAGGTAGGGCTTGAGTGAGAATTAGCTCGTCTGCGGCATCCCAGGCTTGGAGACTATGATTCGGCTGCGCTAAGGGCCAACGATGTAAGGTAAGACTGATAGAACCAAGCGTAAACTGCGTATTCATAACCACTTCATCTCAATAGTAAGGCTGGCATTTTGACACGCCCAGCAGGTAGCGACAACAGCAATCCCTCTGGCGTGGCTCGAATTATCGCTAGTGCAGTATTACGTTAGCATAAAAAAATTTATTTTAGCTGTATGCTTATTGGTTTAGCGATGATTTAACGCTGCGCGCTTACCGTGAGCAAGACAAACGTCACGGCCTTGGCTAAAATACAACAAAGGACACCCAAAGGAGCAGAACGGCAATGTTAATACATACTGCAATAGAGCAAAAATTATTGGATGCTTTTAACCCGGTGTTTCTTGATGTGGTCAACGAAAGTGCCAATCATAATGTGCCCGCAGGTTCAGAGTCTCATTTTAAAGTCGTCATCGTCACGCCCGCTTTTAACGGCATGCGCTTGTTACAGCGGCATCGTGCGGTTAATGCCATCGTCGCGGAAGAGTTGGCAGAAAAAATTCACGCTTTGGCGTTACATACTTATACCCCTTCAGAATGGTATGAATACTACGCAGAAAAACCCCCGGCTTCGCCCAAATGTTTCGGTGGTAGCAAAACAGATAAAGCCTCGTCATGATCATTATTAGCTGATCCGACCTGTTTTTTGCGTTAAAGTTTTACACTAGCGCTACTTTACTCAAGACAACAGCAGGACTCTTTATGGTTATTCAACCTAAAATTCGTGGTTTTATCTGTACTAATGCACACCCAGTTGGCTGTGCAGAACATGTAAATGAACAAATTGCTTATGTAAAAGCGCAAGGGGCCGTGACAAATGGCCCGAAAAACGTGTTAGTGATTGGTGCTTCAACGGGCTATGGTTTAGCCTCAAGAATTACCGCCACTTTCGGTTCGGGTGCCAATACCCTTGGTATCTTTTTCGAAAAAGCCCCCAGTGACAATAAAACCGGTTCTGCGGGTTGGTATAACACCGCCGCTTTTGAAGCTGCGGCTAATGCGGCGGGTGTTTGGAATAAACATTTAAACGGTGATGCTTTTACCGATGAATTAAAAGCGCAAGCCATTGAAACCATTCGCAGTGAAATGGGCAAAATTGATCTGGTCGTCTACAGCTTAGCCGCCCCTCGGCGTAAAGATCCTGTTACGGGTGAAGTGTTTAGCTCGGTATTAAAACCGATTGGCCAATCTTACACTGCAAAAAACCTCAATACCTCTAAACGTGAAATTGAAGAAGTGTCAGTAGAGCCCGCTAACGATGACGAGATCTTTAACACTGTTAAAGTGATGGGTGGCGAAGATTGGGAACGTTGGTTAAGCCAATTAGATGCAGCCGGTGTGTTAGCCGATAATTGTCAGACTGTGGCTTACACCTATATTGGTAAAGAATTAACGTGGCCTATCTACGGCAAGGCGACCATTGGTAAAGCCAAAGAAGATCTTGACCGGGCCGCTGCGGCCATTACGGCGAGCTTAGCCAGCAAAAAAGGCAAAGCCTATGTGGCGTCGTTAAAAGCCTTAGTCACGCAAGCCAGCTCCGCCATTCCGATCATGCCGTTGTATATTTCATTGCTGTACCGCGTGATGAAAGAAGAAGGCACCCATGAAGGCTGTATTGAGCAAATTAATGGCTTGTTCCGTCAGGGATTATATAGCGCTACGCCAACGCTTGATGAAGCGGGTCGTTTACGCATGGATGGAAAAGAATTAAGCGATCATGTACAGCAAACCGTAAAAGACTTATGGCAACAAGTGACCACCGAAAACATTGATACCCTGACTGACTATGTGGGTTACCACAATGAATTTTTACGGCTGTTTGGTTTCGGTTACCAGCACGTTGATTATACCGCTGATGTTGAAGCCTTAGTGCCGTTGCAGAACCTTATCAATTAGTCGTATTGACTCAGCTGAAAAAACCGCCGCAAGGCGGTTTTTATACGTTTGATACAGCAACTTTGCTGTACAACGGAACATGGATAATTTTTGGTATTACCATGGATACAAGCTGGTATTAATGCTAGAATCCGTCACTTTAATACGTGTATCTGGTTAAGTTTTGCGCAGTTGTAAGTCGCTGAATTGTTCAACCAGGTGTGCTGCCGCTCAGCAGCTGAAAAACTAGGCCCTGTTTCTTCCCAAAATAGTAGTGCAAGTACGTATGATAAAACTCAAAAAAGGCTTGGACATTCCCCTTGCAGGCAGTCCTAAACAAGAGATCAGTGCGGGCAATGCCATCACAACTGTCGCCGTTTTAGGTGAAGAGTATGTTGGTATGCGTCCGACCATGGCGGTCGAAGTGGGCGATACAGTAAAAAAAGGTCAGGTGCTTTTCGAAGATAAGAAAAACCCTGGCGTTAAGTTTACTGCCCCAATCGCGGGTACGGTTAAAGAAATCAATCGTGGCGCTAAGCGAGTTTTGCAATCCGTTGTGATTGCAGCTAGCGGCGATGCGGCTGAACAATTTACCTCGTACTCTGTCGAGCAATTGGCCAGTTTGTCAGTAGAGCAGGTTAAACAAAACTTGATCGACTCAGGATTGTGGGTAGCGCTGCGTACGCGGCCGTTTTCTCGTTCTCCTGCCATTGATAGCACGCCACGTGCCATCTTTGTGAATGCGATGGATACCAATCCATTAGCAGCCGATCCTGCTGTGGTCATAAATGCGGATGCCGAGGCGTTTACTCACGGTTTAACGGTGGTTTCACGTTTAACTGAAGGTAAAACCTACCTGAGTAAAAAAGCCGGTGTGGCTATTCCTAGCGTCTCTCAGGTCACTGTAGCCGAATTTGATGGTCCACACCCTGCGGGTTTAGTGGGCACGCATATTCATTTACTCGATGCAGCCAGTGCGAAAAAAGTCGTCTGGCACCTTGGGTATCAAGACGTTATTGCCATTGGTAAATTATTTACAACGGGGCAATTACACAGTGAGCGAGTGATTTCATTGGCCGGTCCTGTAGTGAAAAATCCACGTTTGGTGAAAACCTTGCTGGGCGCTTCAACCGCTGAACTGACTGCCGGTGAACTTAACGAAGGTCAAAACCGTATCATCTCAGGCTCAGTACTAGCAGGTACTACCGCACAGGGCGTTCACGGTTATATTGGTCGCTTCCACAATCAGGTTTCGGTATTAGCCGAAGGCTTTGAAAAGTTATTGTTTGGCTGGATTGTACCTGGCGCTGAAAAACACTCAGTTACCCGTGCTTACCTTGGCCACCTTAACCCGAAAAAACTGTTCAATCTGACCACAACCACGAATGGCTCATCACGTGCCATGGTACCTATTGGTAACTACGAGCGGGTAATGCCGTTAGATATCCTGCCAACATTATTGTTGCGCGATTTGGTTTCTGGCGACACTGACGGGGCACAAACATTAGGTTGTTTAGAATTAGACGAAGAAGATTTAGCTTTGTGTACTTATGTATGCCCAGGTAAATACGACTACGGCACTATTCTACGCAACTGCTTGACTACCATCCAGAAGGAAGGCTAATCATGAGCTTAAAGCATTTTTTAGAGCGCATTGAGCCGCAATTTGAAAAAGGCGGAAAACACGAAAAGTGGTACGCACTGTATGAAGCAGTGGCGACCGTACTTTATACGCCAGGTTTAGTGACTAAAAACGGTACTCATGTCCGTGACAGTATTGACCTGAAGCGAATTATGATTTTCGTTTGGCTGGCATTATTTCCAGCGTTATTCTTCGGTATGTACAACATTGGCCATCAGGCCAGTTTGGCATTAGCACAAGGCTTTAGTACACCTGACACGTGGCAGGTTGCCATTTACTCTGCCTTAGGCGGAGAGTTAACGGCCACCTCAGGCTGGGGCGCTAAGATGTTCTATGGCGCGGTCTGGTTCTTACCTATTTATGCCGTTACCTTTGTGGTCGGTGGCTTTTGGGAAGTCTTATTCGCCTCAGTGCGTAAACATGAAGTCAACGAAGGTTTCTTCGTTAGCTCAATCCTGTTTGCTTTAATTCTGCCTGCAACCATTCCTTTATGGCAAGTGGCGCTTGGTATCACCTTCGGTATCGTAGTGGCAAAAGAAGTGTTCGGTGGTACTGGCCGTAACTTCTTAAACCCTGCCTTAGCCGGTCGTGCGTTCTTGTTCTTCGCTTACCCAGCGCAAATCTCTGGTGATGCGGTATGGACTGTAGCCGACGGTTACTCAGGTGCGACTTGGTTAAGCAAAGCGTCTTCTGGTGAATTAGATTACGCGGCAAATACCCAACTGTGGTGGGATGCGTTCTTGGGCTTTATCCCAGGTTCAGTCGGTGAAACCTCAGTATTGGCGTTATTAGTTGGTGGTTTAGCGTTAATTTACTTCCGCATTGCTTCTTGGCGTATCGTGCTGGGTGTCATGGTCGGTATGGTGTTAACCAGCTACTTGTTTAATGCTATTGGCTCAAACAGCAACGCGTTATTTGCGATGCCATGGCATTGGCATTTAGTGTTAGGTGGTTTTGCCATCGGTATGTTCTTCATGGCCACAGACCCAGTATCTGCTTCGTTTACTAACCAAGGTAAATGGGCTTACGGTATTTTGATTGGTTTTATGGTGGTGATGATCCGTGTGGTGAACCCGGCTTATCCAGAAGGGATGATGTTGGCAATCTTGTTTGCTAACTTGTTTGCACCTTTATTCGATTTCTTCGTGGCTCAGAGCAACATCAAGCGGAGGCTGGCACGTAATGTCTAGTAATAATGACAGCATCAGCAAGACGCTGATTGTAGTAGTTTCTTTATGTTTAGTTTGTGCCATTGTGGTGGCAACTGCCGCTGTGCAGTTGCGCCCAACGCAGCAAGCCAACAAAAAGTTAGACTCGCAAATTAACATCCTGCGCAGTGTAGGTTTAATCGAAGGTTCAGCACCTGCAGCTAAGGTTGCCGAGCTGTTTAGCAAGCACGTTGAAACGCGTCTGGTTAATTTAAAGACCGGTGAGATCGACGCAAGCTGCGATACCGCTTGTGCTGAGGCTTATGACTACCGTAAAAACCTGAAGGAAGGTGAAGCGCTGGCGCAAAGCGAAGATGTGGCTTCTATCCGTCGTATTTCAGAGCAAGCACCTATTTGGTTAACTTACGATGAAAATCGTAACTTAAAAGCCGTGGTGTTACCGGTGCATGGTTATGGCTTATGGTCAACGATGCATGCTTTCTTGGCAGTTGAAACCGATGGCAATACGATTATCGGCTTAAACTACTATGAGCAAGGTGAAACGCCTGGTTTAGGTGGTGAAATAGAAAACCCACGTTGGAAAGCACAGTTCACGGGTAAGAAATTAACCAATGATGCTGGCCAGCTGGCGTTAACTATTTTGAAACCAGGTAATGCCGACCCTCAGTCTGATTATCAGGTTGATGGTTTGTCAGGTGCCACGCTGACTGCAAATGGTGTGCAAAATACCTTCACTTTCTGGATTGGTGAGAACGGCTTCGGTCCATTCTTAACTAAAGTGCGTCAAGGAGCCTTAACCAATGGCTAATGCTAAAGAAATTAAAACCGTCCTGTTTGGTCCGGTTTTTGCCAATAACCCTATCGCTTTACAAGTACTCGGTATTTGTTCTGCGCTAGCGGTAACAACTCAGATGACCACCGCATTAGTAATGTGTTTGGCATTGACCTTTGTAACGGCCTTTTCGAATTTCTTTATTTCGAGTATCCGTAACCACATTCCATCAAGCGTACGTATCATCGTGCAGATGACCATTATCGCTTCATTGGTAATCGTTGTTGACCAGTTCTTGAAAGCCTATGCTTATGATTTATCTAAGCAACTTTCAGTATTCGTTGGCTTGATTATCACTAACTGTATCGTTATGGGCCGCGCTGAAGCCTATGCCATGAAAAGTACTCCAGGCATGAGTTTCTTAGATGGTATTGGTAACGGCTTAGGTTATAGCGTGGTGTTATTAGTTGTCGCCTTTATCCGTGAGTTAGGCGGTTCAGGTTCAGTATTTGGCGTACAAATCATGCCTCTGATCAGTGAAGGTGGCTGGTATCAGCCAATGGGTATCCTACTGATGCCACCAAGCGCCTTCATCATTATTGCAGCCTTTATCTGGGTATTACGTGCATACCGCCCAGAGCAAGTTGAGAAGAAGGTATAAGGAGCGATTGATGGAACATTACATTAGCTTGTTCGTACGTGCCGTATTTATTGAAAACCTGGCATTAGCATTCTTCTTAGGGATGTGTACCTTTCTTGCTGTATCACAAAAAATCAAAACTGCTTTTGGTTTAGGTGTTGCGGTTATCGTTGTACTGGGTATTTCGGTACCGGTGAACAACTTGGTTTTCCACCTTTTATTAGCGCCAGGTGCGTTAGCATGGGCGGGATTCCCGGATGCCGATCTGAGTTTCTTAGGATTCTTAACCTACATCGGCGTTATCGCTGCCTTGGTGCAAATTCTAGAAATGATCTTAGACAAGTACTTCCCTGCGTTATACAACGCATTAGGTATTTTCTTACCTTTAATTACCGTTAACTGCGCTATTTTCGGTGCGGTAGCCTTTATGGTTGAACGTGATTATACCTTCGGTGAGAGCGTCGTGTTCGGTTTAGGAAGTGGTGTAGGTTGGGCATTAGCGATTACGGTATTAGCCGCAGTTCGTGAAAAGCTGAAATACGCTGATATCCCAGACGGTTTACGCGGTTTAGGTTCTACCTTCTTGGTAGTAGGTTTAATGGGATTAGGCTTTATGTCTTTCTCTGGCGTTCAACTATAAGCAGTAGAGGAATAACACCATGCAAGAGATTTATCTTGGCGTTGGCATGTTCACTGTCGTGGTACTGGCGCTAGTATTTATTATTCTAGCGGCCAAATCAAAACTGGTTGCCAGTGGCGATATCACGATCAGTGTTAACGGTGATCCGAGCAAAGCAATTAAAACAAAAGCAGGCGGTAAGTTATTAAGCGTATTAGCTGATAACGGTATCTTCTTGTCATCCGCCTGTGGTGGCGGTGGTTCTTGTGGTCAGTGTCGTGTCCATGTACACGAGGGCGGTGGTGAGATTTTACCCACCGAGCTGGGTCACATCACTAAAGGTCAGGCCCGTGAAGGCTGTCGTTTGTCTTGTCAGGTTAATGTTAAAACTGACATGGACATCGAAGTCGAAGCAGAAATCTTCGGTATTAAAAAATGGGATTGCTCGGTTATTTCTAACGATAACAAAGCCACTTTCATTAAAGAGCTGAAACTGCAGATCCCTGATGGCGAATCAGTACCCTTCCGTGCGGGTGGTTATATCCAAATTGAAGCGCCTGCGCATCACGTTAAATATGCAGATTTTGATGTTCCTGCACAATTCCGTGGTGATTGGGAACGTTTCAAATTCTTCACACTGGAGTCAAAAGTGGATGAGCCGACTATTCGTGCTTATTCAATGGCTAACTATCCAGAAGAAGAAGGCATTATCATGCTGAACGTGCGTATCGCTACGCCGCCACCTAATAACCTGACGCTGCCTTGCGGTAAGATGTCATCGTTTATTTGGTCTTTGAAAGAAGGCGACAAAGTAACGATTTCAGGGCCTTTTGGTGAGTTCTATGCCAAAGACACTGAAGCTGAAATGGTCTTTATCGGTGGTGGTGCAGGTATGGCGCCAATGCGTTCACATATCTTTGACCAATTACGCCGCTTAAAAACCAAGCGTAAGATCAGTTTCTGGTACGGTGCGCGTTCGAAGCGCGAAATGTTCTATGTTGAAGATTTCGATATGCTAGCGGCAGAGAACGACAATTTCGAATGGCATGTGGCGTTATCTGACCCACAACCAGAAGATAACTGGACGGGCTATACGGGCTTTATCCATAACGTTATTTATGAAAACTACCTGAAGAACCACAAAGCACCAGAAGACTGTGAGTTCTACATGTGTGGTCCACCAATGATGAACAAAGCAGTTATCAATATGCTGAAAGACTTAGGCGTAGAAGATGACAACATTCTATTAGATGACTTTGGTGGTTAATCTAAGCGTGACGCGGTAAAATAGTAGGGGTGACTTTTAGTCGCCCCTTATTTTTATCAGGAGCAGAACATGCGATTTATTCGCCCCTTGCTAATGTTAGTGTTCGTTATAGTGGTTGCGGCGTGCCAACCGCAGCAAACCTTCCCAGAATACAAAGTGGAAGGTAAAACGATGGGCACTTATTATGTTGTGAAATTCTACAGTGACCAAGAGCCGGATCTGACCGCGCTGCAAGCCACCTTTGATACCGAGTTAGAGCTATTAAACGATCTGATGTCGACCTATCGACCAGAATCTGAATTAATGCGCTTTAATCGCCAACAGAGCAGCGAGCCTTTTAGCTTATCAACCCGTACGCAACTGGTTATAGCCGAAGCCATTCGTGTCGGGCACGAAACGCAAGGTGTGCTTGATGTTACCGTGGCGCCATTAGTCGAATTGTGGGGCTTCGGTGCGCAAGGTCGCATTGAACATGCGCCTGACGAGCAAGCGTTAATAGCCATACGCCAACATGTGGGTATTGATAAAATCAGTTTAAATGGCACTGAGTTACAAAAAAGCGATCCGCGGGTGACTGTTGATTTGTCGACGATAGCTAAGGGCTATGGCGTCGATCAATTAGCAGAGATCTTATTAGCGCAAGGCATCACAAGCTTTTTGGTGGATATTGGTGGCGAAATGCGTTTAGGTGCAGCAAAACCTAATGGTGAGTGGCGAGTGGCCATTGAAAAACCGATCGACCATGAACGTGCTGTGCAACGCATTATGGCGGTAAACCAAATCGCGGTAGCTACCTCGGGTGATTATCGTAATTACTTTGAGGAAGACGGTATTCGTTACTCGCATTTAATTGATCCGCGTACGGGTAAACCCATCCAGCATAAAACAGTATCTAGCACTGTGCTGCATGCATCCGCTATGACGGCAGATGCCTATGCCACAGCGTTAAATGTGATGTCGGCAAGTGAGGCACTGGCGTTTGCTAATCAGCAGCAGCTTGCTGCATTAATTATTGAAAAAACGGATGCCGGTTTTGTGGAACATATATCAGATGCTTTTAAACCTTATTTAACTCAACCTTGAGGTGAACAATGACCATTTTTTTAATGACCTTTGGGTTATTTTTAGTTGTAGTTGTGGCAATGGCCAGCGGTTATTTATTACAACGTAAGTCACTTGCCGGAAGTTGTGGCGGTTTAGGTGAATTGAACATCGATAAAGCTTGTGACTGCGATAAGCCTTGTGAGAAAAGACAAAAACGCTTAGAAAAAGAAAAGTTTTGGCAAGATAATAAAATTATCTAAAGCTCAGGGCTAGGTCGCCATGCGATCTAGCCCCATCAAGGCTATGCCATGTTCATGGCTACCAGACTTTGCGTTAACCGAGTTAAATCTGCTTTTTGTCGTCAAAACTGCCTGATCCCTTGTCGCTGACTGCAATGCTGAGTATGCTGTAAGTCCATTGTTATTAACAATTATAATAGGCATAAGCCAGCATGAGGCTTCGGGAAACACTGTTAATCTATATGCTGCCGCTATTGATTTTACCTTTAGCGTTGTTAGGCTATTTGGCATATCACTACAGTAACACCGTCAAACAACAACAATTGTTTCAGCAGGTTTCACAGCAGTTAAACGACCAACAACAATACCTCAATGACTATTTAAGAGTTAATCAGACTAAGCTGTCGATACTCACCATTTCAAAACGCCTTAATCAATATTTACAAACGGGTTCCGCCGAAGATAAACAGGCCGTAGATAGCTTGTTTCAAGAAGTGGCGGCGCAAGATAAGACGCTACGAGCCATCAAGTTGTTGCGGCTAAATGGCGATGAGGATGTGATTTACCCAGCTCAACAGGCGGTTTCGACGGTACCAAGTCGTTTTAGGAATGAGTATTTTTCTTTAGTACAAGCGATGATCGAAGATCAAACGGTGTTTCTGGCGCCACATGGCGTAGATCGTCAATTGCAGGTCTTTATTGTGAAAAAGCTTTACCTTGCGGATAGTCGCGCGAGTCGGCAAGTGTGGGGTTATATTTTGATGGTGCTCGATGCCGAGCCCTTTGCTCAAGTTGCGAATAACCCTGTCTCAACCAATAGTGTCACTTTATTGGTCAATCGTGCCGCCACCATTGCGTATGCCGCCAATCAATCTTTAATCGGTAGTGCCTTCCCGCCCAGTCAATATCGGATCATTCAGCAGAGCATTGATCATACTCATTTTATTGATAGTTTATTGCTGGGCCAACCGAAACTCTTACTCGGTAAAAACTTAACGGGCTCGTATCAGCTGATCTACGGCGTGGATGCAGACGAGATGTATAGCCAGTTTTTAAACTGGCCATGGTATATCTTGTTGTTCGCGTTATTTTGTATCTTCGCAGTGCCTATTCTAATACACCAAATACTGATTTATCAGGTGTTTAACCCGGTAAAACAACTGACGGCAGCGAAAACGGCGGTTGGCCGCGGTAACTTTGCGACATTACTTGAAATACGTAAGCAAGATGAACTCGGTGATATGTTCGCGGCTTTTAATGTGATGGTGCGGCAGTTACGCGTGTACCGAGAACGTGAAACAATCTATAAACAGCAACTCGAAGATAAGGTATTGCGTCGTACTCAAGATCTCGCCCGGGCCAATAACGATTTAGCTTCAGCTAACCAAGAATTAATTTTAGCGCGTGAAGTGGCCGAGCAAGCCAACCGTTTAAAAAGTGTATTTTTAGCTAACATGAGCCATGAGATCCGCACACCATTGACTGCGATTATTGGTTTTAGTGAGCAAGCCTTAAATGAAACAGAACAAGAAACCCGTTCGGATTATTTACGCCGCGTGCTGCGCAGTAGCGAGCATTTGCTTGGCTTAATCAACGATATTTTGGATTTATCAAAAATTGAAGCTGACAAATTAGAGCTGCAATTAAGCCAGGTCGATTACCTAGCGATGCTCGATGAAATTTATCAGCAAACCAAGGAGCAAGCCCGTCAAAAGAGGCTAGAGTGTCAATTACACATTCAGTTTCCGTTACCCCAAACTCTTTATGTGGACAGCTTGCGTTTACGACAGGTGTTATTAAATCTCACCAGTAACGCCGTGAAATTTACCCGTAAAGGTAAGATCTTGTTAGCGGTCAGTTATGATGCAGCACATTCGCGGCTGTCGATTAAAATAAAAGACACCGGCATTGGCATGAATAACGATGAGCAACAGCGTTTATTCCAGCCGTTTATGCAAGCCGATGCCACCGTTACTCGCGATTTTGGTGGAACGGGTCTAGGCCTGTGTATCTCGAAAAAACTGATTGAGCAAATGTCGGGCGATATTTTGGTCGAAAGTGTCAAGGGCATTGGCAGTAGCTTTGAATTACTGTTGCCCGTTGGCGATACAGTGCAGCTGATTGAGCAATATGAGGCTGTTGAACCCCTTGCTGAGCCGATAACCGAGCATGACACGCAGTGGCAACTTAATGTGCTGGTGGCGGAAGATAACCCGGATAACCAACTGCTGCTGGCGTTAATGCTAGATAAAGTGGGAGTGCATCATGAATTGGTCAGTAATGGTCATCAAGCGGTAGAGCGCGCTTTATCTGGCCGTTTTGATGTGATCTTTATGGATATGCAAATGCCTGTGATGGGTGGAGAAGAAGCCACTCAATTGATCCGACTGGCCGGCGTGAACACCCCCATTATTGCAGTGACGGCTAATGTGATGGCGGAGGATGCCGAGCGTTACCGTCTAGCGGGGTGTCAGGAATTACTTGGCAAGCCTATTGTGCAAAAAGAATTTTTGTCCTTGTTGCGTCGTTATGCTAAAACAACGTCAAGCAAATTACAGGAGTTGGATCAGCATTTAGCCCAGGATCCCGCTATGCAAGCGCTAAAAGCGCGTTTTAAAGCGCAGTTGCCGGCGTTATTACAGCAATTTGAGCTAGCTTTGCAGCAGCAAGCCTGGTCTAGCCTAGAGTTTGATGCCCATAGTTTAAAAGGCAGTGCGGGCAGTATGGGGTACCCACAACTCACCCAACTTGCCGACGAATTAGAAAAAATAGCAAAACATCAAGATGTGGCTGCGGTGCAAGCTATCTTGCAACAGATGCAGCAGATAATCGAGCAAGCTTAATGTAACCGGATCGGCTTAAACCGAGGGTGCTTACTATTAAGCCCTATAACGAGTTTTCATTGATTAACCGAGAGACTGCGCAGTATGAGTGCACAACAAGCATTACTGACTATTTTAGATGACAAGATCCGTAATGACCGCTTGGTCTTACCGACCTTGCCAGAAATTGCGTTACGAGTGCGGCAACGAGCCGATGATGCCAGCGTAAGCTTAGCGCAAATGGCAGAGGTTATTTCACAAGACCCCTCCTTGACAGCCCGGATGATGAAAGTCGCTAACAGCGCCTTTATGGGGCGTTCTATTAAGGTGAGCACCTTAAACCAAGCGGTTACTCGAATTGGTTTAAGCCAAATTAAAAATATCGCCACCGCGATGGCGGTAGAGCAGTTATTCATATCGCAATATAAACAAGTACAGCAGCATTTAGATAAATTATGGCAAGACAATGTGCAGGTCGCGGCGATCGCGGTGGCCTGCTTAAAAGCCTATCAAACAGTGAATAAGCAATGTACGTTAAGTGCGGATGTGATGACGTTATGTGCGTTAGTGCATAATATTGGGGCGCTTGCCGTGATCACCGAAGCCGAACGGCATCCAGAAGTGTTTGGGCATCCGATTTTTTTAACCAGTGTGATCGACAAGGCGGCGCCTTATATTAGTGTCAAAGTGTTAAAGGCGTGGGGCTTTGATGACGAGTTGCAGCGTGCAGCCAAAACATGGCGCGTCTGTAAGGCCAGCCCAGAATTAGATTATACGGATTTTATCCGTTTAGCGGCCGTAGCACGCGGTTATTACAAATCAACGGAAGAACAACACCAATTGCTAACGCATTATGTTACGCAGCAAGTGGTGTCGGTACCGGAGTTTATGCAACAACCGCAAATTGCCAACCTGTACCAAGACATTCGGCAACTGTTTCAATAAATCTTAACTTTCCGGATGGCTATTCACCTGCTCGCTGATGGCGAGCAGGGCATTGTTGACACTGTCCGCCATCAATAGCAAATCTGCATCTAATCGTGCCGGTAAATCATCCCAGCCCAGTTCATCATTGTGCTCAATAACGCTATCTGGGTATTTGACTTGTTTGATACTGCCATCATCAGTGATGGTTAGTGAGACACCTTCGGTTTGTTGCAAGCTGATGCGTGTAACCAATTTATCTTGTAAATGGGTTTGTACTTCATCGGCGCTGAGTAAATGATTACTAAAGCGCACCTTGGCACCTTCTTCATCGGGCGCTTTTAACTCGACTTCCGCCCCTGGCATAAAGCCCTTGGGTAAATCTTCATGCTTTAACCATTGTTGCAACTGACTATTCAGTTTATGGCTGTCTAACCAAGGTAAAGCCGGTAAAGAACCCATGGCTTTGCGCAGTAAAGCCAAGATATCTTCTGCTTTACTCGCACTGCTGCTATTAATCACCAACCAGTTTTGTTGCGCATCATAATAACCTTGAGTCAGCTGTGAACGACTGAAAGCACGCGGCAGTAAAGTATGAATAAGCTCTTCTTTTAAAGCCTGTTTTTCTTTGCGACTTAACGCGCGGCCTTGTTCTTGCTCGGCAGCATCAATTTTGGGTTGTAACTCTTCATTGATCACGGCAGCAGGCAGGATCTTTTCTTGGCGCTTAATCGCAAAAAACCAGCGGTGCTGCTGTTGATGGCAATATTGTTTAATACTGTTATGCAGTGGATAGCTAAACCCACTTTTCACTGCTTCTTGGCCGGTACAAGGGCTGAACTTAAATTCAGCGAAGGCTTGCTCAAGGCTGGCCAAATCTGTTGTCAGCGGAGCGCTGAGTTTGTAAACCCGAATATTTTTAAACCACATAAAAACTTTACTCATTTTACAGCAAAGAGCGGCAGTATACCCTGCTTCAAGCGGCGCTATCTATTTAGTTTTTTAGGAAAACAAATATGATAATGCAAGCCTGCGCCCAGTTGGCTGCTGACCTCAATGCTGCCACCTAGCGTTTGGCGAACTAAGTTATAGATGATATGCGTACCTAAGCCGCTGCCACCCTGATTGCGCTTGGTGGTAAAAAACGGATGAAATAATTGCGCTAATTGATCGGCCGCGAGCCCTTTACCATCGTCAGCATAATGGATATCAATATTGTGCTCATTGTCTAGCACGGTAATGCGGATCAGCCCATGCTCTCGGTCTTCAAAGCCATGGATCAATGAGTTCATCAACAGGTTGGTAATAATTTGTGAAATAGCACCGGCAGGGCAATCTAGGATAATGTTCTCTTCGCAGTTCACCTCAATTTGATACTGGGTTTTCTTAAAGTGCGGCTGTAATGAACGAATAATTTCATTCAGATAGTCGCAAAGATTGATGGTGCGGGTGGCTTCACTGGCTTGATCCACGGCGATTTGTTTAAAGCTAGCAATCAGATCGGATGCTCGCGTTAAATTTGATTGCAATAAGGCGGTACTTTGTTGCGCTTCTTGTAAGAATTCTTCGAGCATTTTGGGCGTAAGCTGTTTTTGTTGATAAGCGCTGCTCAGTTTGCTGACACGCTCATCTAAAAAGCTGGTGGCCGTAACACAAATCCCCACAGGGGTATTCACTTCATGTGTAATACCGGCGACTAAACCGCCGAGTGCCGCCATTTTTTCAGATTGCACTAGCCGGTCTTGCGCTAAGTTTAAGTTATCAATGGTCTCCTGCAGCTCACGTTGTTTTTGCAGTAAGTTACTTTCTGTTTGCACACGCTGTTCGATTTCTTCACGTAGAGCTTGTTTTTTATGCAGTAATTCTTGTTTTTGTTGCTGCAAATCCATCATCGCTTGACTTAACCCCGAGGTTTTGCGCGCGACTTCTTGTTCTAATAAGAGGTTTTGTTGATCTAATTTATTATGTGATACCAGCAATTGTTGCTGTGTTTGTTTTAATTGGCCTTGATTGTCGCTTAAGCGAGCCAGCAGTCGGTTAAACGCATTTGCCATAAAGGATAACTCGGCGCCTTGATCTTCTGCGACAATGACTTTGCTGCCATCCAACTGGTCGAGATCTAAATCTTCAATTTGTTGGCTTAAATCAGCTAAAGGTTCAATCAGATAACGGCGAAACGCCAGTAAGAATAAGATAATTAAAAAAGTGGTTTTTAGCATTGCGTTGGCAATTAAGAAATATAAACCCACTTTGATACGTTCGATAACAATATCGCGGCTGGAAAATAGCGTGACATCGCCTACTTGGCTTGTTCTGCCAGAAAACTCAAAGATTAACGGAAAGGTAAATCCAAAAATACCCGAGCCTTGTTCACTTAAACTGACTTCTTCACTCACCAATTGGTTGCTAAAGCGTTGTTGAATATCAATATAACGGCCAGATTGAGTAATAATGGCGCCGTTATCGTCCCGCACAATAATCCCTTCAATGGTTGGGATGGCTAACAAGCCGTCGGCAATATTTAAGGTTTGTGGGGTGTTGAGCTCCCAAATCGCCCGCGTCAAACTGCCAGCGAAGGTGTTTTGTAAGGTGGTTAGCTCGTTATTAATATAATTTTTGGCGTTGTAATATTCAGCAACGATCTGGCCAACGGTCACCACGAGCGTCAAAATAAAATAGACTGATAAGACTTTTGTCAGCAGCTTTTTTGACAAGCTGGGTTGCTGCATGGTATCACCCTAAGATTGATCATCGTTTTATTATTATGTATTACTGTTACCATAACGAATAAGCGTAAGATTTAAAATAGTTATAGCAAAATAGTCAGCAATTGGCGGTAAAAAGAGGAATCTGTGTGATCTCGTCGATATTAGTAGCCATGGTGCAACATTTACCTGGTGGCGTTTTGTTACTGAATTCGCATTGCCAAATCAGTTACGCCAACAGCTTTATTTACCGATATAGCGAATTGACAGAGCGAGAGCTGGTAGGCAAATCGTTTTTTTCTTTGTTTCCCGAAGTGCCTAAAGCGTGGTTCAATCGGAAAATGCAGAGTGTGTTGACCAGCCAACAAACCGAACAGATTAGCTGGCAACAGCGCTTGTATTTACTGAAGTTTCCTCGCCAACAACACCTGGACCAAACACAAGTGTATATGGCGCAAAATTGCACGCTTATTGCCTTACGTCACCCTCAAACTCACGAACAATTTCTGTGCTTGTGGATCCAAGATGCCAGTGAGCAAGCGCGTTATCACGCTCAATTATTAATGACGCAGCAACAACTCAAAATTCACGACCGCCAAGATAGTCTTACCGGCTTGATGAATCGACAATTTTGGCAGCAACAATTACTATTAGAAATCGCACGAGCCGAGCGCTATGAGCGGCCATTATCGCTAATGATGTTTGATATTGATCAGTTTAAACACCTTAATGACCAATATGGCCACAAAGTAGCAGATATCTTGTTACAGTCGCTAGCGCGTCATTGTGCAGGGCTATTGCGTGATAATGATCTCTTAGCACGCTTCGGTGGCGCCTCTTTTGCGGTCGTGCTGCCAGATACCACTTTAAATGGGGCAATAGAAGTGGCCAACCGGATCCGTTTGCAATTATCAGAACAAGCTTTTATCGAGCATGAACCCAAAGCGCGGGTGACAATTAGCGCGGGCGTGAGTTTGCATCAAATATCGAACAGTGCAGATGAATTGATCTTACAAGCCGATCAAGCCCTGTATCAAGCCAAACGAGCGGGCCGAAATCAGGTCAGTATTTGGAATGCCGCAGCGATAGCCAGTTAAATCAGAAAAAGGATTGACAGACGTCTATAAGTCCGTGCATAGTGTGCCCATGAAAATAAAAATGACAGCACTCACCATGATTATTATCACCACCAACCCTGCGGGGTAGGAGGTCGGCGGTGTGTTGTCTGTAAAAAGGCCCGTGACCTCAAAAGGTTTCGGGTTTTTTTTTGGCCGATAATGGCGATGGGTCTGCGATAGCAAAACAACGAAAGACGACAATGCGCGAGGAGAGAGACATGAGGGTGCTAAAATTTGGTGGGTCATCGTTGGCGTCAGTTGCCCGCTTCAGTGAAGTGGCAACGATCGTGATGCAACAAGCTACGACGGAACAAGTGTGTTTAGTCTTATCGGCCCCACAAGGGGTGACCAATACGCTGGTAGAATTAACGGATCTGGCTTATTTGGGGGCCGATTTTCAAGCGCTACTGCAACAGTTACAGCAACGTTATCAGCAACTATTGCAAGATGTGGTAGGTATCAGTGCCGCACAGCAGCAGGTTGTGCAGCAGTTAATTACCCAGCAAATTGAACAATTAAGTTTGCGATTACAGGGTATGAGCCTATTACGCTTCTGTCCCGATCATATCAAGGCGCAAATTCTGGGCTTGGGTGAACAATTTAGCGTGGCGCTGATGACGGCGTTGTTGCAAGCGCGTGGTGCAGATGCCGCATCACTTGATTCCGTAAAATTAGTGAAAAGCCATGGTGATTTCTTAAATGCCACCGCGGATGTGGAAGCGACGGCACAACAATTTCAACAAGCCATTGCCGGTTTGCCTGCCAGTATCTATGTGTTAGCGGGTTTTGTTTCAAGCAACGCTCAAGGCGAAACGGCTTTATTGGGGCGAAACGGTTCAGATTACTCTGCTGCAGTCGTCGCTGCGGCAATCCGAGCCAGTGCCTGTGAAATCTGGACGGACGTTGATGGTGTTTACAGTGCCGATCCACGGCAAGTAAAACAAACGCGCTTAATTGATCGTTTGTCGTATGATGAAGCGATGGAGCTATCGTACTTTGGTGCCAAAGTACTGCATCCGAAAACCATCGGCCCCTTAGCGCGAGTGCAAATACCGTGTTATATCAAAAATACGTTGAACCCAAGTGCACCGGGTACCTGTATCGATAACGACGGTGATGGTGAAGCCTTAGTAAAAGGGATCTCAAGCCTAGAGCATTTAGCGTTAATCACTGTTTCCGGCCCTGGCTTGAAAGGTGTCGTTGGCATGGCAAGCCGGGTTTTCGCTTCCATGGCACGTTCACAGATCTCGGTCAGTTTGATCACGCAATCTTCGTCTGAATTCAGTATCAGTTTTTGTGTGCCACAATTACATTTGCAGGCCGCTAAACGCGCGTTAGAGCAAGAATTTGAACTCGAATTACAAACCAAATTATTACGACCGTTAATCATTCAATCTGATATGGCCATTGTCAGCTTGGTGGGGGATGGCATGCGCCAACATAAAGGCGTTGCCGCAAAGTTCTTTGCCTCGTTAGCGCAAGCCCGAGTGAATGTTGTGGCGATAGCGCAAGACAGCAGTGAGCGTTCGATCTCGGCGGTGGTAGAGCAACGCAGTTGTCAAAGTGCAGTAAAAGTGTGTCATGAAAACTTTTTTAGCCATATCCCGAGTATTGATGTGTTTTTGGTGGGCTGTGGTGTGGTTGGTAGTGAGTTATTGGCTCAAATCCATCGTCAACAAGCGTTTTTGCAACAACGACAAGTGCGCTTAACGGTGTACGGCATTGCCAACAGTAAGCAGTTATTATTAGCCGGTGATGGCATAGCATTAGAGTCGTGGCAGCAACAATTGCCGGCTGCCAAGCAAACCTTCTCTTTGGCTGAATTAAATCGTTTTGTGCAAGAACAGCATTTGATTAACCCGGTATTAGTGGATTGCACCAGTTCACAGCAAATTGCCGACCAGTATGCTGATTTTCTGGCGGCGGGTTTTCATGTCGTGACACCCAACAAAAAAGCCAACACGGCCAGTTTAGACTATTATCACAAGCTACGGACGGTTGCCCAGCAACAGCGTCGTCGCTTCTTATATGAAACCACTGTAGGCGCTGGCTTACCGGTCATTGATACACTGCAAGGTTTAATTAATGCGGGTGATGAACTGTTAGCCTTTGAAGGCATTTTATCTGGTTCGCTCTCTTATATTTTTGGTGAGTTAGAAGCGGGTGTTGCTTTATCAACCGTAACGGCCAAAGCCAAGGCGCTGGGCTTTACTGAGCCAGATCCTCGTGATGATTTATCGGGTATGGATGTCGCACGTAAGCTGTTAATTATGGCTCGGGAGTCGGGTTTACAGCTGGATTTAAGTGATGTCGAGGTGGAGTCTGTATTACCTGCCGATTTTGATGCCAGTGGCAGTATCGATGACTTTATGGCGCGTTTACCCAGCCTTGACGAGCATTTTGCAAAGCGCTTAGCCGAAGCCAAAGCAGCAGGGCAGGTGCTACGTTACATTGGTGAAATTCGTGATGGTAAATGTAAGGTGGCCATTAAAGCGTTAGCGGTTGATCATCCCTTAGCAAAAGTGAAAGACGGCGAGAACGCCTTATCGATGTTAAGTCGTTATTATCAACCTATCCCGTTTGTGCTGCGGGGCTATGGTGCCGGAGCCGCAGTGACGTCGGCAGGGGTGTTTAGCGACATCATGCGCACGCTAAGTTGGCAGCAGCAGGTATAAATAATGCAAAAAAACAGTATTAAACGGTATTACGCTCCGGCATCGACGGGTAATTTGTCGGTCGGCTTCGATTTGCTTGGCGCAGCCTTTGCGCCAGTAGATGGCAGTTTGCTGGGCGATGTATTAGATATCTTAGGCGAGGCGGAGTCTTTATCGCTGACCATCAGTGGCCGTTATGTGCATCAGTTACCTGCAGGTACCACGGATAATTTAGTGAGCCAGGCCTTTTATGCTTTTGAGCAGGCGTTAGGTAAAACGCTACCTCGCTTGCAATTACACTTACATAAAAACCTACCCGTTGGTAGCGGTTTAGGTTCTAGTGCTTGCTCAATTGTTGTCGCTTTTTATGCCTTTAACGATTATTTCGGTCAGCCCTTTAGTCAAACTGAACTGCTCCAACTGATGGCGACGGCTGAAGGGGGCGTCAGTGGTAGTGTGCATTATGACAATGTCGCGCCTTCTTATTTTGGCGGCTTGCAATTAATGCTACCGGATAGCCCGGCAATTTGTCGCAGTTTGCCTTGGTTTGCAGACTGGCAAGTGGTGTTATGCTACCCCGGTACCGTGTTATCCACCAAAGCGGCACGTGAAGTGTTACCAAAACAACTCTCGTTAGCACATAGCATTAAATTTGCAGGTGCCTTAAGTCGCTTTGTTAGCGCCTTATACAGTAGCGACGACGTTGATGCGGCGGCCGCTTTACAAGATCTGGTGGCTGAACCGGCACGTTTGCCGTTATTACCTGAATTAACGGCATTGCGAGCAGCGCTCACTGACGCAGGGGTGTTGCATTTAGGTATCTCTGGCGCAGGGCCAACGTTATTTGCCGTATGTAATAGTAGCGCTGTGGCTGATTTCGCGGCTCAATATCTGCAAACCCATTATGCAAAAAATCAAGATGCGCTCACCGTAGTGTGTCGTCTGGCGAATACAGGCGCGCGGGCGCTGGAGGAAGAAGCATGCAATTAAATAATTTAAAAGTACCTGCAGAGCAGGTCAGTTTTTTACAAGCCGTACGCCAGGGGCTAGGGCAGCAACAAGGGTTGTTTTTCCCGAGCAGTTGGCCCAAATTGGATATTGAGCATTTACTGAGTTTGCCCTTAGTACAACGCAGTGCGGAGATTTTATCTGCGCTAATTGGTGATGAACTCAGCCCGCAGCAAGTACACCAGATGGTTGCGCACGCCTTTACCTTTCCGGCACCGCTGGTTGCGGTAAACGAGCAAGTGCATTGCCTAGAGTTATTTCATGGCCCAACGCTAGCTTTTAAAGATTTCGGTGGGCGCTTTATGGCGCAAGCCTTAGCGCAAGCGCAGCAGCAACAACATACTACGATTGTGACTGCCACTTCAGGCGATACTGGGGCTGCCGTGGCGCATGCTTTTTTTAAACAACCGGGCGTGCAGGTGGTGATTTTGTATCCGAAGGGTAAAATCAGCATGCTGCAAGAAAAACTGTTTACGACGCTGGGTGAAAATATTACCACCGTAGCGGTGGAAGGCGATTTTGATCAATGCCAAGCGTTAGTCAAACAAGTGTTCGATCATAAAGCACTGGTTGCTGAGTTTAATATCAACTCGGCTAACTCGATTAATATCAGCCGCTTGTTTGCACAAATCTGTTATTACTTTGAAGCTATGGCACAAGTACCGGTAGATAAACGCTCAGAAGTGGTTATCGCGGTGCCGAGTGGTAACTTTGGTAACCTAACGGCGGGTTTAATTGCCAAAGCTTTGGGGTTACCGATCAAGCGCTTAGTGGCTGCAACCAATCTTAATGATACGGTGCCTCGTTATTGGTTAAATGGCGAATGGCAGCCAAAAGATACCCGTGCAACCTTGTCTAATGCCATGGATGTCAGTGCCCCTAACAATTGGCCGCGGGTTGAAGCATTGCTAGCGCAAGGTGTGATAAGCCGCAGTGATATTGAAGCGACCATGGTTGATGAAGACGATACGCAAGTCGGTATGCGTTTATTGGCGCAAGAAGGTTATTTAAGCGAGCCGCATGCGGCCGTGGCTTATAAAGCGTTAAAACGTTGTTTACAACCGGGTGAGTTTGGAATCTTCTTAGGTACGGCACATCCGGCTAAGTTTAAAGAGCAGGTCGAGAATATTCTAGGCAATCCAATCGCGTTACCGGCAATTTTAGCTAAATGTGCCGCTGAGCCGGGCTTAAATTTAGAGATCCCTGCTGACTTTAGTGCCTTAGAGCAAGTGATTCGGCAAACGGCTGCTCAATAATGCTGTGGGCTGATGTGTTGGCTGCTGAAAAACAGCAGCCATATTTTTTAGACTTACTGGCTCAGGTTGAACAAGCGCGAGCCAGTGGTAAGGTGATTTATCCACCGAGTAATGAGGTGTTTAATGCGTTTAAATTAACGCCATTAGCACAGCTAAAAGTGGTGATTTTAGGCCAGGATCCCTATCACGGGCCAAATCAAGCACATGGCCTAGCTTTTTCAGTTCGAGCTGGGGTAAAAGTGCCGCCGTCGCTACGAAACATCTACAAAGAGCTGGCGCTGGAATATGCTGATTTTGCCGCCACGGATCAAGGCTGTTTACAGCGCTGGGCTGAGCAAGGGGTATTGTTACTGAACACGGTGCTGACCGTGGAAGCGAATAGCCCGAATTCACATCAGAAACTTGGCTGGGAACCGTTTACCGATTTCGTTATCCAACAAATTTCCGCCCACTGTGAACAGGTGGTGTTTTTATTGTGGGGGAGTCATGCGCAAAAGAAAGCCCGGCTGATTGACGCTCAGCGCCATCATATTTTAACGGCACCGCATCCTTCACCCTTATCGGCGCACCGAGGGTTTTTCGGATGTGGACACTTTTTACAGACCAATAGCCTATTAACAGCGGCGGGTAAAACGCCGATTAATTGGCATGCGATCCTAGCACAGTGATGAAAACAATAGGCCCGCTACGAGTAGCGGGCCTATTGTTTATAATTCAATGTTATCTAGTTCAGGTTCGATGGTCCAATCTATGTCACAGAGTTCCTTTTTGAGACGTTGACGCTCTTTCAGCTCTTCAATTTCACGCCATTTGCGTTTGACCACACGTGTCTTCGCAGCAGGTCGTTCCAACATATTCAGTAAGTCTTCGAAGCTTTCCATATTACGGCCTCATCTGATGTTGATTTTGTTGTTATTTTCAACAAAGGTTCTACCATATTTTGTTTAAAAATAAAACTAAAAAGTGACAACAAGATGACAAGCCAAAAAAAAGGCTGCGAAAGCAGCCTTTTTACGTTAATCAAATAATAATAAGCTTGGTGGTATGCCTAAGGTTTTTGCAAAAAGCGTTTTATTAAGTTGGCGGTTGAGCAATCAAATTGTCCGTCAGCTTGACCACTGATCGCCTGATAAATGGGGCCTGAGAGTTGTTTACCTAACTCGACGCCCCATTGATCAAAGCTGTTCAGCTCCCAAATAGCCCCCTGGCAAAACACCTTATGCTCATACATGGCGATTAACGCGCCGAGGTGATAAGGCGATAAAGCATCGAGTAATAGGGTGTTGCTGGGCTTATTACCCGGCGATACTTTATGGGGCGCCAGCTCTGCCGCGGCCTGTTGTGTCATGCCTGCAGCTAAGCATTCGGCAAGGGCTTCCTCTTCCGTTTTACCCTGCATCAACGCCTGTGTTTGCGCAAAACAATGCGCCGCTAAGCGTTGATGTTGATCCGCTAAGCTGTGGCTTACCTGTAAGGGCAGAATAAAATCAGCCGGTACTTTTAATTGGCTTTGATGTAACAATTGATGATACGCATGTTGGCCATTGGTGCCTGCATCGCCCCAGATCACGGGTGCCGTGGCGTCTTGTAGTGGTTGGCCGCGACGGTCAACCGACTTACCATTACTCTCCATATCCAGTTGTTGCACATAAGAGGGCAATAAACGTAAATAATGACTGTAAGGCAATAAGGCTTGAGCTTGGCAGCCAAAACCATTGATGTACCAAATGCCTAGCAATGCCAAAATAACCGGCAAGTTTTCACTAAAGGGGGCATTAAAAAAGTGCTCATCCATGGCGGCAGCACCGGCTAGCAATTCTTTAAAAGCGCTATTGCCGATCATTAATGCAATGGGTAAACCAATGGCAGACCATAATGAATAACGACCACCAACCCAATCCCACATGGGTAAAATATGTTTCTCAATAATGCCAAACTCGGCAGCCGCTTTAACATTAGACGAGGTCGCCCAAAAGTGATGAGCAATGGCGCTACTGTCGGCACCGGCGTCGTTAAACCACTGCCGTAATGCCAAGGCATTTTGTTTGGTTTCTTCGGTGCCAAAAGACTTAGACGCCACCACGACGAGGGTGGTGGCAGGATCGAGTTTTTTGGTGATATCGCTCACCACCGCACCGTCGATATTCCCTGCGAAGTGCAAGTTTACCGGGCTGCAATGATAGGGTGTTAGTGCTTCTACGGCCATCTGTGGGCCTAATAATGAGCCACCAATGCCTACCCAGACTAAATCAGTGATCGGTTTACCTTGATAGCCGATATAACGCTGTGCGTGTAAATCATCAATCAATTGTGCCATTTGCTGCTGACAAGCCGTAATGGCTGCACCAATATCTTCGCCGGCTAGCTGTAAATTGCTCAGATCTTGTTGGCGCAATCGCGTATGCCACACGGTGCGCTGTTCAGTATTATTAATGGCCGCACCGGCTTGCATTTGTTTACTGAGCTGACGAATTTTGCTTTGTGTGGCTAATTGCTGCAAAGCTTGCCAACTTTGCTCGTCTAATAAGTTTTTTGAATAATCTAAATAAATACCACAAGCGCTGGTGCTAAAACGTTTAGCACGGCCCGGTTCTGCCGCAAATAATTGCCGCAGGGGTTGCTGCTTCGCTGCTAGAGGGCTTAATAAAGCCGTAAGGGTTACCGACATCGCGTCATCTCCTACAAATCAGAGGTTAAAGTTGGGCAGCGAGTAATGCTTCGAGTTTGCGTTGATCCACGGCAAATTTGCGGATCCCTTCGGCCAATTTCTCCGTCGCCATGGCGTCTTCGTTAAGTGCCCAGCGAAAGGCTTCTTCGGTTAATGCCGCTGGTTTTGTCGCTGTGGCGCCGTCGTCTTTCAAATGTACGGTTAATTCGCCTTGCTGCTGTTGCAGCTCTTCTAACAAACCTGGGCTAATGGTTAAACGGTCACAGCCGGCAAGCGCTAATACTTCACCAATATTACGGAAGCTGGCACCCATCACTACCGTGTTGTAACCATGAGTTTTGAAGAAGCGGTAGATCTCGCGTACCGACAAGACACCAGGATCGGTTTCGGCGGTGTAGTCTTGTTTGGTATTGGCTTTGTACCAGTCGAGTATACGCCCGACAAAGGGAGAAATCAGGAACACACCGGCTTCGGCACAAGCGCGTGCCTGCGCCATATGGAATAACAGGGTTAAATTACACTGCACGCCTTCTTGCTCAAGCACTTTGGCCGCTTGGATCCCTTCCCAGGTTGAGGCAATTTTAATTAAGATGCGCTCACGACTGACACCGTTTTGCTGGTATAAGGCTACTAATTGCCGTGCCTTGGTTAAGGTTGCATCACGATCAAAGGACAATCTGGCATCGACTTCGGTAGACACGCGGCCAGGGACTAACTTACTAATAGCCGTGCCAATATCTACCGCAAATTTATCACTGGCTAAGCTTAACTGCGCGTCTTTGTCACTGGTTTGTGCTTTAGCATAGGCAATCGCTGCCGCTAAGATGGGCTTAGCAAAGTCGAGTTGGCTGGCATTTAATAATAACGATGGATTGGTGGTGGCATCGACCGGACGAAACTGTTCAATAGCACCCAGATCACCGCTATCAACGACCACGGTGGTGACGGCTTTTAATTGGCTGAGAAGATCATTCATGTTGTTCACTTACCACTTATTAGTTGGAATTAGCTTAAGTATACGTCTAAATGGCTATTCTTGTAATAAAATAACAACAAAATAGCCGTTTGTCTAAAAACAGGGTTAATGTGGGATCTGCCCTTAACGAGGCTGCTCTGCCGTTAGTTGCAGCTTAACGAACGTAAGAGGACAGTCAGCAAAAACCAGATACAGCGGGCGACAGAGTGGTAACGCTGATGCAGATTCCTTTTGCAATCGAGTTAGTAAACAGCATAATGGGCTATATCGTTGTCTGCAAGGTCTGAAACCGCGGCTGTGCAGTATAAACGCTCATTTTGTCAAAATAGGAGCCGTCTTTATGTTGATGGTGGTATCGCCAGCCAAAGATTTAGATTTAACCCCCGTCGCGCGTGAGCTGAGTTTTAGTCAACCTGCTTTATTACAGGATGCCAAAGCATTAGCCACGGTTTGTCAGCAGTTAACCCCAGCTGATTTGTCATCTTTAATGCATATTAGTGATAAATTGGCGGGTTTAAATGCGGCACGCTTTGCACAGTGGCAGCCCCCGTTTAATACCGACAATGCGAAAGCTGCGTTATTTATGTTCAATGGTGATGTGTATCAAGGCCTAGCGGCGGATAGCCTGTCGGATGACGAGCTAAACTATGCACAAAACCATTTGCGTATTCTTAGCGGTTTATATGGTGTATTAAGGCCCTTAGATTTGATGCAAGCTTATCGGCTTGAGATGGGCACAAAACTGTCGAATCCACGCGGTAAAGATTTGTATGCCTTTTGGCAGGCCGAAGTGACTAAGGCTTTACAACAGCAGCTGGCGGCTTTGGGCAGTGATGTATTACTCAATTTAGCCTCACAAGAGTATTTTAAAGCGGTCGATAAAAAAAACTTATCGGCACGCATTATTACGCCTGAGTTTCGAGACTATAAAAATGGCCAATATAAAATCATCAGTTTTTATGCCAAAAAAGCGCGTGGCCTGATGGCGCGTTATGTGATCCAGCACGCATTACAAGAACCTGCACAATTACAACAATTCGACCTTGATGGTTATTATTTCAGCGATACGTTATCCAGCTTGGATAAACCGGTGTTTTTGCGTGATGCCAGCTGACATTACTTTACTTTTTTGCCGGTATTTTTGTTAACATACCGGCCTGTTTTCAGTTGAGCCTACGCTATGAAATTTCCTGGTTTGCGCAAAATAAAGCATTACTTCCCAGTATCCCAACCTAAACCACAACTGCCCAGTTTTGAAGTGCGGCCGGAGTTAGACACGTATATCGTAGGGCTTGATCAAACTATCGTTGATGTAGTGGCCAGTGTCAGTGATGAGTTTCTCGCGAAACATAATATTCCCAAAGGGTTATCCAATTTAGTCGCCCATGAAAAAGCCAACGAGATTTACCATGAGTTGGTGGTGGAGCAAGCGATTTCGGATCATTTTGCCGGTGGCACTATTGGTAATACCATTCATAATTACTCCGTATTAGCCGATGATAAATCGGTGTTGCTCGGCGTGATGTCGGCCAATATCGCGCTTGGCTCGCCAGCCTATCATTATGTGTGTCATACCAGCTCGAAAGTGGATATGAACCGCCTGCAAGGTGTTGCCGGTGATATTGGCCGTGGTATCACGATGATTACGCCCGATGGTGAACGTACTTTTGTTATCGATCCCAGTGATATGGATCAGCTGGCACCGGAGTATATCCCGACTGACATTATTGCAGGCGCGGCAGCGTTTGTGGTCAGTGCTTACCCCTTGCGCGCCACTGATCAGCCCATTCAACAAGCTATGCTTAAAGCGTTGTCGGATGCCAGTGAGCAGCAAGTACCGGTGGTGATGAGCTTAGGTACGCGGCATTTGGTGGAAGAAAACCGCGAGCAAATCATTGAAAATGTTAGTAAATATGTCAATGTGCTGGCAATGAATGAATTAGAGGCCGAAGCGTTAACCGGCTTTGCTGATCCGCTACGCGCAGCGCAAGCCGCTTTAGAGATCACCGATATGGTGTTGATCACCGCAGGCGCTGAGGGGCTATACTTGTGCGGTTATACTGATGAAAGTATGAAGCGTGAGAGTTCTAACCCGATCAAATCGGCAAGCTTAGCAGATTTTAATCGCTTTGAATTTAGTCGGCCGATGCTGCGGCAAAATTGCCAAGCACCCTTAAAGGTCTATTCGCACATTGATCCGTATTTAGGCGGCCCAGAGCGCATTAAAAATACCAATGGCGCCGGTGATGGGGCCTTAGCGGCCATATTACATGATATGGCGGCGAATCATTATCATAAACAAGTGCAGCCGTTATCGAGCAAGCACGAAGAGTCATACTTGGCTTATTCATCGTTTGCACAATTATGTAAATACGCCAATCGGGTCAGCTATGAGATTTTAGTACAGAATGCTCCACGTTTGTCTAAAGGCCTACCTGAGCGCGAAGATAGCTTAGAAGAGGCTTACTGGGAGCGTTAAGGAGCAGCGGTGATCAGGATTAATGCAAATGTTCATGTAGCAGATGATGAGTTGAGTTGGCAATTTGTGCGCTCCTCTGGCCCTGGCGGCCAGCATGTAAACAAAGTATCAACGGCAGTGCTGCTGCAGTTTGATATTGCCCACTCCAGCTTACCTGAGATCTACAAAAGCCGTTTGCTGCAATTGTCTGATCACCGTATTACACTCAGCGGCAAAATTTTGATTAAATGTCAGCAAAGCCGCAGCCAAGAGCAAAACCGCGAGCTGGCATTATTGCAATTTGTGGAGTTGGTGCACAGTGTCAGTAAAACCCCGAAGAAACGTTTTGCCACTAAACCAACTTATGGCAGCCAGCAAAAACGCTTACAGCAGAAGAAGCAGCAAGGCCATACTAAGGCCTTGCGCCGTGACAAAGGTTTTGAGTAGGGTTCGTCTGGCGATGCTTTGCTCTTTGTGGCCTACATGGATGTAGGTCAGGGCGAGAGCAGGACGCGGTAGCTTCACTTGTCGTTTATTTAGAATAACAAACCGGGTACCGCGTACTGCACTCCTCGTTTCGCGATCAAAACATCGCCAAACGAACAAAATCTAAACAGCAAACGTCAACAAGCCCTAGTTAATCGTTACCTAAACGGTAAGCCCGAAAACTGCGGCCCTTGATGCGGCTGTTGTTTAATTGCTGCAAAGCGGCTTTTAAAGCGCTGCGTTTTACCGCCACATAAGCCCGAAAATCCTGTAATTGAATTTTACCAATATCGGCAAAAGCAATCTGATCATCACGGGTGAGCGCACCCACAATATCGGCCGGGCGTAATTTTTGTTTTTTACCGCCGTCAATTTCAATGGTTGCCATGAGCGGTAATAGCGGCTTGCTATTGCTGGTTTCCGGTAAGGGCTCAGGATTAATCTCTTGGCCCAGCGCCTCTTCAAGTTGGCTAATTTTATTACCGTCTTGCGTGGTATACAGCGTGCATGCGACCCCTTGCTCGCCGGCACGACCGGTTCGGCCAATGCGATGGATATGCGTATCCGTATCGTGCGCCAGTTCATAGTTAATCACCAGATCAAGCTTTTCGATATCTAAACCGCGTGCCGCCACATCGGTGGCTACCAACAATTGTAAGCTGCCATTGGCAAATTGCAGCAGTTGTTGTTCGCGTTCGCGCTGCTCTAAATCACCGTGTAAGGCAGCCACACTAAAACCGGCATATTTTAATTGCTCGGCTAAGCTTTGCACTTCTTTACGGGTATTGGCAAAAATAACGCAGCTTTGCGGCGCTTTAGCCAAAATTAAACGTACCGTGGCTTGGCTGCGTTCTTGGTTATGGCTCAGCAAAAAGAATTGCTGATTAATATTGGCTTTGGCAGCAGGGCTATCAATAATCACTTCTTGGGGTGAATGTAACAGCTCGTTTGCCAGTTTCTTCACGGCAGGCGCAAAGGTGGCACTAAACAGCAGTTGTTGGCGCTGTGCTGGCATAGCATCGATGATCTGTTGTAAGTCTTCGGCAAAACCCATCTCGAGCATCCGATCGGCTTCATCGAGCACTAACATCGTCAGTTCTTCTAGGTTCAAACGCTCATGTTGTAAATGATCTAACACTCGACCCGGTGTGCCCACAATGATGTGCGCACCGTGTTCTAAGGACAAAATTTGTCCTTTGGCCGGAATACCACCACATAAGGTTAATACTTTGATGTTATGGATGCCGCGCGCCAAAGTTCGAATTTCGGTGGCGACTTGTTCAGCCAATTCACGTGTGGGGCATAACACTAAACTTTGTACCCGAAAACGCTTAACGTCTAAATGACTAAGTAGGCCTAGTGCAAAGGCGGCTGTTTTACCCGAGCCCGTCGCGGCCTGAGCCAGCACATCTTTACCCGCCAAAATTGCCGGTAGGCTTTGTGCCTGCACAGGCGTAGGCTGATGATAATTCAGGCTGGTTAAGGTATCGAGTAAGGCGGGTGAAAGCGCAAAGGCGCTGAAACTAAGTTGAACACTCAAGGGGACTATCCTGCACTTGGCGCAGACCCATTGTCTGCACGTAAAGGGCATAGTGTAGCATAAAGCGGCGTTATTTCGCTTGGCTAAGTTCAGCAACGTTGTTGGGTTGCAGTTCGTCGGTTAACAGCAGGTTTTGTTGGCCAGGTTTAGAGGCATGCGTTTCGCCGAAAAAACTGCCACCACGTTCGATACACAGATTATCGCTGAACACCACGCCATGTGCTTTGCCTTGAGGCAGTATTTCAACTATGTTAGCGGTGATTTGACCATCGAAATAGCCATTTATCATTACCTTGTCAGCGGTGATTTCGCCGACAACTTTACCACTACAGCTGATGATGACAGTACTTTTGCATTCGACGTTACCCTCAAGTTCGCCGTCGATTTGCATATCACTGTTTACTCGGCAGTTGCCGTTAAGGACGCATCCCTCAGCGATGACAGTTGTAATTGTGTGCTTGCCTTGGTTTGCAACATGGTTACCAAAGAATCCCATTTAATACTCCTCTCTTTTTCGAACAACAGGTCGAAATTACCGGAATCCCATTCCATAAAGTGTTGTGGATTAAGCGACCGGTCAAGAAAATGAATTTCATAGTGTAAATGCGGTGCGGTTGAACTGCCGGTATTGCCTGCTTTAGCGATTAATTGGCCTTTGTGGACAAAGGTGCCACTTGCCACATTAAAGTCTGATAAATGAGCGTAAAGCGTGGCAAAACCAAAAGCATGACGTATTTTTAATAAGTTGCCATAACCGCTATTGCTGCGACGCACCACTTCCACCACGCCGTCAGCAGGGGCATAAATTTCGGTGCCTTTCGGTGCCGTGAGATCGATACCATTATGATGCTGGCGCTTGCCTAAAATAGGGTGGGTTCGAACCCCATAGCGAGAAGAACGTTTATCGAAATCAAGTGGTGAGCCATTGGGTACCAGCTGCAACATGGCCATCCTTGCGCTGGCGTTCACGGTGGCGATATCCAGTCGAGCTTCTAAATTTTGGTCGATACCTTGCTCTAAACCTAAATTCTGTTCAATTTCACCCAAACGTTGGCTGACTTGCAGCATCTGATCTTGTTTAAGGGTTAATTCGTGTTCTAGGGTTTCGCGGGCGGCATTTAACTGAGCCAGTTGTTGCTGTAAAGCATTCGTTTGCGAGGTCAGTAGCTGTTGCTCGGTTTTGGTTTGTTCAACCGTATGCAGCAAATAGTTAATCACCGCCGCGGTGATAAGTACTGAAAACAGCACAAGCCATAAGCCAATTACAGCGTTGCGCTTAAATATCTTACCGATACTAAAGTGCTTGGTGCCGTTGATGCTAGAGATAGAAATACTAATACGATCTTTCATCAGCTGGATAATGTGCTCAGTGGCTAAAAAATAACAATGGCTAAAAATATGTGGCTTTGGGGTGGCTGTCAAGCAGTTCATGCGGCGGGTTGCACTACTTCAGAGCAATGATTTTTCAGTTGGCGTGTTTGCTTAGGGTCAATAAAAAAACCGCAGCGGTCACTGCGGTTCTTTTTTTATCAATGAAATCAATAAGCCTTAGTGATCAGCATGTCCATCTAAACCATGCACATGGCCGTGCGCCAGTTCTTCTGCTGTCGCATCACGAACTAACACAACGTCAACATCAAAACTGAGTTCAATGCCAGCGAGTGGGTGATTACCATCAACGACGACTTCTTCTTCTGTAACGTCGACAATAATGACCGGCTGTTCACGGCCATCTGGGCCGGATGCGCGAAAACGCATGCCTACTTCTACATCCATACCTTCAAACATGTTTTTCGGTACGGATTGCACGAGTTGATCATGACGCTCGCCGTAAGCATCTGCAGCAGCAATGCTGCTCGTAAATTTATCGCCACTGTTTTTGCCAATCAGTGCTTGTTCCAGACCTGGGATCAATGCACCATGGCCAAACAGGAAGACTAGAGGTTCGCCGCCAGCAGAAGAGTCAAGCTGGTTACCTGCAGTATCTGTTACTGTGTAATGGATGGCGACGACTTTGTCTTGAGAAATGGTCATGCAAACCTCTTAATTTAATGAATAAGGTAGCGGTAACTGTTGCAGCAAAACGGGCTGCTCAGCACTTAACCGCAAGGTGTCTGCCGGTGTTATATCATTCGGGAGCAGTGCTAACAACCAAAGTTGGTCATTGATATTCACCGCATTAATGACTTGGCCAATCCGGCGCCAGTTCTGTTCCAGTTGCAGTTCTATTGCTGTACCTGCGACCGGAAGTTCGTTGGTGTTTGCGTGTAAAATGTAACTGGCTCTTTTATTGCCACCGCGGTATTTCAAGCGGGCTACCGTTTCTTGTCCGATATAGCAGCCTTTGGTAAAGCTGATGGCATCAATCGCTTGTAAGTTAAGCATCTGTGGCACAGCTTCGCCAATTAGTGGTTGTTCTAAATAAGCTAACCCTTGCAAAATATGGGCTTTAAGCCAAACCGTTGGGGCAGCCAGTGGCCAATCTGCCGTCATAAGTTGCTGCGCCTGCGTTTGCGGTAGCACCAACATAAAATGCGCCGCAGCTAAGCGTAATAAGCTGCCGTGTTGTCCATGGCTAACCTGACCGTCTGCCGCGGGCAGACTAAAACCTAACTGTGTCACAAGTTGCTCTGCTTGAGAACCGCCTAAACCAAACACGGCATAAGGTTCAGTGGTTTGGTCAAAACTTACTTTGGAAAACACGCCAAATTTTTTCAGTTGGGCGGCAGAGGCTTGCAGTTCGTCACGAAAAGCGACCATCAGTAGCGCATCGTCTTTGGCAAACAACTGAAATATCGCCCACATTTTACCTTTAGCATCACAATGTGCGCCGCGTAAAAAAGTGTCCGCCGTTAAGGTTTCAATATCACAGGTCGTTTGCCCTTGTAGATATTTACGGTTATCAGGCCCACTAATAGCCAATACCTGAAAAGCAGGTAAAGGAGCAAGATAAGCATCATGAACCTGAGTAGATAATTGTGCGTATTGTTCTGCAGTTAGCCAAGATGTATGCATAGCGAGCGTTCATTTAACCGTTAATAGTAAATAGATTGGGGCAAGACACAAAAGCTCAACCCCTGATCGCAATATTTGTTAAGATACTGCCAATGTCGCAGAATAATGAGGAGTCTACATGACCGCTTTAATGAGTAAACCAAAACTGCGCTGGGCGTGTCGTCGCGGTATGTTGGAGTTAGATATTTTATTAGCACCCTTCGTCGACGAAGGTTACGATGCATTAAACGACCAGCAAAAAGCCGATTTTGAACGGCTCTTAGCCTGTGATGATCCGGATTTATTCGCTTGGTTTATGGGGCATCAACACTCTAAAGATGCCTCTATTCAAGCCATGGTTGAGTTAATCGTCAATCGTGTCCGGGTCTAGCTTTTATCTTAGAACCTCGCGTTACCGACGCATTGCGTTACTGGCCATCAGTGTGCTCGGTGGCGCTATCGTCCTCACTTTACCGCTGCAAGGGATCTGGTATTTACCCGCTGCCTTGCTGCTACTAACGTTTTTTTATCTGATGCTGCAATACTGGGCTGCACCCGGTGTTAGCGGTATTTTACATATTGAGCAAGATGGCGCTTTGCATTGGCAACAAAGTGCTTTACCCGCTGGGCAATTAGCCGCAAATTGTCTACTCAACCCTTGGTTTGTGCAATTGTTTTGGTATGACGAAATGGGCCAGCGGCAGCGCTGTTATCTGTTTGCCGACCAATTGTCTGCCAGTGATTATCGAGCACTGGCAAGACGGGTACAATTGCAACGCTGGCGCAGCGTTGCTGACGAGGCGCTTTAACGCAGCGGTTGTAAAATACTCGGTTTACTATCACTTAGCATATTTGGGTAATCCAAATTGTAATGTAAACCCCGGCTTTCTTTACGCTGCATGGCACAGCGAATAATAAGCTCGGCCACTTGCACTAAATTACGTAATTCCAATAAATTATTGCTGATACGAAAATGACTGTAATAATCGTGAATTTCTTGTTTTAGTAACTCTACGCGATGCAGTGCCCGTTCAAGTCGCTTATCGGTGCGCACAATACCCACATAATCCCACATAAATAACCGCAACTCGTGCCAGTTATGCGTTATCACTACTTCTTCATCCGAATTACTCACTCGGCTATCGTCCCAAGCGGGCAACGTTAGGGTAGCTTGAGATTGGGGCAATTGCGTCAAAATATGTCGAGCCGCGGCTTGGGCAAAAACAATACATTCTAATAACGAATTAGACGCCATTCTGTTCGCGCCGTGTAAACCGGTATAGGCCACTTCGCCAATGGCGTATAAATTTTGCAAGTCTGTTTGGCCATGCAAATTGGTCATTACGCCGCCGCAGGTATAGTGCGCAGCAGGGACGACCGGAATGGCCTCTTTGGTAATATCAATACCCACACTAAGGCATTTAGCGTAAATGGTAGGGAAGTGTTCAATAATAAAGTCTTTGTCTTGATGACTAATATCTAAAAATACAGAGTTAGCGCCTAGGCGTTTCATTTCAAAATCGATGGCACGAGCCACAATATCTCGCGGTGCTAACTCTGCACGCTCATCAAAATCAGGCATAAACCGGCTGCCATCGGGGCGCTTTAAATAGGCTCCTTCGCCGCGCATGGCCTCGGTAATTAAAAAATTCGGGGCTGCAGGGTGGTACAAGCTGGTTGGGTGAAATTGATTAAATTCCATATTGGCCACCCGACAACCCGCACGCCAAGCCATCGCAATGCCATCGCCACTGGCCACATCTGGATTGCTGGTATACAGATACACTTTACTGGCGCCGCCGGTAGCTAGTGCCACCGCTTTAGCTTGAATGGTCTCAACGCGAGCCAAAAGGTTGTTCCAAACATAAGCACCATAACAACGTGCCGGATCTAGACCGAGTTTTTTGCCGGTAAGCAAATCAATGGCGTTGTAGTTTTCTAACAAACGAATATTTGGGTGGCGTTTAACTTGATCAACCAGCGTGATTTGTACGGCTTTACCGGTGGCGTCGGCTGCATGCAAGATGCGGCGATGACTATGGCCACCTTCCCGAGTGAGGTGGTATTTCATGCTGCCATCAGTATCTTGATACTGATCAAAGGGGACGCCTTGGGCGATTAACCACTCCATCGCTTGTTTAGCGTGTTCTGCGGTAAATTTTACCGCTTCTTCTTCGCACAAACCGGCACCAGCAATCAAGGTGTCATTCACATGCGACGCGATGGTGTCATTTTCGTCAAACACCGCGGCGATCCCGCCTTGCGCGTACAGTGTTGAGCCTTCGCGTAAAGCCCCTTTACTTAAAACAATAACGCTGGCGTGATCCGCCAATTGCAGCGCTAGCGACAAACCCGCCGCGCCACTACCAATAATTAATACGTCACAAAGATATTCATTGGGTTGTGTCATAGGATACACTTAACTCAGTTAGTGGCTTTGGTAAAACAGACTAAAATAACAGGCTGCGGTATAATTTGTTGCGCTATGTTCAGGTTATTCTAGCGTTTTTATAAAAATAAGCAGAACTATTTATTCAGCCTGCAGTCATAGTCAGTACGCTTGACTGGCGCCATTCGTTTACAACACCTAAATAAGTATTACAGGGGTAGGCTCAAGAATGAGCGAGCAAGAATTAGATTGGCAAATTGTCCAGCGTGTACAACAAGGCGATAAAGCCGCTTTCAATCTGCTGGTAAAAAAATATCAGCATAGGATCGCGAACTTAATCTCACGTTATGTCTCTAACCATGGTGACGTAGCTGATGTCGCTCAAGAAGCCTTTATTAAAGCTTATCGAGCTATCCCCGGTTTTCGTGGTGAGAGTGCGTTTTACACTTGGTTGTATCGAATAGCAGTGAATAGTGCCAAAAATTATCTGGTATCAAACAATCGTAAGCCACCGGCTAGCGATGTTGATGCCGAGGATGCAGAATACTACGAAGGTAGTGATGCTTTAAAAGAACAAGATTCTCCGGAACATTTATTATTGTCCGAAGAAATTCGCCAAGTGGTGTTTGGTACCATAGAAAAATTACCCGATGAGTTACGTACGGCAATTACGCTACGTGAATTAGAAGGGTTAAGTTACGAAGAGATTGCCGAAGTTATGGAGTGCCCGATTGGTACAGTACGTAGTCGTATTTTCCGGGCGCGCGAAGCCATAGACGCTCAGTTAAAACCCTTAGTGGGTAATACCTAAGCCGATATAGACTATTTGACAGGAAACTTTATGTTGTCAGAAAAGCAAGAATGGCTGTCACAAGCCGCCGATAATCACGCGTTAACTGCCGAGCAACTGTCAGAATTGTTACAGCAGCCTGATTTGCAGGAAACCGTGCAGCGCTATCAGTTGGCTGGTGCCGTGCTTCGAAATGAAGCCGAAAGTGTGTTACCACTGGATTTTGCCGATAACTTGGCCAGTATGTTGGAACAAGAGCCAACCTATCAATTGCAAAACAGCAGCAGTTTATTACAGAAAATGAAAAACGGTTTACTACAGGCGGCGAATGCCGAATGGTTTAAACCGGCAGCACATGGTGCTATTGCCGCCAGTGTCGCTTTAGTGGCGGTATTTGGTGTGCAGCAATATCAGCAACCGCTCGAACAGCAACTGAGTGCGCCCACGCCTCTGTTACAAACGCGCCCCGTTGCCGGTTTTGCTACGCCAGTGAGTTTAAGTCAAACGTCTGTTGAAAATCGTTTTGAAGCGCAAGAGCAGCAAGCGATGTTAGAGCAACAGCAACGTCTGCAAGCGTTATTACAGGCGCACCGTCAGCAAATTCGAGTTTCTGAAACGCAAACGAACAAAACCTCAACACAGGAAAAACGCGAGCAATAATGATGAAATGGCTGTTTGGCATCTGTAGTATGGTCGTGCTGTGTTGTAGTCAGCCGGCAAGTGCCGAAGAAACGGGTTGGGCTTTATTTGATAAAGTGCAGCAGAGTGTTAAACAGCACAATTTTGACGTTTCTTATGTCGTGCTCAAAGGCGGCCAAGCCGAGACCTATCGTTGGTTGCATGGCCGTTCGGGTGATAAAGAAATTGAACATCTGATCCCGATGTACGCCGATGGTGTCGATATCGTTAGACGCAGCGACAAAGTGTATTATTTACTCAGCGAGCGTCCTTCTCTCGTAACCCAAAGCAGCAGTATTAAAGAACTGCCGCCATTATTATTTCAAAGCCCCGAAAAAATTCGCAGCCTGTACGATGCGGTCGCCGGTAGCAGTTCGCTGATGGACGGTCGAAGTGCCCAACTGTTAAGGCTATCTGCCATTGATGATAATCGGCATCATTATTGGCTGTGGGTAGATGTGCAAACCGGCTTTCCGCTGCGCATTGATACATTGTCTGAACAACATCCCAATAACAAAAACCGTGCTTTAGAGATTTGGCAGGTCACGCATTTACGCATCACTCCTGAGCTTCCCGATACCTTAGCACAATTGCTAGAAATTGAGTTGCCTGCGCTGACACCGCCTGTGGTGGCCAAACCGGCTTCGCAACCGCACCAACTTAGCTGGTTACCGAAGGGTTTTAGCATTAGCGACGATCCATTGTTAGTGCCGCAGTTACAATCTGATGTTCTCAGTTACTGGTTATTGTCAGATGGCTTACATCAAGTGTCGGTTTTTGTGCAGAATAGCCATCAGTTACCCACTCAAGCTTACCGTGATGGCGCCACCACCATTTATGTACAAGCCGATGCTAAACAGGATGTGACCGTGATTGGGCCAATCAGCATTGAAACGGCTAAGCGTTTAGCCGCTGCAGTGCGCTAATGATGAGCCAGCTGCCCCATGGTTGAAGAAATAGCCACCGTATTAGCCATTGAATCCGATGGGGTCTGGCTAAATACCACACCGGCTGGGACCTGTCATAGCTGTCATGTCAGTACTGATTGTGGTACTGGCATCGTGGCGCAAACCTTTACACCTCGCCAAAATCGCTTTTTTGTCAAAACTCCGTTACAGCTGTTACCCGGTGAACAAGTGACGATTGGTGTTGCCGAGCAAGGCTTAGTGTTAGCGGCCTTGGCCGTCTATTTATTACCCTTAGTGTTGATGTTAGTGGTAGTGGTGACCATGCAAAGCCTATGGCAACCGGCTGAAGGCTGGTTGATGTTGGGCGCACTGATCGGCGGGGCCAGCGGCTTTGCTTTAGCTCGGCGCTATAATCAGTCTTTGCAAAGCCAGCAAGAGCAAGTGATCATCTTAAGCGTACTGCCCAGTATAAAGCTAAACCCTGCAGCGACTGACGCTTAACAACCATAGCAAGCTGCCGCGGGATAGAGTACAATTCGCGCTAATTTTATTAATAACCTGTATGGTTAGTCTTAAGCTATTGGTCATTTACTGACAGCGACGGCGGCCATACGCTTAGTTTCTTGCGGATA
The DNA here is from genome assembly GCF_020819615.1 of Rheinheimera sp. UJ51. Lineage (NCBI taxonomy): Bacteria > Pseudomonadati > Pseudomonadota > Gammaproteobacteria > Chromatiales > Chromatiaceae > Rheinheimera > Rheinheimera sp. UJ51. The sequence goes on from NZ_JAJHOG010000004.1 coordinate 186,445, forward strand.
CCATGCCTAAACTTGAACATATCAGAAATTTCTCAGTTATTGCCCACATTGACCACGGAAAATCTACCTTATCCGATCGCCTGATCCAATATTGTGGCGGTTTAAGTGATCGTGAAATGCAGCAACAAGTGCTGGATTCCATGGATCTGGAGCGTGAACGTGGTATCACCATCAAAGCACAGAGTGTGACGCTGTATTACCCTGCGGATGATGGCAACACTTACCAGCTAAACTTTATCGATACGCCAGGCCACGTAGACTTTACTTATGAAGTAAGCCGTTCGTTAGCCGCCTGTGAAGGCGCGTTATTGGTAGTGGATGCCGGACAAGGGGTAGAGGCACAAACTGTGGCCAACTGCTATACCGCCTTGGACATGAATTTAGAAGTTATCCCGGTACTGAATAAGATCGACTTACCACAGGCAGAGCCGGAGCGGGTAGCCGAAGAAATCGAAGATATTATTGGTATTGAAGCCCTCGGTGCGGTGCAGTGTTCGGCCAAAACCGGTTTGGGTATCAAGGATGTGTTAGAAACCATCGTTAAAAAAATCCCTTGCCCAGAAGGCGAGCCGGATGCCCCGACGCAAGCATTAATTATCGATTCTTGGTTTGACGCCTACCAAGGTGTTGTCTCTTTAGTTCGGGTAAAACACGGTAGTATTAAAACCAAAGACAAAATCAAAGTGATGTCGAGTGGGCAAATCTTTGAAGTAGATAAAGTAGGGGTGTTCAGCCCGAAAGCCACCAATACCGGCGAATTAAAAACCGGTGAAGTAGGCTTTGTGATTGCCGGTATTAAAGAAATCAAAGGCGCACCAGTGGGTGATACCTTAACCTTGGCAAAAAACAGCGCTGAAAAAGCCTTACCGGGTTTTAAACGGATTAAACCGCAGGTGTATGCGGGGGTTTTCCCGGTGTCCAGCGATGATTATGAAGACTTTCGTGATGCGCTGGCTAAGTTAAGCTTAAACGACTCGTCATTATTTTATGAACCAGAAAACTCAGGCGCATTAGGCTTTGGCTTTCGGATCGGTTTCCTGGGTATGTTGCACATGGAAATCATTCAAGAGCGCTTAGAGCGGGAATACGATCTGGATCTGATTACAACAGCACCAACGGTAGTGTATGAAGTGGTCACCAAAAATGGCGAGACCATTTTAGTGGATAACCCCAGCGATTTACCTGCGGTAAATGATATTGATGAGATCCGTGAGCCTATCGTTGAAGCGCATATCTTGGTGCCGCAAGAGTATTTAGGTAACGTTATTACCCTATGTATCGAAAAGCGCGGTACGCAAATTAATATGAGCTACCACGGTCGACAAGTCGCCGTGGTTTACGAACTGCCGATGGCTGAAGTGGTGATGGATTTCTTCGACCGCTTAAAATCGACCAGTCGCGGTTATGCGTCATTGGATTACAGTTTCAAACGTTTCCAAACCTCGAATATGCAGCGGGTTGATATCTTGATTAACGGCGAGCGGGTAGATGCGTTGGCCATCATCAGTCATATCGATTTTGCACAAGGTCGAGGCCGGCAGTTAGCGGAAAAGCTAAAAGAGCTGATCCCACGGCAGATGTTCGATATTGCCATTCAAGCAGCTATTGGCAACCATGTTATTGCTCGTACTACGGTAAAACAGTTACGCAAAAACGTATTAGCGAAATGTTATGGTGGCGATATTAGCCGGAAGAAAAAGCTCTTACAAAAGCAAAAAGACGGTAAAAAACGGATGAAACAAGTGGGTAATGTGGAAGTGCCACAAGAAGCCTTCTTGGCCATTTTAAAAGTGGGTAAATAAACCCCGATCGCATGATTAAGGAAGCTTAATGGCTGGTTATTTTGCAATATTTTTGGTGTTACTGACGTTAGCATGTACCGTTACTTGGTTATTCGAGCGGTTTTTACTCGCGCCGAAGCGGCAGCAAAAATTAGCTTTTGCCAATGCCCAATCGAAGTCGGTATTGCCAGAACAGGTTCAGCAAGACTTTTTAAAACAACCGGCCATTGTTGAAACCGCCATTTCAATTTTACCGGTAGTTGCGGGCATCACCTTGTTACGCTCGTTTTTATACGAGCCGTTTCAAATTCCGTCAGGATCGATGATGCCGACCTTGTTGGTCGGTGATTTTATTTTGGTAGAAAAGTTTTCTTATGATGTAAAAGATCCGGTTTGGCGCAAGACCTTGTGGTCAAACAATCAGCCTGAGCGTGGAGATGTTGCGGTATTTAAATATCCGCCTAATCCACGTTTAGACTATATCAAGCGGGTTGTGGGTTTGCCTGGCGATCGTATTGTGTATAAGCAAAAGCAATTGTATATCCAACGCGCTTGTAGCGAAGGTCAAACCAGCGGCTGCGGCAATTTAGAAATGATCCCGTTAACCTTTCAAGCCGAGGCTGAGTTCTTTATGGGGCCGTTACCACAACGCCGATATGAAGAAACGCTGGGACAGGTAACGCACAATATTTTGCAAACTCCGATGCTGCCAGACAATCTACAGGATTTCTATCGTCAGCCAGGTACGGGTATTGATGAGTTTGTTGTACCTGCAGGCCACTATTTTGTACTAGGTGATAATCGCGACAACAGTGTTGATAGTCGGTTTTGGGGCTTTGTGCCTGCCGATAACATGGTTGGTAAAGCGGTATTTGTCTGGATGAGTTTTGAATTTAGCGAAGACCCGAATAGCTGGTTACCGCGTTGGGTTCCGGTCGGTGTACGTTTTGCACGACTAGGACCGATCCATTAAGAGTGTTTTATGCATAAACCGTTAGCACCGCTGATGCGCAAATTAAGTTATGAGTTTCAGCAACCCGCCTTATTGGAGCAGGCGCTGACTCACCGCAGTTGTAAAGGACAACATAATGAGCGGTTAGAATTTCTAGGTGATGCCTTACTTGGTCTGGTCATTGCGGAAGCGTTATTTGAGCGTTTTCCAGAGACCCGCGAAGGCGATTTAACACGCATGCGCTCGGCGCTGGTAAAAGGGGTCACCTTAGCCTCTATTGCCCAAGAATTAGGCTTATCTGAGTTTTTACGTTTAGGGCCAGGTGAGTTAAAAAGTGGTGGTTTTCGTCGAGAATCGATTTTAGCGGATGCGCTAGAAGCGATTATTGGGGCAATTTATTTAGATAGCGGTATGGCAGCGTGTAAAGCGCAAATCATGTTGTGGTTTGCACAGCGTTTACAAGAGATTACCCCAGGCCAGCAAAAAGACTCGAAAACCCTGCTGCAAGAATATTTACAAGGGTTACGTAAACCCTTGCCCACCTACGATGTGATTGCCACCGTGGGTGAGGCTCATCAGCAAACTTTCACTGTGCGTTGCACCGTGCCAGGCATGCCCCCGATTAATGCGACCGGTTCATCTCGGCGCAAAGCTGAGCAGGATGCGGCTCAGTTGGCTTTGGAACAAATTAAACATGACAGATAAGCAACAGCCCGACGCAGCAACGACTTTTGCCGGTTTGGTGGCCATAGTTGGGCGGCCGAATGTCGGTAAATCGACCCTGTTAAATAAATTAGTGGGTCAGAAAGTCAGTATTACGTCAAAAAAGCCCCAAACGACCCGCCATCGTATTGTCGGTATTGATACTCAAGAGCAGTATCAAACCGTCTATGTCGATACCCCAGGCCTGCATATTGAAGAAAAACGCGCGATTAACCGCCTGATGAATAAAGCGGCTTCGTCATCAATTCAAGACGTAGAGTGTGTGATTTTTGTGGTTGAAGGCACGCGTTGGCACGATGACGATCAAATGGTGCTGAACAAACTGATCGCGGCCAATAAACCGGTGGTCTTGGTGGTGAATAAAGTCGATTTGTATAAAGACAAATCAGATTTATTACCGCATCTACAGTGGTTGGGCAGCCAGTTACCGTTTTTAGATGTGGTGCCGTTATCTGCTGAAACCGGCGATAATGTTGAAGCCCTACGTAAAGTGATACAACGCCAGCTGCCGCCTTGCGAATTCTTTTTCCCAGAAGATTATATTACCGATCGCTCGCAGCGTTTTATGGCAGCAGAAATCGTCCGTGAAAAACTGATGCGCTTTCTCGGTGATGAATTACCTTATGCCGTCACGGTGGAGATCGAGCGCTTTAAATGGGAAGAAAAACATTTTCACATTGCAGCGTTAGTGCTGGTTGAGCGCGAAAGTCAGAAGCGGATGGTCATTGGTAACAAAGGCGAGCGGATTAAGCAAATTGCCACTGAAGCCCGGCTAGATATGGCGGACATGTTGGATGCGCCGGTGTTTTTGCAAGTCTGGGTTAAAGTGAAATCGGGGTGGGCAGATGATGAGCGAGCGCTGCGCAGCCTAGGTTACGGCGAAGATTAAGCCCGCCAATGGACGCTAAGCTCTGGCCTGCCTATATTTTGCATAGCCGTCCCTTTCAGGAAGATAAACTTTTATTGTCACTGTTGTTACCTGAGCAAGGGCGCATTAGCGCTGTTGCGCGGCGACGCAGTGGCAAACAGCATCGCGCACTCCAACCCTTTCAGTTGTTCTCGGTCAGTTTAACCGGTCGCAGTGACTTAAAAACGGTAAAACAGCTCGAAGAGAGCCGTGCCGCCAGCCAATTAAGCGGTAAGGTGCTGTTCAGTGGTCTTTATCTCAATGAATTGATATGTCGTTTATGGCCTGCTGATCAGCCATCAGATAACTTATTTGCTTTATATCAACAGGCATTAGCCGCGCTAGTGCAGGTACAACAACAAGCAACGGGTTTAGAAAGTGCGTTGCGCCAATTTGAATTGGCCTTATTAGACGAATTAGGCGTATTACCTGACTGGTCATCTGACTGCTATGATCGACCTTTGCAAGCCGAGCAGCATTATTGTTATGTGCCAGAGCAAGGCTTGGTGCCCGTGCAGCAAGGCTGGCCTGGTGCTTTGTTGCTAGCGCTGGCCGCAGAGCAATGGCATGTTGTCGGGCTATTACCGGTGGCTAAACAACTGACTCGACAATTACTGGCCCCGTTACTGGGCAATAAACCTTTAGCCAGCAGGGCATTATTTACTTCGTCCGATAAGGCGTAACCCAAAGAGTGGAGAGAAAAATGACGGCAATTTATTTGGGTGTCAATATTGATCACGTGGCAACAGTGCGTAATGCACGTGGCACTTATTATCCCGAGCCAGTGCACGCGGCACTGATGGCCGAGCAAGCCGGTGCGGATGGCATAACCGTGCATTTGCGCGAAGACCGCCGCCATATTATTGATCGCGATGTGTTTATTTTACGCGAGACCTTAGCAACACGGCTCAATTTCGAAATGGCACTGACCGATGAAATGCTGGGCATTGCGGCTAAGCTGAAACCGCATTTTTGTTGTTTAGTCCCAGAAAAGCGTGAAGAATTGACCACCGAAGGCGGTTTAGAAGTTGCCGGTAAATTAAGCCAAATGCGTGATGCTGTGGCGCAACTTGCCGCAGATAATATTTTGGTATCACTGTTTATTGATGCCGATAAAAAACAAATTGCTGCCGCGGCCGAAGTCGGCGCACCCTTTATCGAGATCCACACGGGTAAGTATGCCGAAGCCAAGCATCCCGCGGAGCAGTTAGCCGAACTAAAGCGTATTCAAGAGGCTGCAACCTATGCGGCTTCATTGGGGTTAACGGTCAATGCGGGCCATGGTTTGCATTATCATAACGTACAGCCTATTGCGGCTATCCCTGAAATGTACGAGCTTAATATTGGTCATGCCATTATTGCCCGCGCTATTTTTAGCGGTTTAGGCCCAGCAGTAAGCGAAATGAAACGGCTGATGGTAGAGGCACGTCGTTAATGGCGATCCGCGGCCTAGGTACTGATATTGTGGCGATTGAACGCATTGCCCGAAGTTTGCAGCAGACCCCTCGATTAGTGCTGCGGGTGTTAACCCCGTTTGAGCAAGAGCAATATCAAAATCATCGGCAACCCGAGCGTTACTTTGCAAAACGTTTTGCCGCGAAAGAAGCCGCGGCAAAAGCCTTGGGTACCGGTATTGGTCGCGGCATTTCATTTCAACATTTTGAGATCCGTAATGATGTCTGGGGCAAGCCTGAGTTAACCTTAACCGAGCAGGCTGCTGTGTTAGCTGCCGAGAAGGGCGTTACTGCAGTTTGGCTCAGTATCAGTGATGAGCAGGCTTATGCTTGTGCCACGGTCATTTTAGAATCTTAAGCTCATGGCTCTGGCATCGACGGATCGATGCCATAGAGCAGCTGGATAACATCGTCTAACTCTGATAACTCCGGCTCCAATAACTTGATATTGGCGCCGCGTTTTAATTGTGTTTCAAGCGCTTCCAGTAGATTTTTTAACCTGGGCACACCGGTATAACAACAGGCGCCATGCAGTTTGTGTAAGGCATGCAGCAGCATTTGTTGGTCATTATCTCTAATCGCTTGGTTAATTTGTTTTTCAGACTGCGGTAAGCTTTTTAACAACATCAGCAGCATCTCTTGCGCTAATTCCGGTTTACCTGCTGCCCGTTGTAACGCCATGGGCCAATCGATTAAAGGCACCACTTGTAAGGCTTGTTGCTGGGTATCTTGATGTTTTTGCAGCTGACAATACTCTTGCAAGGTAAACAACAGCATTTTGTCATCTAACGGTTTGGTTAAAAATTCATTAAAGCCGGCATTGATTAAGCGTGTACGCTCGCCATCCATCGCATGTGCGGTTACAGCAATAATCGGTGTATGCTCATTTAACGAGCTTTGTCGAATGCGCTGACACGCCGTGATGCCATCCATCACCGGCATATTAATGTCCATAAAGATAATATCGTAGGCATGCTGCGTGGATTTCTGCCACGCGGCGGCACCATCACGAGCCGAATCCAGAAAATGCACATGCTCACGTAAAAGCGTATTAATCAGTTTTAAGTTGGCTTCGTTATCGTCGACCGTTAACACTTTTAAGCCTGGCGATAGCAGCTCTTCACTTTGGCCATTGGCTTGAGCAATGTCGGTATAGGGCTGAGCTAAGGTTAAGGCTAATTTGCGCATATGAGCCGGCTTGGGTAAACAAGCGCTGGCGCCTGAGCTGAGCAATACTTCACGCAAGTTGGGTGATAAGGTATTCACCAACAAATAGACATGCTGGCAGTGCGCTTTAATGCGCTGCACCAGCGTAATAATTTCATTGACCTGATTAATGGCAACGGCTCGGCCTAATAAGCCGATATCATAAGCCTTAGGCTGGCTAAGTGCTTGTTGTAGTTGCGCTTTGGTGGCGCAAGCCGTCACCACCATTCCCCAGCTGCTCAGCAGTTGTAAGGTGGCCTCGCGTGAATATTGCTGTGGTTCAAAATACAAAACGGTTTTTTCAGCCAGCAACTCTAGCGGTAGCGCTTCCGCAACCGACAGTTGATGGCGTTGGCACTTAATGGTAAACCAAAAAGTTGAACCCTCGGCTAACTTGCTTTCAAAGCCAATAGTACCTTGCATGGCTAGCACTAACCGTTTCGAGATAAGTAAGCCTAAGCCAGAGCCGGTTTGTTGGTCGCTTTGCTCAAGCGGTGTGACGCCATCAAATAAATGACGTTTTTTATCTTCACTGATGCCACGACCGGTATCTTTAACCGAAATTTGTAGCTGAATTTGTTCATCGTTTAAACTGGTGGCTTTAACCCGAATGATGATACTGCCATGCTCAGTAAATTTAATGGCATTACCGGCAATATTCATCAATACCTGAGTTAATCGAGCCGGATCGGCTACCACGGCATCAGGGCAGTCTGGCTCGACCAACAACACCAACTCTAATTGCTTATCAAAAGCGTTGCTGACTAATAATTCGATGGTATCGTTTAGCACGTCGCGCAGTGAAAACGGTTCAGGATTAATCGACATACGGCCTTCTTCTAACCGCGAAAAATCCAATACATCATTGACCAAATTCAATAGGCTATTTGCCGACTTCTGGATAGTTTGTAGGTAGTCACTTTGATGGTGAGTCAGCGGGGTTTTTAATAATTGCCGGGTAAAGCCAATGACGGCGTTTAACGGGGTGCGTAGTTCATGGCTCATTTTGGCTAAAAAATCCGACTTTTGCCGGTTGTCTTCTAGCGCTTTGCGTTTCGCAAAATCGAGCTGGATATTTTGGATCTCAAGCTGCTCCATGCTCAGTTGTAAATCACTGGTCACTTGTTCAATATTTTGCTGCATTTCTTGCTCTAGCCGAGACAGATGCTCGGCTAATTTCAACAAGCCTTGTTGAAAGTCATCAAACTCGCGAACGCCTAACAAATAAGGCCGCAGTCGATATTGTCCATCCATCAATTGCTGCATTTGCCGTTTCAGACGTTGCAGTTCAGGTTGCAGTTTTTGAATTAAAAATAGGGTTAAACCCAGTGCGAGCAGCAAGACTAAAGCAATTAAAGCGCCGCTTTGCAGCACCCCTAGTTGTTGCTGTAATACAATATGTTGTTGGTCAAACTGCAATAGCAAATAGCCAGGGTCTTCTGCCAATAAATTGTTATCGCGTAATAATGGCTGATAGACAATTAATTGTGGTTGGGACGAATAAAAGCGGATTTGCGAAGGCTTAGTGGCCTGTTGATGCACCGCATGAGTAGATAAATCTTGTTGGCTATTGCTGGTCAGTAATAAACGGCCCTCAGCATCAAATAACGAAATACTGGTGATCAAGGGGGCGTTTAAGCGATGGGCATGTTCCAGCAAAGGCAGAACGGTTTTTAGTGGCTGTTGTTGTAACAGGGGTTGGCTGCTAATCGCCAACATCAGGGCGACATTGGCAGCACGCTCATGCAAGTGTAATTCACTGGCCTGTTGTTGCCGGTGGTTAAAATAGCTAGCCAGCAGTATACCCACCAGCAAGCTGGGTAGCACACTACAAAGAATTAACCAAAAACGCAGACCAATTTTTTTCATCAGGGCACGGCACTTGTTACAATTAAGCTCAGCCATGTCATAATGACACATGATCCTTTAAATGCCTATAAGACCTGCATCGAATGGTAACGCTCTATAAACCGAAACAAAAAGCGCAACACCTTGGCCAGCAAGTAAAATTGCAAGTGGAATCGACCGATTATGAAGTCAATGGTATTGGTCGTTGGCAACAGAAAATTGCTTTTGTCAGCGGCGCTTTAGCTGGCGAACAGGTGCTCGCTAAGGTGACTGAAGATAAAGCGCATTTTATTAAAGCGCGCGTTGAGCGGGTACTTAAAGCCAGCCCATTGCGAGTGACGCCTTTTTGTCCGCATTATCAGTTATGTGGTGGTTGTCAATTGCAGCATGTGGCCAGTGCCGAGCAAGCACGCTTAAAACAACAAGGTGTAGATGAGTTAATCCGTCATCAAACCGGTTTAGGCGAGTTGCCATGGCAGCCGTTGTTAACGGGCCCCGATCAAGGTTATCGGCGTAAAGCGCGAATTGGTGTTTGGTTTGATCGTAAACGCAAGCAGCTGACGGTTGGCTTTCGAGAAAGCGCCAGCAAAACCCTCACGCCTATTAAGGCCTGTGCTGTACTGCAGCCGCAGTTACAGCCTATTTTTGCAGTATTACAACAGGTTGTACCACAATTATCAGAGCCGAGTGCGATCACGCATGTTGAAGTGATTGCCGCTGAGCAGCAAGTGTTTTTAATTGTGCGGCACATCAAGCCATTGACCGCCGCTGAGCAACAATTATTTGTTACGGCGTGGCCTGACGCGGTTTGGCTGGGTGAAGCCGAAGCAGGGCAGTTAACAAACTGGCAGCCTAATGCGCCAAGTCCGCGTTATCGGTTAAGCGAGCAAGGTTTAGAGTTGGCCTTTGCCGCCACCGATTTTATTCAAGTCAATCCGCAATTAAATAAGCAAATGGTGTCATTAGCGCTACAATGGTTGCAGCCGCAAGCTGAGGATAATATTCTTGATTTGTATGCAGGTATGGGGAATTTTAGTTTAGCCTTGGCGCAGCGCGCTAAATTGGTGCATGGTGTTGAAGGGCTTGCCACTATGGTGCAGCAAGCCACGGCGAATGCCCAACTTAATGGCATTACTAACACCCAGTTTTGGCAAGCCGATTTGCATTTAGCTTGGGGTAAAACTGACTGGAATAACCCGATTTACCAGAAGATCGTGCTTGATCCTGCCCGAGCCGGCGCCGAAGGCGCGATGCCACAGCTGGTTAAGCTAAAACCGGCACAGATATTGTACATATCGTGCAATGCCGCGACCTTTGCGCGCGATGCAAAAGTTTTGTTACAGTCGGGTTATCAGTTGCAAAAGATTGCTGGCATCGATATGTTTCCCCACACGAGTCATCTGGAATTGATGGCGTTGTTTAGTCGTTAGCCAATCTGGCTGACTTTCGTGACGTGCAATAAGCTGGAACGACTTATTTTAATGAGGACAAAGCATGGTTAGGGTGCGCCAGTCACACAGCAGTGGCTACCATGGTGGTGAGACAGTCGAATGGCTGTGCTCACTGGGGCTGTCTGAAAAAAGGATTGGTGCATTATTAGAATGCGCAGCCTGGCTAAAACAGCAACAACTAGACGACGATGTGCTAGAGGTGCGAACCGGCTGGGAAATGGTCGAGATTTTAGCTGATCTTAAAATGGATCAGGATTCACTGCTTGCCTCCTTGTTATTTCCTGCTTTTGAGGCGGGCCTGCTGGAATTGGCGCAGATTGAAGCCAATTTTTCGGCTCCGGTGGCCTTGCTGCTGTCTGCGGTGCAACAAATGGAAGCGATCCGCACTATCCCAACCAGTGTTAAGCAAGGTGCGGATGGCCAACAAGCGGATAACTTACGGCGCATGTTGTTAGCCATGGTAGAAGATGTGCGCGCGGTGGTGATTAAATTAGCGGCACAAATTTGCTACCTGCGTGATGTGAAAGATGCCGATGAAGAAACGCGCGTTCTCGCGGCGAAAGAAACCAATGCCATTTTTGCGCCCTTAGCCAACCGTTTAGGTATTGGCCAATTAAAATGGGAACTTGAAGATCTGGCGTTTCGCTATTTGCATCCGACCACTTACAAACAGGTGGCCAGTTTACTGGAAGAACGGCGCTTAGATCGCGAACAATATATGCAGGATTTTGTGGCTGCGGTTCGGCAAAAAATGCTCGACGCGCAAGTGCAAGCCGAAGTTTACGGCCGACCGAAACACATTTTTAGCATTTGGAAGAAAATGCAGAAAAAGCAGCTGTCCTTCGAACAGTTGTATGACATCAGAGCGGTTCGGATTGTTACCGAGCGTGTGCAAGATTGCTATGCGTCTTTGGGTTTAGTGCACACCAATTGGCGGCATTTACCCAAAGAGTTCGACGATTACATCGCCACGCCAAAACAAAATGGTTATCAATCTATTCATACCGTGGTGCTAGGCCCACAAGGGCGGCCGATCGAGATCCAGATCCGTACACGGCAAATGCATGAAGATGCCGAATTGGGTGTCGCGGCGCATTGGCGTTACAAAGAGGGCGGCGCGGCCAGCAAAACCGTGGCGAACGATGAAAAAATTAGCTGGTTACGTAAGTTACTGCAATGGCAGGAAGATTTAGCCGATGGCACCGACTTGGCTGAAGAGCTGCGTACTCAGGTTATCGAAGATCGCGTTTATGTCTTTACGCCCAAAGGCGATATTGTTGATTTACCGATGGGCTCGACACCGTTAGATTTTGCTTACTATGTACATTCTAACGTTGGGCATCGTTGTATCGGCGCGAAAATTTCTGGGCGCATCGTGCCTTTTACCTACCAATTAAAAACCGGTGATCAGGTCGAAATTCTTACGGGGCGTGAGCCCAACCCTAGCCGTGATTGGCTAAATCCTAATTTAGGCTATTTAAAATCAAGCCGGGCACGCTCTAAGGTACAATATTGGTTCCGCTTACAAGATCGTGATAAGAATTTGTCAGCCGGTCGCGAATTACTCGATGCCGAATTGAATCGGTTAAACCTGCAGATTGAAGCGCCAACCAAGGTGTTGCAACGCTTTAATGTGAATAGCATGGACGAGCTATTAGTCGGCATTGGCGGTGGTGAAATCAAAGTGACACAAGTGGTCCACTTTATTCAAAGCCAAAGCCCAAATCATGAATTACCCGAGATTGATCCGCGTTTAAAAACCAAACCGCTACCCACCAATAAAGTGAAAAGTGATGTGGTGGTGCAAGGTGTTGGTAATTTGCTGACACATATGGCGGGTTGTTGTCAGCCGTTACCGGGCGATGCCATTATTGGCTATATCACGCAAGGTCGCGGTATTGCGATTCACCGTGATGATTGCGATCAGTTCAAAACCTTATTGGATACGCATCCAGAACGTGTGGTCGATGCAACTTGGGGTGACAAGTATGCCTCTGGTTACGAAGTCGACATTCGGATTGTGGCGAATGATCGTAATGGCTTGTTACGCGATATCACCAGTATCTTGGCCAATGAAAAAGCCAACGTGACCAGTATGAGCAGTAGTTCGGATATTAAAGCGCAAACCGCGGTGATTAATATGACGATGGAACTGTACAACCTGGACTCGTTAAATAAACTGCTAAGTAAAATTAGCCAAATAGACGATGTGATTGAAGCAAAACGCTTTCATCATTAAGCCTTCAAGTATAAGAAGAGTTAGCCGTGTCTGAACCCATCTCACGCTTGTTAAGCATCATGTCGGCATTGCGCGATCCTGTCAGCGGCTGTCCGTGGGATCTGAAACAAAGTTACGCCAGCATTGTGCCTTACACGTTAGAAGAGGCCTATGAAGTGGCAGATGCCATCGCGCGTGATAGCTTTGATGAGCTAAAAGATGAATTAGGCGATCTGCTGTTTCAAGTGGTGTTTTATGCCCAGTTAGCTAAAGAAGAAGGCCGCTTTCAGTTTGAGGATTGTGTCACGGCCATTTGCGATAAATTAGAGCGTCGGCATCCGCATGTGTTTGGCAATCTCAGTGCAGAAGATGCCGACACCGTGCTAAAAAATTGGGAAGCCCTGAAAAGCACGGAGCGTAAAGAAAGCGGGCAACACAGCGTGCTGGATAATATTCCGCAAGCGATGCCGGCATTAAGCCGTGCTTATAAGCTGCAAAAACGCTGTGCAAATGTCGGTTTTGATTGGCCGGATGTTAGCGGCTGCTGGGATAAGGTGAAAGAAGAGATTTTAGAAGTTGAACAAACCGCCCCGGGCAGTGCCGAGCTCACTGAAGAACTCGGCGATTTAATGTTTGCGCTGGTGAATGTGGTGCGCAAGCATAAACTGGATCCCGAAGCGGTATTACGTGCAGCGAACAGTAAGTTTGAAAAGCGCTTTCGCGCGGTCGAGCTGACGCTTGCCGAGCAAGGCCGCAGCACTGAACAGGCCTCTTTGGACGAAATGGAACAGATTTGGCAGCAGGTAAAGCGCCAACCGTCATAATGGCGGCTTAGTGGCCATGCTTACGGCGGTAATGACAGCCTAAATCTCCGGCTATAAGTAAACGGTTGTGCGATTTGCTTGTTGCATTGCGACTTGCTGGTCTTACCTGCTTTACGTCGTGCAATTATTTAACGACTAACACAGCTTTAGATTGAGCCGCTGTTCGCCCTTTGCTATACTTTCCTCCCGTCCTGATACCAAACATTTTAAGCCCTTGTTTTAACAGCAACCGATAGTTTTATCGGTGCTAAATGCTTTTTTTGTTTGGCGAAATCTTCTATTACTGCGTTTCTGGGGTCTTATGGCGACACGATATATTTTTGTGACGGGTGGGGTTGTCTCATCTCTAGGTAAAGGCATTGCTGCGGCATCGCTGGCGGCAATTCTGGAAGCGCGTGGTTTAAATGTCACTCTGCTGAAATTGGATCCTTACATTAACGTCGATCCTGGCACGATGAGCCCGATCCAACATGGTGAAGTTTTCGTTACCGAAGATGGTGCGGAAACGGATCTGGATTTGGGGCACTACGAGCGCTTTATTCGCACTAAAATGACGAAGCTAAATAACTTTACGCAAGGCCGCATCTACGCTGACGTATTGCGCCGTGAGCGTCGTGGTGACTATTTAGGGGCCACCATTCAAGTTATTCCGCATATCACTAACGAAATTAAAAACCGCGTGGTTGCCGGTGCCGATGGCTATGATATTGCCATTGTCGAAATTGGCGGTACGGTCGGTGATATTGAATCGCTACCTTTCTTAGAAGCTATTCGTCAGCTGGGTACCGAAGTGGGCCGTGAGCGCACCTTGTTTATGCATTTAACCTTGGTGCCTTACTTAGGCACGGCTGGCGAGATCAAAACCAAGCCGACGCAACACTCGGTAAAAGAGCTGCGTTCTATCGGTATTCAACCTGATATTCTGGTTTGCCGTTCCGATCGGGCGATCCCGAATAACGAACGGGCTAAAATAGCGCTGTTTACTAATGTTGAAGAAAAAGCGGTTATTTCGCTAAAAGACGTTTCAAGTATTTATCAAATCCCGGCTTTGTTGAAATCACAAGGCTTAGACGATTTAGTCTGTCGTCGTTTCCATATCGATGCACCTGAAGCCGATTTAGCGGAATGGGAACAGGTGTTATACCAAGAGTCGAACCCGACGGGCGAGATCACCATAGGTATGGTTGGTAAGTATGTGGAGTTACCCGATGCGTATAAATCGGTGAACGAAGCTTTGGGTCATGCCGGTTTAAAAAATCGCGTTACCGTTAATATTAAATACATCGACTCGCAAGATATTAAGAGCAAAGGCCCTGCCATGTTAAGCGGCTTAGACGGTATCTTAGTACCGGGTGGCTTTGGTGAGCGCGGTGTTGAAGGTAAAATTTTAGCGGCGCAATTTGCTCGCGAAAACAAAGTACCTTATTTGGGCATTTGTTTAGGTATGCAAGTCGCTTTAATTGAATATGCGCGTAACGTGGCGGGTATGCCAGAAGCTCACTCTACTGAATTTAATAAAGAAACACCGTATCCGGTGGTCGGTTTGATCACAGAATGGCGCGATGCAGATGGCTCAGTTGAAGTGCGTACTAACGACTCTGATCTGGGCGGCACCATGCGCTTGGGTAGCCAAAACTGTAATTTGGTTGCCGATACCAAAGCCTTTAGTATTTATGGTCAAGCGGTGATTCAAGAACGTCATCGCCACCGTTATGAAGTGAATAACAATTTAAGACCAAAATTAGAAGCTGCCGGCTTGGTAATTTCTGGTTTATCAGCTGATAATCAGCTGGTTGAGATGATTGAAATACCCGATCATCCTTGGTTTGTGGCAGGTCAGTTCCATCCGGAGTTTAACTCGACGCCGCGCGATGGCCATCCATTGTTCCAAAGCTTTGTAGCCGCTGCGCATAAGTTTCAAAAACAGCAGCGCGTATAACTTTAGCAAGCCGTGTTGGATAACACGGCTTTTTTGTCTTTATCAAGGGGATCTTAAATTATGTCAGAAATTGCAAAAATTATTGCCCGCGAAATCGTAGACTCACGCGGTAACCCAACAGTCGAAGCGGATGTGTACTTGACCAGTGGTGTGATGGGGCGCGGTTGCGCACCTTCAGGTGCCTCAACCGGTTCACGCGAAGCATTAGAACTACGTGATGGTGATAAAAGCCGTTATTTGGGCAAGGGCGTATTAAAAGCGGTTGCCAATATTGATGGCCCGATCCAAGCAGCGTTAGTCGGCAAAAATGCTTACCAACAAGCTGACATCGATCAGATCATGATCGATTTAGACGGTACTGAAACCAAATCAAAATTAGGCGCCAACGCCATTTTAGCGGTATCACTGGCCGTAGCGCGTGCTGCCGCTGCCGATAAAAAGATCCCGTTGTATCAACACATTGCTGATTTAAATGGCACTTCGGGTGTTTACAGCATGCCAGTACCGATGATGAATATCATCAACGGTGGCGAGCACGCTGACAATAACGTTGATATTCAAGAGTTTATGGTGCAGCCTGTCGGCGCTAAAACCTTCGCTGAAGCATTACGCATGGGCGCTGAGATTTTCCATAGCTTGAAAAAAGAACTGCAAAAACGCGGTTTAAACACTGCAGTGGGTGATGAAGGCGGTTTTGCACCTGATCTGAAATCTAACGAAGAAGCTTTATCGGTTATCGTTGAAGCGGTAAAAGCCGCCGGCTACGAAATGGATAAAGACATTACGTTAGCCTTAGATTGTGCAGCCTCTGAGTTTTATAAAAACGGTCAGTACGTGTTAAGCGGCGAGAACAAAAGCTTTGATTCCTATGGTTTCAATGATTACTTAGCCGGTTTATCACAGCGTTATCCGATCGTTTCTATTGAAGATGGTTTAGACGAAAGTGATTGGGATGGCTGGAAAGATTTAACCAACAAAATTGGCACTAAAGTGCAATTAGTCGGTGACGATCTGTTTGTTACCAATACCAAGATCCTGACACGCGGTATTGAGCAGGGCATCGGTAACTCAATTTTGATTAAGTTTAATCAAATTGGCTCGTTAACCGAAACCTTAGCCGCTATTAAAATGGCTAAAGACGCGGGCTTTACTGCGGTTATTTCACACCGTAGCGGCGAAACCGAAGATGCCTTTATTGCGGATTTAGCCGTGGGTACCGCAGCCGGTCAAATTAAGACCGGTTCACTGTGTCGTTCAGATCGCGTTGCGAAGTACAATCAATTACTGCGTATCGAACAAGAGTTAGGCAGCAAGGCCCCCTACAAAGGCCGTAGCGAAATCAAAGGCCAGTAATTTAGGCTTTGTTTCCCGGTAGCCGCCAGGCTACCGGTATGACTGCTCGCGGCATGCACAATGCTGATGTAGAGCGCTCTCCTTATTGTGCTTAACGCATAAAATATGATGAAGATCAAAGCTGCTGCAGCTTTATTGAAATTTTCCCGCCGAAACGTTATGGCTGCGTTATAGTCAATATATCTAATAACTTTTTAGGTTTGCTATGAGAAGACACGCTTTGATTCGGATATGTTATGCAGTATTAGGTGCCGGTTTCATCAGCATCACCTCGGCGCAAGCTAAACAAAGCCCAACATTAAGTGAGATTGATTTAGCCCAAGTGCAAATTAATGGCTTACAGTTAGGTATGAGTAAAGCCACGGTAGAACGATTATTAAAACATCAATTTAGTCACAGCGAACAGAGCAAAGATGGCAGTGTAGCCGCATTTAAATGTGTAAAAACACAGTGTCAGGCACAGCGTAATGCAGCGGACGGTGAAACCTTGTTAAATGTGTATTTTAATCGACAGCAACAGGCGCACTGGATTGTGTTACAAAGCCAAGCTCAGCTAGCAGAGACACCCAAGCAGTGTTTAGAGGTAGCCGCAGAGCAGCTTGATGCTTTACGGCAAAAGTATCATCCCGAGGATCTGAAACATTTTTATGGCCCGAATGCCGTGACTTTACGCTTAAATAAGCAAGGCCATCCTGATCCGGCAGATAACAGCTTTTATGGTTACCGCGTACAGATCAAGTGTGAGTCGTTTGGTAGCGGCGTCGGTAGCAGTGAATATGAGTTACGCGATAAAGCCATTGAATTGCGTTAACACCCGTACTGGCCAAAGCCAGATCTTAGCGAGAGACAATCTGCTGCAACTGTTGCTCTAAAAATAACGCATGCACTTTGTAGTATTGCGCCTTGGTAAGGCTACCGTAAGCAAAATGCGCGGCTAATTCGCCCTGCCAATTAATAAATTCTTGTAATTCAAACATTAACTCACGTAGTGCCACATCATTCGGTACCTCTGCGGCCAGTGGCGGTGCGCCAGGAATAGGCTGCCCCTGGGCTGCAGGCATACTGCCCGTTGCGGCATAAAAATTTAACGCTAATTTGCCCACGATATTTTTTTGTAATACCGAGTGATGCTGCGGATAACCCACAATAGAGTAACGCAGGTTTTGCGCGCAATGTTGAAAAATCTGACTCACATTCCAGTTCCCCATACTATGGAGTCGATCCGGTTGCATTGCGCGTAAACGTTGTTGCAGATCGGTCAGAGGGTAATGCCGTAAGGTCGCAACAAATTTGCTGCCCAGCACGACAACCAAGGGGGTAAAAGCGGCGGTGCGTAAAAATTGACGACGATTCATCGGACCTATTCTATAGCTAACGTTGGTGTGACTGGCGCTTAAACTACCGTTTTTCGGCGCGAGCGTCCAGTCTGCAGCGATAGCCCGGCGGATTAGCGCTTTGCTGCGACGGTTTTTTCATACAGAGCGGTTTTTCTGCTTAACAGATGCATTTAGGCTTTTACAATAATCAGGCTATTGGCTAACATCGCTACATGACGATGATGCACGAAAATCAACCACATTTTTGGCAAGCAACCGCGGCCAATCAAACTTATACTGAGCTGTGTAATGCTCTGTATGAGCGTGAGCTATTTCGTTTGGCGGCCACCCCCAGCTCAGAATTAGCACAGTTGCCAAAACGCATCGCCAGTTTACCTTTTTATATTCGGCGTGCTGCCAGCAGTATTTTGCAATACCCTGCTAATTTGGCGCTCGATAGTCAAAATGCGTCTTGGTATGGCAAACAATTTAAACGCTGTCCGGCCAGTAAACAGGCGGCCGATCCGATCCTGGCTTTTTACAGCAAAGCCGCGAAACCTGGTTTGATTGTACCGCTTTACTGCGAAGATAAAACCCTTGAACATATCGTGTTAGACAGTGTTGATGAAGTGGATGTAACAGAGCAGCGTTTGCATTGTAATCAGTATGGTTGGTTTTCGTTTAGTGGCATGCCCTTAGCCGAGGACAACAGTAAGTTGTTTTTACTTAAACCAGACAAGAACATTATGACCGCCGCTTGTTGTGGCCATCAGTGGTTAAACTTACAAAAAAAAGAACCGCGTTTACTCACCTTGCGTGAACTTTTATTGGCTAGCCGCCTAAATTGGCGTAATTTCGCTCGGCCACATTTGGGGCAAAGCAGCTGATATAAAGCTTTGCAGTAGCTATTTAACGCTTCATAATAAGCTCAAACAGAAATAACGGTTTAGTTATGCGCATATTAATCGTGCTGTTGCTCATCGTGTTAGCGGCCTTACAATACCGGCTTTGGTTTGGTCAGCTCAGTGTGACAGATTACCTGCGTCAGCAGGAAGAAATAGCCACTCAGCAAGCGAGTAATCAGGAGTTGATTAAGCGTAATCGTATGTTGTTGGCGGATGTTGATGATTTACGCCAGGGATTGGAAGCGATAGAAGAGCGAGCTCGCAACGAGCTTGGCCTGATTGCTGAAGATGAAGTTTTTTTTCGGATAGTACCGCGGACACCGTAATGTCATTAAAATCTTTTCCGGCGATTGCCGCCGTGATCCCCGCCGCTGGGGTTGGCCAGCGTATGCAAGCCGATAAACCCAAGCAGTACTTGCGCTTACACGGCAAAACCATTTTAGAGCACAGTGTTAAACCGGTGTTAGCCCTTGGCGCCGTGCAGCAGTTATATTTAGCGCTAAGCCCAGACGATCCCTATTTTGCCGCTACCGGCTTAACCGCTGAAAATATTGTGCGAGTTGATGGTGGTGCAGAGCGGGTGCACTCGGTATTAAATGCGCTGTTAGCGATAGATGCTGAAAAAATGCCTTGGGTACTTGTGCATGATGCTGCGCGACCTTTAGTGCGTCCGCAAGATATCGAGTTACTGATCCAGCGCTGCCTTGAGGTTGGGCATGGTGGTATTTTAGCAACGCCAGTCCGTGATACCATGAAACGTGGCCAAAGCTTAATTAATGCTACGGTAGAGCGCGAGCATTTATGGCATGCGCTTACACCACAGTTTTTTCCTACGGCCTTACTCAGAGCGAATATCCAAGCTGCGTTAGCGGCCAACGTGGTGATCACCGATGAAGCGTCGGCTATGGAATGGGCAAATGAGCCGGTTCTGTTAGTCGAAGGACACAGTGATAATCTTAAAATTACGCGGCCGGCCGATCTGCAGCTGGCAGCGTTTTATTTGGAGCAAAATCAATAATGACAATGCGTATTGGTCATGGTTTCGATGTACATGCCTTTGGCGGCGAAGGTCCAGTGACGCTGGGCGGTATCAAAATTCCTTATCATCAAGGGCTCGTTGCACACTCCGATGGTGATGTGGTGCTACATGCGTTGGCCGATGCCTTATTAGGTGCGGTAGCGCTGGGTGATATTGGCAAGCATTTTCCAGACACTGACGCGGCTTACGCCGGCATTGATAGCCGTATCTTATTACGTAACGTGTTCAATGAAGTGCAGCAACGCGGCTATCAGATTGGTAATGTGGATATTACCATTATGGCGCAAGCACCGAAGATGGCACCGCACATTGCCGATATGTGTGCCTGTATTGCTACCGATCTGCAGTGTCAGCCTGATCAAGTTAATGTTAAAGCGACCACCACCGAGCAACTGGGTTTTGTCGGTCGTAAAGAGGGTATCGCGGTTGCCGCCGTGGTGTTATTAACCTCATGCTGAACACTGAAACCGCTTTAAGTCATCCGTCTTTTCCTGCGCAAGCTGAGTTAGCTTATTTACACGGTCAACCGCAGATTCGCGCCGCGATTCGAGCGGCAGCTGCTGATTTTTTAGTGGTGGAAGAACTTAATTTTACGCCGAGCGGTGCCGGTGAACATATTCTACTGCAAATTGAGAAAACCGGGCAAAATACCCAGTTTATTGCCCGCGAGCTGGCGCGTTTAACCGGTTTACGCGTGCGCGATATTAGCTATGCGGGTTTAAAAGATCGGCATGCGGTCACGCAGCAATGGTTTTGTTTTAAATGGCCCATCAAGCAAGAACTGGACTGGCAAACCTGGCAAATTGAAGGCTCAAACATTTTACAGATGGTACGGCATTACCGTAAATTGCGCCTAGGAGCTTTAAAGCGCAATCATTTTACTTTACGCTTAACACAAGTATCTGATGTACCTGCGCTAATGGCCAAGTTACCTTTACTCGAAGCCGGAGTACCTAATTATTATGGTGAGCAACGCTTTGGTATGGCTGGCGGAAATTTACACCTCGCTGAGCGTTTGTTTCAGGGCGAAAGTATCGCAGATCGGCAATTACGCGGTTTAGCACTATCGGCGAGCCGCTCTTTTTTGTTCAATCAGGTTCTGTCAGCGCGGATCCAACAAGGTCTTTTTCAGCAATTAATGGCTGGGGATGTGGTGCAGCTAAACGGTTCTGGCTCGATTTTTCCGGTTACTGAACCCGACGCGGTGTTGCAACAGCGGCTCGACAGCGCCGATATTCATCTCACCGCACCTTTATGTGGTGAGGGTAAGGCGTTAGTCAGTGCAGACGCCGCTTTATTTGAACAGCAGGTGGTTGCGCCCTGGCAGCACTGGGTGAGCGGTTTAGAATTACTGCGGGTGCAAGTTGGCCGACGGGCGATGCGCGTGATCCCCGAGTCTGTCAGCGCTACAGTCGAAGCTGATACGGTGACCTTGCAGTTTGCTTTACCAGCAGGGTGTTTTGCAACGAGTGTCCTGCGAGAGTTAGTGTCTTATCGTGACATTGCCCGCGATCTTGCACAAATGGAGTGTTAAATGCGCATTTTACTGAGTAACGATGACGGGGTGCATGCCCGTGGTATTCAAGTATTACAGCAAGCATTATTACAAATTGCTGAAGTCACGACCGTAGGACCCGATCGTAACTGCAGTGGTGCCAGTAATTCGTTGACCTTACTTAATCCGCTGCGCACACAAACCTTAGACAACGGCTTTATTGCGGTAAATGGCACCCCAACCGATTGTGTCCATTTAGCCATTAGCCAATTATTAGATTTCACACCCGATTTAGTGGTTGCCGGCATCAATCATGGGGCAAACCTCGGGGATGACGTGTTGTATTCTGGCACCGTAGCCGCCGCGACAGAGGGCCGACACCTTGGCTTACCGGCTATCGCCGTATCGCTTGCTGGGCGTGAAGAACAGCATTTTGCTACGGCGGCGCATGTGACCGTTGAAGTGATCCGTAAACTACAATCACATCCGTTACCTGCTGATCAAATCTTGAATATCAATGTGCCGGCGATTCCTTTGCACGAACTAAAAGGTATTCAGGTGACGCGGCTTGGCCGTCGGCATAAAGCCGAAACCATGAGTAGCTCAACCGATCCTTGGGGTCGAAAAATTTATTGGTACGGCTCTTTAGGGCCAGAATTAGACGCTGGTGAAGGCACGGATTTTCATGCCATTGCAAATGGTTATGCTTCAGTCACACCATTACATGTTGATATGTCTGCCTATAAAAGTATGGAAACCTTGGCACATTGGTTAGAGGGGATCCCATTGTAATTATGGCAGTCGTTACCTTACGTAGTGCGCAGATGTTAGCGCAAAAACTTCAAGCTGATGGCATCACCGATGCCCGTGTACTGAGCGCTATTGCGCAAACACCGCGCCATCTCTTTGTTGAGCCAGTGCTGGCACACAAAGCTTATGAGAATACGGCCTTGCCCATTGGCTTGGGGCAAACCATTTCGCAACCTTATATTGTGGCACGTATGACCGAGCTGTTGCTGCATGGCGGCAGTTGCGGCAAAGTACTCGAAATTGGTACGGGCTCGGGTTACCAAACTGCCATTTTGGCTCGGTTATTCAGTCATGTTTGCAGTGTCGAGCGTATTAAATCGTTACAGTTTCAAGCGAAGCGCCGTTTACAAGCGCAAGATTTACACAATGTGTCGATGAAGCACGGTGATGGCTGGTTAGGCTGGCCGACGAAAGGGCCCTTTGATAGCATTATTGTTACCGCTGCGCCGGTGGATGTGCCGCAAGCCTTGTTAGAGCAATTAACCGATGGCGGGCGTTTAGTGATCCCCGTGGGTGCGGAACAACAAGTGTTACGTGTTTATCAGCGAAACGGCGAACAGTGGCAAAAACAAGATATTGAAACCGTAAGGTTTGTTCCCTTAGTGCCAGGCGATCTGGCGTAACCAGCACAATGTGCAAACAGGAAGTGTATGAAGTATCTGCAATGGCTGATTAAAGGTCTCGCTATGGGGGCGGCGGATGTAGTGCCGGGCGTTTCGGGCGGCACGCTTGCGTTTATTTTGGGTATTTATGAACGTTTATTAGGCGCAATTAGCGCGATAAATGTACAGGCGTTTCAACTGTTACTTAAAGGACGATTTCAGCAATTGTGGCGGCATATCGATGGCACTTTTGTGTTGTGTTTGTTTGCCGGGATTTTCCTCAGTATTTTTTCCCTCGCCTCGCTGATCAGCTGGTTGTTAGAGCATCGGCCTGTACCCTTGTGGGCCTTTTTTAATGGCTTGATCTTAACGGCGTTACCGTTTTTGTTACGCTCAGTAAAGTGGTCAGTCAGTCGTGCTGTGCTAGCGGTATTAGGCAGTGTGCTAGCAGTCTTTGTCGGGATGCTCTCGCCAGTTGATCTACAACCTTCTAGTTGGATGTTTTTTGTCGCCGGTGCCGTGGCGATCTGTGCCATGATTTTACCGGGCATTTCTGGTAGCTTTATTTTGTTAATCTCGGGCATGTATGCCCCCGTGATATTAGCCATTCGTGAGTTACATTTTTCGGTGCTGGCGCTGTTTGCTAGTGGTTGCGTTCTGGGCTTATTAAGTTTTTCGCATGTGTTAAAGTGGTTATTACAGCGCTACCATGATGCCACTCTGGCGTTGTTAACGGGCGTCGTCGTTGGCGCCATGTATCGGCTTTGGCCTTGGCAAGCGGGTGAGTTCATGTATTCACCAAGCCGTTATGCGATAGCGTTTGGTCATAATGATCTGCTGCTGGCATTGTTATGTTTTGCCAGTGCAGTGTTTGTGATGCTGGCACTACTGAATCTTGAAAAGTGGTTGGGCGCTGAACCTGAGCGACCCGCAACGGACGGTGCTGTAGTAGGACAGAGCAAGGAGTAAACTATTATTGTCAGGTCTTGCGCAGTTAGCACACTATCTCTGCCCGAAACCCTGAACGGTTTTGGCTGGATAGCTATTGCTGCAGTCCTGTTGTTAACGGGCTGCGCCGGTTCGTCGACTCCGGCGCCAGTCACCACGCTGGAAATTCGCAAACAGCAACATCAATTACGCCAACAACAAACGCTAAGTGGCCGCAGTTACCAAGTACAACGCGGTGACACCTTATACTCTATTGCTTTTAGGGCAGGACAAGATTTTCGCACTGTCGCTGCACGCAATAATATCAAAGCGCCTTACACCATTTATCCGGGGCAGATTATTCAGCTGCAAGCCGGTACTGCCGCCAACATTAAAGGTCCAGTCACGCCTGCCACGAGCAAAAGTTCTACCGTGAAATCGGTTGCAGCTAGCTCGCAAAAGGGGTATGTTCAAGAGAAGCCACCTGTCAATGTTACTCAACCTGCTAGTACTGCAGTTGGGCGAGTAAGCTGGCAATGGCCTGTAAAAGGTCCCATTTTGGCGCGTTTTTCAACGGCTGAGCAGGGCAATAAAGGGGTGGATATTGGTGGTAGTGCGGGCAGTCGTATTAATGCTGCTGCCGATGGTCAGGTTGTGTATGCCGGTAATGCGCTACGAGGCTATGGCAACTTAATCATTATTAAGCACAACGATGATTACCTTAGTGCCTATGCCCACAATAAACGGCTTTTGGTCAAGGAACGCCAAGAAGTTAAAGCGGGGCAACAAATAGCCGAAATGGGTGATACCGATGCGGCGGATACACGGTTACACTTTGAAATTAGATTTCGTGGCCAATCGGTTGACCCGTTACGGTATTTGCCGAGATAACCGTGAAACCTAATAATAAAAACAATAATAATTAATCATTTGCATGGAAGCATTGCACACCTAAGGTGTGTAAATAAGTGTGGGGTAAGTGGATATGACAAGTAAAGAACACAAATTAACTGACGCTAAAGACGACGATCTGAATGATGACAATGTGTTAGCTGAGGATGAAGACGCTGAACCGGAGTTACAAGAGTTATCGCAAGACGAAGGCACCCTAGACGAAATTTTCGTCAGGGATGACAGTCAAAAATCGATGGATGCGACACAGATTTATTTGGGTGAAATTGGTTTTTCACCGCTGTTGTCTGCTGAAGAAGAAGTGTATTTTTCCCGCCTATCGCTAAAAGGTGATCAAGCCGCCCGCAAACGCATGATCGAAAGCAACTTACGTTTAGTGGTAAAAATAGCGCGTCGTTATATTAATCGTGGTTTAGCCCTACTGGATTTGATTGAAGAAGGCAATTTAGGCCTGATCCGTGCCGTAGAGAAGTTTGATCCTGAACGCGGTTTTCGCTTTTCAACTTATGCGACCTGGTGGATCCGTCAAACTATCGAACGCGCCATTATGAATCAAACGCGCACGATCCGTTTACCTATTCATGTGGTGAAAGAGCTGAATATTTATTTACGTGCGGCGCGTGAGTTATCACAAAAATTAGATCATGAACCCACCGCAGAAGAAATTGCCGCCTCGTTAGATAAGCCGGTTGAAGATGTCCGTAAAATGCTGAAGCTGAATGAAAAAATCACTTCAGTTGATGTACCAGTGGCTGGCGCTTCAGAAAAACAACTACTTGATGTTATTGCTGATGAAAAAGAATTAGGCCCCGAGCTAGAACTGCAAGATCAAGACATCAAACAACATCTGGTGATTTGGCTGGAAGAGCTTAATCCAAAACAACGTGAAGTATTAGCACGACGCTTTGGTTTGCTGGGATATGAACCTTCTACGCTGGAAGATGTAGGGCGTGAAATTGGTTTAACGCGGGAACGCGTGCGGCAAATTCAGGTTGAAGCCTTACGCCGGTTGCGTGAAATTGTGACGCATCAGGGGTTAAATATCGAAACGCTGTTTCAAGAATAAAGGCGATAACAGCAGCGCTTAGTCCCTCACTAAGCGCTGAATTGCAGTGGCTTGCGGCTGATTTTTTGCTGATTGTTTATCTTTCAAAACGACATGCTTTTAGCATGCTCTTAATCTCATACCTTGCTAACTTGCTAACTTGCTAACTTGCTAACTTGCTAACTTGCTAACTTGCTAACTTGCTAACTTGCTAACTTGCTAACTTGCTAACTTGCTAACTTGCTTTGTGCATTGTAGTTTTAACCGATTCAACACGATTTAACCGCGAGTTGTTATCTGTTGTCTTAGGCACTGATGAAGCGCTGTCCTAATTTTTGCACTAACACCGTGATTAAACCGGCTATCAGTCCCCAAAACGCCGCCGCAATATCAAAGAAACTGACGCCTGACGCTGTTACCAGTAAGGTAATCACGGCCGCTTCGCGATAGTCAGGATCGGCGGTAGTGGTTTGTAAATTACTGGCAATAGTGCTGATCAAGGCTAAACCGGCTAAGGCGGCAATCATGGTTTGCGGAAATGCGGCAAATAGCGCCACTACGGTTGCGCCGGCTAAACCCGCAATTAAATAAGACACACCGGCGGCAATACCGGCAATGTAGCGTTTCTTGGCATCAGGGTGTGCCTCTGTACCGGTGCAAATCGCAGCCGTAATGGCGGCGAGATTAATCGAGAACGCGCCCCATGGTGCCAGTAATAAGGTACTAAGTGAGGTACTAACAATGATTGGCGACACCGGTGTTTGGTAACCGCTGGCGCGGATCACTGCCACTCCGGGGATGTTCTGGGAGGCCATTGTCACCAATAATAACGGTAAGCCTACACCCAGCATGGCACTGAGAGAGAACTCAGGGCTCACCCAAACAGGGCGAGTGATGCTGAGCTCTAAGTGCGACAAATCTAATTGCCCACCGGCGATGACCGTAACCAAGCCGCTCACTAATACCAGCAAAATGGCATACCGTGGCACAGTCGCTTTGGCAATCACATAGCTGAGGCACATAATGGCGACCAGCAGCATTTCACTTTGCATGGATTGAAAGATCGCAAAACCAAATTGCAGTAAGATCCCCGCCAGCATCGCGCTGGCTAATGAGGGCGGGATCAGCCGTGTCAGGCGTTCAAACATGCCACTTAAGCCAATGATTAAACCCAATGCCGCAGTGAAAATAAACACCCCGGTTGCTTCGGCAATGCTCAGTCCTTGCAGGCTGCCCGCTAATAAGGCGGCGCCAGGTGTTGACCATGCGGTAATAATCGGCGCTTTATAGTACCAAGATAGCCCAATACAGGTGGCCGCCATGCCGATACCTAAGGCTAATAACCACGAGGCAATGATCTCGCTACTGGCACCGGCCGCAGCGGCGGCTTGAAACACGATGGCAACTGAGCTGGCAAAACCGACTAGTACCGCAACAAAGCCCGCAACAATAGCAGACACACTCACGTCTTTTAATAGCATCTTGATCCCTTAGGCGTGTTAGGCGTCCAATTGTTTTTTAAGTTGATAGAGTAAATCTAACGCCTGACGGGCGCTCAGTTCATCTGGGTCGATCTGTCTTAATTGCGCCAGTAGCGGGTGCTCTGCTTCTAACAACGGCAATTGTGCTTCACTGCCCGTTGCCGGCTTTGCGGCGACACTGGGTTGCAGTTCCAGTTGGTGCAGTTTTTGTTTCGCTTGTTGGATCACAGCCTTGGGTACACCGGCAAGTTGTGCCACTTGCAAACCAAAACTCTTACTGGCGGCACCGTCCTGCACATTATGCATAAACACAATATGCTCACCATGCTCTACTGCATCTAAATGGACATTCGCAACGGCGGGTAGCTGTTCGGCAAGATCGGTTAATTCAAAGTAATGGGTGGCAAAAAGCGTTAAGGCTTTAATTTTTTTCGCTAAGTAATCGGCACAGGCCCACGCTAAACTTAAGCCATCATAGGTGCTGGTGCCTCGGCCAATTTCATCCATCAACACTAAGCTTTGAGCGGTGGCATGATGTAAAATGGTTGCTGTTTCGGTCATCTCAACCATAAAGGTCGAACGCCCCGAAGCCAGATCATCAGACGCGCCAATTCGGGTAAAAATCCGATCGACGGGGCCGATGACCGCCGAGGCGGCAGGCACAAAACTGCCTATAGCGGCCATCAGCGTAATGAGTGCGGTTTGTCGCATGTAGGTTGATTTACCGCCCATATTGGGGCC
This sequence comes from Rheinheimera sp. UJ51, assembly GCF_020819615.1. Classification (NCBI taxonomy): domain Bacteria; kingdom Pseudomonadati; phylum Pseudomonadota; class Gammaproteobacteria; order Chromatiales; family Chromatiaceae; genus Rheinheimera; species Rheinheimera sp. UJ51. The sequence goes on from NZ_JAJHOG010000004.1 coordinate 214,374, forward strand.
GGTAATCATTAACATGCGCCGTTCTGCGTTTAAGCGCAGGGGGTTTGCAATAAAGGGCTCACTTAAAACGTGTTCGACAACCGGATGTCGCGCTTGCTGCAAGTGAATGCCGATGTCTGTACTCAACTCTGGCCGACAATATTGATGCAGTACCGCGCATTCTGCCAAACTGGCTAATACATCGAGCTCGGCCAAGGCGTCAGCGAGGTGTTGTAATTGGGCTAAATATGGGCTTAGCAGCACAAAGAGTTGTTCGTACAGCTGTTTTTCCAGCGCTAACGCTTTGCTTTGACTACCCAGTACCTTGTCTTCATGGGCTTTTAGCTCTGGAATAATATAACGCTCATTATTTTTCAGCGTTTGGCGACGAATATAATCAGCCGGCACTTTGTTATCAGCACTGCGACCTGTTTCAATATAAAAGCCGTGTACTCGGTTGTAACCCACTTTCAGCGAGCTAATACCGGTGCGTTCCCGTTCGCGTTGTTCTAATTGGCTTAAATAATCTGTAGCGCCTTCAGCTAAGGCTCGCCATTCATCTAAGGCCGCATCGTAGCCATCGGCAATGACACCGCCATCGCGGATCAGCACCGGGGGCGTTTCAACAATGGCTCGTTGCAGTAACTCAAGCAGTTCTGGTAGCGGCGCACTGGCCTGTGCATGGCGCTGCAGTAAATCGCTGTGGGCGAGCGTTAATTGCTGCTGCAAGTTAGGCAAGGCCGTTAACGCTTGGCGCAAACGGGCAAAATCGCGTGGTCTGGCGCTTTTTAAGGCCAAGCGGGCAATCACCCGCTCTATGTCACCGATATGTTTTAACTGCGGTTGCAGGCTTTCGTAATCGTCGGTTAACTCGGCAACCGCCGCTAGCCGTAAATTGATTTTCTGTTGATCGCGCAGCGGGGCGTGGATCCAGCGTTTTAATAAACGCGAGCCCATTGGCGTTTGGCAATGATCCAGCACACTGGCCAGGGTATTGTCGGTTTGCCCAGAGAGCGTTTGGGTGAGTTCTAAATTTCGCCGAGTGGCGGCATCAAGCACAATATAATCTTCTGCCCGCTCTAACGCGATACTACGGATATGCGGCAGTTGCGCCCGTTGGGTATCATTAACATATTGCATTAAACAGCCTGCGGCCATCAACGCCACTGGGGCGTCTTCTACGCCAAAGCTGCGCAAATCGCGTGTACCAAATTGTTGGCATAATGCCCGTTCGGCAGTTGCCAAATCAAATTCCCAAATCGGCCGCCGACGGGCGCCTTTGCGTTCAATTAGCTGTGGCTGGTTAAAGTCTTCCGGATAAAGCAACTCGGCGGGATTTAAGCGTTGCAATAACGCGGCGAGATCATCAAGGTTATCAACTTGATTTAATAAAAAACGGCCGCTGCTTAAATCCAGCTGCGCTAAACCAAAATGTTGCCGGCTTTGACTAATGGCACACAATAAATTGTCGTGTTGCGCATTGAGTAAAGCTTCATCAGTAACGGTGCCGGGGGTGACAATGCGTACCACTTTACGATCAACTGGCCCTTTGCTGGTGGCGGGATCGCCAACTTGCTCACAAATCGCCACCGACTCACCTAGCTGAACTAAGCGCGCTAAATAGCCTTCTACGGCGTGATAGGGTACACCGGCCATAGGGATTGGCTCACCGGCGCTTTGGCCTCTTTTGGTCAGCGAGATATCCAATAAGGCTGAGGCCTTTTTCGCATCATCAAAAAATAGCTCGTAGAAGTCACCCATCCGATAAAACAATAAAATGCTAGGGTGCTGACTTTTCAACGCCAGATATTGTTGCATCATCGGCGTATGAGCGCTTAAGGCTTGCTCCGGTTTCTGGTCTGACGGCATAATGGTGTTATTCAGTCCCGTTGGATTATATATGACAGAGGCATCAGTAAGTTTTGACCTTGCCAGTGAGTTAGGGCAGCTATTATTGCGGAAAAACTACAGTATCACCACTGCAGAATCGTGTACAGGTGGCGGAGTTGCTTATTGGCTAACCGCTGTCGCCGGAAGTTCAGCTTATGTTGATCGTAGTTTCGTCACTTACAGTAATAAAGCTAAGCAGCAATTGTTAGCAGTACGCAGTGCCACCTTGCTACAATATGGCGCAGTGAGTGTTGAAACCGTAGCTGAAATGGCCAGCGGTGCTGCCAAAGCGGCTGGCGCTGAATTGGCGATTGCCATTTCAGGTATTGCGGGGCCGGGGGGGGGCTCGGCCAGCAAGCCGGTTGGATTAGTGTGTTTTGGATTTTATTTACAAGGCACGATAACCACGCAACAGCATGTTTTTAAAGGCGATCGGCAGCAGGTTCGTCAGCAAGCCATTGAACATGCCTTACGGCAAAGCATCTTGTTGTTGACAGCTAATTGAAACTCTACTACTGTATGCTCATACAGTGTTTACTAACTGACCGATTTTACCGGAGTAAGAGATGGACGATAACAAACAAAAAGCCCTGAGTGCCGCATTAACCCAAATTGAACGCCAGTTTGGTAAAGGTTCTATTATGCGCCTAGGTGACAGTACCGCTCTGGATATTGCGGCAGTATCAACAGGCTCTTTAGGCTTAGATATTGCCCTTGGCATTGGCGGCTTACCTTATGGCCGTATTGTTGAGATCTATGGTCCTGAATCGTCAGGTAAAACGACGTTAACCTTACAAGTTATTGCTGAAGCACAAAAAGACGGCAAAACCTGTGCCTTTATCGATGCCGAGCATGCTTTAGATCCGATTTATGCTAAAAAGCTGGGTGTTGATGTCGATAAATTATTAGTATCGCAACCTGACACCGGTGAACAAGCACTAGAAATTTGTGACATGTTGGTGCGCTCGGCTGCGGTTGACGTTGTTATTGTCGACTCGGTAGCCGCCTTAACGCCAAAAGCAGAAATTGAAGGCGACATGGGTGATAGCCACATGGGTTTACAAGCCCGTTTAATGTCACAAGCCTTACGTAAATTAACCGGTAATATTAAACGTTCAAATACCCTATGTATCTTCATTAACCAAATTCGTATGAAGATTGGTGTGATGTTCGGTAACCCAGAAACCACCACCGGTGGTAATGCTTTAAAATTCTATGCGTCAGTGCGTTTGGATATTCGCCGTATTGGTTCAGTAAAAGACGGTGATGAAATTACCGGTAACGAAACCCGCGTTAAAGTGGTGAAAAACAAAGTTGCGCCGCCGTTTAAACAAGCTGAGTTTATTATTCAATATGGTGCAGGTATCAACAAACTAGGCGAGCTGATTGATTTAGGGGTGCAGCAAAACCTTGTCGATAAAGCCGGTGCTTGGTATGCCTATCAAGGTAACAAAATTGGTCAAGGTAAGGCCAATGCCATGAAATACTTGCAAGAAAACAAAGCCATTGCGGATGAAATCGAGAAAATTCTGCGCGAGCGCTTGTTGTTAAAGCCGGGCGAAAAAGTGGTTGATGAGGCAATACCTGCTGATTTCGAAGCAGACCTATAATACTTTATAGTTAGAAAAAACCAGCAGTGATGCTGGTTTTTTTGTTTTTATGCGCAGTTAAATTGCCGCCAAAGGGCAAAGGCCGCGTTTGCGAAAGCGCACTAAACTATTGAGCTAACGCAGGATGTTGCAATCACAACCAAAACCGCTTTTTCTACTATCGGGAATAACACCCAAGCCCGCCGTTTAGCGCTGAAATTAGCTATTGCTCTGCTCACAGGCCAAGGCTACTCTAATAACGTTATTTTGGTTCAGTTTTTTTGCAATACACTAGAGTCATCGCAGTTGGTGGCGGGTAATAACAATAATGACTAAACACACCCTTTTGCTGCTTCTGAGTATTTTCGGCTTAATCAGCTGTAAGGCCGATATTAGCGTGCAAGACGAGCCAGCCGATCCGGTAGTGCAAGAATTCCCCCTCATTTTTGTGCAACGCGCGTTATTTGACGACGCAGGCAATCCTTACCAAACGAATTTGACTGCGCCAGAGCAATTTAACCCTAGTGCACAACTGATATTAAAACAAAATGCTTTTGCGCAGTCGGCAGAGCAAGCGATATTAGCGCAGTATTTCCCTGATGGCGGCTACGACGTTAAAGATCTGCTGGTATCGCCTGACGGCAATAGCCTGTTGTTTGCATTACGACCGCCGGCCTTACCAAATGTGCCCGAGGAGTTACAACCCACTTGGAGTCTGTGGCGTTATAGTCTGATTGATCAGAGTGCGGCACCGATTATCAGTAATTCCCTTATTGCGGAGCAAGGGCACGATATCAATCCCGCACTGTTAGCCGACGGTCGAATCGTCTTTAGCTCTACCCGTCAGCAAAAAGCTCGGCAAATTTTATTAGATGAATTTAAACCCCAGTACAGTGCCTTACATGAAGATTTGCAGGGGCCGGCGTTTAATCTGCATGTAATGAATGCCGACGGCAGCGAGATAACTCAAATTAGTTTTAACTTAAGTCACGATTTGTATCCATTGGTGCAAGCCGATGGGCATATTCTGTACAGTCGTTGGGATAATCAAAGCGACCGTAATATGTTTAATTGGTATCAAATGCGCCCTGATGGCTCCAGTAATCAGCTGTTGTATGGTTGGCATTCGCATCGCAGCGGGCCGAAGGACACGGTGGTGGAATTTGCCAAACCCTTGTTACTGGCCGATGGTGAGATCGCAACCTTATTAAAAAACCGCCAACAAACGCACTTAAATACCTTACCCGTGCAGATAGCCTTAGCACTGGCCAGCGATAACACGCAGCCGTTATATCAACAACAGTTAAACTTACCGGCACAGACCGCCTTGCTCCCTTGGCCTTTTGATAATAGCTTACGCGCTGAGCCTGCCGGCTTAGTGCAAAATGTCTTTGCGTTACAAGATGGCTCATCGCGTTATCTGCTCAGTTGGTCACCTTGTCGGGTCAGAGTGAATGAGCAAATCGTGCCTTGTGCGCAGGTTGATGATGCCAGTGCTTACCCCGCGGCTGATCCTTTATTTGGATTATGGTTATTCGATTTAGCGAAGCAAACCCAAGTTCCGGTGAAATTAGGAACGGAGCAGCAGTTGCTAACTGAAGCGGTGGTGATGCAGCAGTATCCGCGACCCGCGTTTTTAGCCAGTAACCCAGACGCGGATCTTACTCTGGTAGAGCGTGGCGAAGCGATTTTAGATATTCGTAGTGTTTATGATATCGGTGGGGAAGCGGTGTTGCCCATTAGCCAATTATCGGATCCGATGCAAACAAGTGCGGCACAACGGCCCATTCGTTATTTAAGCTTGATTCGTGGCGTGCCCATTCCTCCAGAAGAGGTGCGAGAGGTGCCTAATTTTGCTTATGGGGTAAACCGTCGGCAGTTGATGCGTGAATTGGTCGGTAGTACACCGGTGCAACCTGATGGTTCGGTACGAGTAAAAGTCCCGGCCAATGTGCCGTTAGCGCTTAGCTTACTGAATGCTGAAGGGCAGGTCGTTTCTGCGCAACATCAGCAATGGATCACCTTAGCGCCGGGCGAGACACTCCGTTGTAATGGTTGCCATAGCGCGACCAATACTCGGCCACACGGGCGTTTAACAGGCGAATGGCCGACGATTAATCCGGGGCCAGAAAATGCCAGTAGCGCTTTTAGCAATGCTAATCCGCAATTACCACCGAATGCCGGTGAGACCATGGCGCAAACCTTGGCACGTTTGCTAGGCGAGCCCACGTTAAGTGCCGGCTTAGCCTATACCGATCTATGGACCGATCCCGCGCGCCGTCAGCCGGATCCGCCAGAACAAAATGACTTTAGTGAGCTCGCCACTACCTTACCGGTAGGCTTGGATTGCTTTGAGCGCTGGCAAGCGGCCTGTCGTTTGCGCATTGATTATCCCACACACATACAACCCTTGTGGCAACGTGACCGTCGCCAATTTGACCCTGTAAGTAATGAACTGCTGCAAGACAACAGCTGTGTCAGCTGTCATAGCCGTAGCGATGTCGCAGGCAATGCTAGGCTGCCCGCTGCGCAGTTAGAGCTAACGGCTCAAGCCTCGGACATTCAAGCGGCACATTTAACCAGTTACCGAGAGTTGCTGAGTAATGATAACGAGCAAGAATTGCTGGGTGGGGTGCTCGTTGACCGTTTAGTGCAAGCGGTCGATGGCAACGGCAATTTAGTGTTTTTGCGAGATGCCAATGGCGAGTTGATTTTGGATGAAAATGAGCAACCGATCCCGGTCATGATCACGGTCAATGTCCCGCCCTTATTGCGGGCTGGAAATGCCCTGGGCAGTAGCCGTTTCTTCCAAACTTTTGCCCCAGGCGGGCGTCATCAGGGGTATTTGTCGCCAGTCGAATTAAGATTGATTAGCCAGTGGCTCGATATGGGCGCGCAATATTACAATTCCCCTTTTGCTGTGGAACTGCCCTAGATGCGCTTTTTAACGCAAATAGGTTGTGGGCTATTTTGTAGCTTACTGCTCGCGTTCTTACCGCTACAGGCGCAGCAAGTGGTGGTGCAACAAGATTTTGTTGAGCTACATACCGGCCCTGGTAGAGGGTATCCGATAGTGCAGGTGGTGTTAAAAGGTGACGCGCTAACATTACTCAAGCAGCGCGGGGGCTGGATCCGCGTGCAATATCGGCAACAAACATTATGGCTAGCCAGTGCCGCTCTCGCGCACCTGTATTTGCCCGAGGGCGAGCAAAGTTTGGCCAGTCTATGGCAAGTTGATCAGCCGCCAAGTGCATGGCAGTTAGGGTTGGCTGCAGGTGATTTTGCCGGTACCAGTTACTACCAACTCAGTGCCAGCTATGACTTCTCCGATGTGATTTTTATTGAACTCAGTGCTGGGCAGGGCAGTGGTCAACAAGCCAGCAGTCAACAGTTTTTAGTGCAATTGGGCGTTAGCCCTTGGCCGCACTGGCGTTGGTCGCCCTATTTTGCTTTAGGGGGGGGGGTGTTGTTAACTCAACCACGAACTATCTTGGTACAAACGCCTGAGCGTAATAGCCCCATGGCCACCATGGAATTAGGGCTGGATTATGCGCTAACCCGGCGTTTACAAGCCAATTTACGTTATCGGCGTGGCTTAATTAGCACCGAACGTGATATTAACGAAGAGACAAATACATGGTTAATCGGATTAAAGCTGGCCTTTTAGTCAGCAGTTTATTATGGCTAAGTCCATTCGTTTGCGCGCAGCAAGCAAACAGCACCACGGCACGGATTGAGCCAGAAATCGAGCAATCGCAGGTGACACCCGCTAAGCTTGATAGCGAGAATGTTGTGTTAGCGCTGCGCGGGGGGGTTATCGCCATCGAAGACTTTGGCAGTAGCGGTTTAGTGGCGCTGCAACTGGGTTACCATATCAATGAAGATTTTTATGTTAATGCTGAGTTTGCTCAAGCCAAAGCAGGGTTAACGTCTTACGAGCGCTTAAGTGGCGCTGCGGCGCCCTTATTAACTGATAGCGAACGCGAGTGGCGTTATTACGGTGCTGAGCTTGGTTACGTGGTGCTGCCAGGCCAAGTTTTTTTAGGTCGGAACTGGGCCTTTAATACAGGTTGGTCAATTTTTGCCGGTGGCGGTAATGTTGATTTCGCGGGCGACAAAGTTTTTGCAGTAAAGCTGGGGAGTCAGTTTCGTCTCTACATGACCGATTGGCTGGCACTGGATTTACAGGTAGCCGACTATGTGTTTGAAACCACGATCTTAGCCGAGAGCAAAACCACCCATAACTTACAGTTAGGCCTGGGGCTTGCGCTGTATTTTTAATATAAGGAAAGACTATGCGCACACTGTTATTAAGCCTGTTGTTAACTGTGCTGTCATACTGCGCTGTTAGCGCAAAGGTGCATGCAACCGATTCGGCACAAGCACCTGATTTTACGCTTAAGTCGTTAACGGGGGTGAATCTACGTTTAGCTGAACAACGCGGCGAGATTATTGTGTTAAATTTTTGGGCTAGCTGGTGTAGCCCGTGCCTACAAGAAATGCCCGCATTAGATCAGCTTGCCAACAAGTATCGGCCTTTGGGGGTGCAAGTGTGGGGCGTGAATGTTGAAGCGGATAGCCGTGCGGCACAAAAATATTTAAGTAAAACCCAGGTACAGTTTCCCATCTTGTTTGATACCGAGAATAGCGTATCAGAGCGTTATCAAGTACAAGCGATGCCCACTACGGTGATCATCAATCAACATGGCGATGTGTTTAGTGTGCATCGTGGTTATAAACCGGGCTATGAGCAAAAATATGAAAACGATATTAAAACCTTATTGCGCAACTAAACTGTTGCTCGTCGCTGTGACGTTAGCGGGTATGGTGGGCTGTGCCAGTGTTGAGCCATGGGTTAAACCTTATGAGCGCGCTGAATTAGCCGATCCAATTATGGCTTTTAGTCGTCATCCTATTGCCTTGCAGCACAGTGTGCATGTGCGTGACTCACGTGAAGCCGCCAAAGGTGCCGATGGCAGTGGTGGAGGCGGCTGTGGCTGCAATTAAGGCTGCGCTATGCGGTTTGTTATTGTTGCTAAGCACCGCTGGCTTTGGTGCAGTATTGCCCGATAACCGCGTTGATTTGATGCAGCATAGTTACCAAGGCGGCGGTGTTTCCATTGATGGTCCGGCATTGATGTTACGTACCAAAATTGGTACCCAGGTGTCGGTATCGGGTTTTTATTATGTCGATACTGTGTCAGGAGCCTCGATAGATGTGGTGGCCACGGCCTCAGCTTACAGCGAGACACGCATTGAGAGTCGAGTAGGGATGGATTACCTGACCGGCAACAGCATTTTATCGATAAATTACGCACAAAGTGACGAGAATGATTACAACGCCGAATCACTGTCTTTTGGCGTGTCGCACGATACTTTTGGCGGTATGACAACCCTGAGTTTAAATGCCGGCATTGGCAACGATGACATTGGTCGCAATGGCGATGCAAGCTTCAGTGAGCAGTTACGCCGCTACAGTTATAGCTTGGGGATCACCCAAGTACTGAGTAAGCGCTGGATCAGTGCCTTAAATGTTGACGTCGATATGGAGCAAGGCTTTTTAAACAATCCCTATCGCAGTGTGCGTTTTCGCGATCCCTTGGCTGAACTTGGCTATGGTTATCAATTTGAAGTGTATCCCGAAACGCGCAATAGTTTTGCGGTAGGCTTAGTGAATAAATTTTACTTACCGTATCGCGCAGCCGTGACCTTTTCACTACGTCATTACAACGACAGCTGGGATATTACAGGTTTTGATGCGGAATTAGAGTATGTGCACCCACTGGGAGAGCGTTGGGTGTTAGATAGCCATATTCGCTGGTATCAGCAAGGTGAAGCGTCGTTTTATGCCGATTTATTCGAGTTTGCTAATCAGCAAAACTTTATGGCGCGAGACAAAGAGCTCAGTGATTTTAATAATCTCAGTGTTGGCTTGGGCGCCAGCTATCGCTTTGCAAGTTGGGCTTGGTGGCCGGCGGCTAAACCCGAATTAAATATCGAGTGGGATTATATCCGCTTTAATTACAATAACTTTCGAAATGTTACGCTAATCGATACTGCCGTCGGTGCTGAGCCGTTATATCAATTAAGCGCCAATGTTTATCGGGTGTTTTTCAGTGTCTATTTTTAACGAGGGTGTTTTATGAGCTTGCACCGACCGCGTTTTTTCCTGCTTGCCAGCCTATTGCTAAGCCTGTTCGTTGCCATGCCTTTGCTGGCGCAAGAGTCTGCAGAGCAGCAGCTAGAGCAATTAAAACAACAAGCTATTGCTTTGAATCGCGAATTGTTCATTTTGGAAGAAGAATTATTGTTTCCGGCACAAACGCAATTGGCGGTATTTTTGTCAGTGGATGCTGGGCAGTTTTTTCAGCTAGACAGTGTCCAGCTTAAACTTAACGATGAGTCGGTTACGGCGTATCTGTACACCGAAAAAGACATTGCCGGGTTGTTGCGCGGCGCCATTCAGCCATTATTTAAAGGCAATATTCGCGCGGGTGAACATACTTTAACTGCGGTGTTTGTGGGTAAAGGCCCCGATAAGCGCGATTATCGCCGTGCCATCAGTCACCGCTTTACCAAGGCGGATACTGCCGTGTTATTAGAATTAAAAATTACGGACAGTACGGCTAATTATCAACCTGCCTTTAGTGTTGAAGCATGGTCTGGCAATTGAGTTATCGCCTGTTCAGTTGCTGCAGTGTGCTGTTGACGCTGCTGCTAAGCGCACCGAGTGCACAGGCTACCGAGTCCTTACTGCAAACAGAAAAGCAGTATCGGCTGGCAGCGTGGCATTTTTATCGCGACGATGATTATCAAGCGCTGTTGCATTTAAGTTTGGCGCCCGAGCCTGCGGCCAAAGCACGTTTGTTGCAAGCAGGCTTATTTTTGCAATTAGACATGCCTGCGGCCACTGCCGCATTATTAGAGCAACTGCTAGCCGAGCAAACGCTGAATGGGGCTTTACCTCAAGAGTTACGCAACGTGGCGTTGCTGCAATTTAGCCAATATCAATTTGAGCAACAGCAACCGGAGCAGGCGCGCTTTTACTTTGCCAAGCTTACTGCACCGCTGTTGCAGTTAACCGGGCAAGCGACTTTATTGCAGCAGATGTTAACTTGGCCCAATATAACCCCCTTTGATGACAAGGTGTTTCAGCAATTGGCGGGTCAAGCTGAATTACCTTATGTGGTCATTAACCATATCTTGGCGCTGCGCCAACAGCAAAAAAGCGCACAGGCATTACCACTGTTAGCGCGGTTAAATACTGCGTTATCTAAGCCAACCAGTTTGAGTTTTTGGCAGCAACTCTTTCGCGAGCCAAACACCGCCATGGGCAGTGATAATCGGGTTGAGCGCGATGCCTTGGCCGATTACTTATTGCTGCTAAAAGCCGGTTTGTTAGTGGATGAAAAACGCTGGGCCGAAGCGCAACAAGTGCTGCGAGGCTTTGCCAGCAATAGCGTGCTCACTTTACCCGCCATGACGCTATACCGTGATGTGCTGATCGAAAACCGACAGATCCCGGTGTTATTAGCGGTATTGCAGCAATTAATCACGCGTTACCCTTTGGCGCCAGCGAGTTGGCTGGCAGCGCATCAAATTGGTATGCAACTGGAACTCACCTTTGAGCAGCAACAGGCGCTAGCGGCTTACCGCTGGGCTGAGCAATATTACCAACGTCAATTAACGGCTAATGCCGGTTATCTGGTGCCTGTCACTGCGGAGCAATTGGCTAATCCAGATACGTTAACGCCGTGGCAGTTTTATCAATTACGCCAGCAGGCCGCGTTATATCAATTAAACCGGCAATTAGACGCCGTAGCGCAGTTGCAGCAACAGCAGCAGCAACGATTAGTACGTTTAGCGCATTTAACTGACGTGGTGCAAAGCAAGCTGTTACAGCAACAGCAATTACTGACTCAAGCTTTGCCCCGTTTAACGGCTAAACAGCAAGGCTTGCAGGCACAAAGCGCTGCCTTAGCCGAGACGATACGCCAAGCACAAACCGAGCCGATGGCACAATTGTTGTGGCTTAACGATGGTGAGCAGGCTTTTAGCCAACAGCAACAAATGCTCACGCGGGCCAGCAGCCGGCTTCAGCAGTTAGCGGCAGATGGGCGCGACATGACCGCAGAAAATGCCCGCTTACAGCGGCTTAAAGGCTTATTAACCTGGCACTATCAACAAAATAGTGCCGAGCGCAGTTATCAGTTAGCGCAGTTGCAGCAACAGCTAGCCGCTGAGTTACAGCAGATTGATAGCGGTATCCAGCGCTTAACCGCGTTAGAGGGTAAAACCACACGGCTATTGGCGCAGCAGCAACAATTAACCCAAAGCATGGCTAATGAGCAAGGTTTTAGCGTGTTGCTGGCAGAACAACAACAACAATTATTGAGGTCCTTGAATCAGGCGTTACAGCAACAACGTTTAGCAGAGCGCGAGCAGCTGATGGCCTTACAACGGCTGAACACCCAAGCCATTGCGCGGTTAATGGAGCAAGTGTTGCTGAGCACCGAGGAGGCCAACTGATGCGTCACCCAATGTCATGGTTGCTACTGTCTGTGCTCGCCACGACACTGTTAACCGCCTGCAGCACGCCAACTGAAAAAGTGGTGCGTCGGCCTACGCTCGGTGAGTTTATGCCTTATACCCCACTCAGTTCTGAGCCACCCGAAACGGTTAATGCCGATAAATTACAACAGGTATATCAATCGTTATTAGCCCTAGCACCGGCAGCCGATGTACGACAAAAAGTGTTGTATCGGCTGTCGCAACTGAATACCCAACAATTAGAGCGGATGGCTTTGCCTCCTGCCGCTGAGCAACAAGCCTTAGCCAGTTTAATTGCCCAGTATCAACAGCTTTTACAAGCGTATCCGGATGATCTGAATAACGAACTGATCCGCTATCAGTTAGCTCGGGCCTTAGATTTAAGTGGCGACAATGCGGCAGCACAGCAGCAAATGCAACGGTTATTACAGCAGTTTCCGCGTAGCGAATTTGCTGCCGAGTTATGGTTTCGAATAGGTGATATTGATTACAGTCAGGCTAACTATAGCGCCGCGTTAAAGGCCTTTAACCAGGTATTGGGATTCGCTAAAACGGAACTAAAGCTGCATGCGTTGTATATGCGTGGCTGGAGCCATTTTCAGTTGCAGCAGTATGCGCAAGCGGATGAAGCTTTCTTGCTGGCGCTGGATATGACTGCGCAGCCAAACAGCTTGGATGAACAACAAAGCCTGCAGCAAGAGTTACAACGCATTTTAAGTATTTCGCTGAGTTATCAAGAGCAGGCGAGCAGTTTATTAGCCTTGTTGCAGCGTACGCCTTATCAAGATAAAGCGGCAGAACGTCGGCCCTTGGCGTTTCAGGCGCAGTTATTTCAGGGCTTGGCTGACTTTTTATTTGAAAAAGATCTGCAACAAGCGGCGCTTGACAGCTATCGGCAATTTATTACTTATCAGCCGTTCGCATTAGAAGCAGCACAGATGCAATTGAAGATTGTGCAATACCATTTAGCACAGGCCGATGCTGCGGCTGCCGAGCAGGCACAGTTGAGATTTGTCAGTTTATTTGGCCCCGCCAGTGCCTTTTGGCAAAAAGCGCTACCGCGTGAGCAAGCAGACTTAGCGCCCATCTTGGCGCAATACCTCGATTATTTTGCCCGGCAACGTTATCAGTTAGCCCAGCAAGCCGCAGTGCCCGAGCAAGCGAGTTTATTTGCTGAAGCGGTGCCGTTTTGGCAGCAATTGCTAGTAATACAGCCGTTTGTGGCGGCTGAACAAGTCGATGACAGCTTATTGTGGCCCGATGATGTGCGCTATTTATTGGCCGAATCGTTAGCGGCAAGCGGTCAGCCTAAACCTGCGCTCGCACTCTATCAGCAGCTGGGGTACGGCGTGGTCGAACTGAACGCCCGCAATGTTAATGCTGAGCAGGCGGCATATCGCGCTTTATTACTGAGTGAGCGCATCTTTAATACCGCCAGTGCCCATAACAGCGCCGATGTAACCGAGCTGTCGGCTCATTGGTGGCATGAGCAAAATCAATTTGTCCGTTGGCACAGCCGGCATCCGGCGGCACAGCAAATTGCCTTAAACCAACTGACCGATCAGTATCAGCGTCAAGCCTTTGCTGACGTCGCCAGTTTCGCCCGTCGCGTAACAGAATGGCCACATCCAGAGTTAAGTCAGCCAGCTTTAGTAAATGAAGCGCGTTTTATTGTCAGTCAAACGCTATTAGCGCAAGACGACTTTGCCGCAGCAGAGCAAAGCATTGAACCGTTGCTGGCGTTGTATCAAAACGATGCTAGTGAGTTAGGTCGCAGCCGTACGCAGTTATTAACGGCGCAGCGCGCCTCAGCGATTTATCAGCAAGCACAGCTAGGCTATTTGTCTGTTGGTGCACAGTTAGCCCATTTGCAACGCTTATTAGCGTTACCCACTTCGGAATATCATCAAAGCGCGGCTTATCAGCAAATCAGTTTGCAGCTAGAGCAACAAGCTTGGGCAGAGGCGATTGAGTTAATGCTCGCTTATCAGCAGCAGTACCCAAATAGCACCGAGCAAACGGCGATTAGCTTGGCGTTGTTAAATAGCTATGAGCAGTTGCAAGATTGGCAGCAAGCGGCCGACTTACTCAGTGCACAAATTGAACGCTTGGCAGAGGGCGCCGAGCAGCAAAGCTTATTAGCTAAAGCCGCCGATTATTATTTACGCGCGGGCAACCGCGATGCCGCGCGGTCAGCTTATCGCCGTTATGCCAATCGTTATCCCGAACCGCATTTAGCTGCGCAAGAAGCGCGGGCGGTGTTGGTGCAATTGTATCAAGCGGATAATGATCTGACTCGGCGTAATTTTTGGTATCAGCAACTCGTCAGTGCCGAGCAGCAACAAGCTCAGGGTACTGAGCGTAGTCGTTATTTGGCCGCCGACGCAGCATTGCAGCTAGGGTTATATCACAGTCGTTTGTTCGAAGCCGTGCTGCTACAGCAACCGCTGCGCGATAACTTACGCAAAAAACAAGCTCACATGACCACGGCCATTGAGCAGCTGCAAATGAGCATGGGCTGGCTAGTCGCCGACTTTTACAGCCAAGCGCAATATCAGGTGGCCAGTTTGTATCAACAGATGGCCGGTGCGTTGTTAACGTCGCAGCGACCCAAGGGGTTAGATGCGCTGGCGCTAGAGCAATATGATTTATTGTTAGAAGAGCAAGCCTATCCGTTTGAAGAGTTGGCGATTGAAATTCACCAGCAAAATGCCGCCTTGGTGACGCAGCCACTTTATGATCAGTGGGTAGCCGCCAGTTTTGCTAAGTTAGCCGAATTATCGCCGGCGCGTTATCGCAAACCTGAAGTATATTTGGAGCTGGCCGATGACGCTTATTAAACACAGCGTTAGCAACATCTTAGTAGCACAAAGTATTGCCAAGCCATGGCGAGCGCTGCGCCGTGTCAGCGGTGCACTTGGCATGCTGTTATTGCTCAGCCATTGCGCTGCAATGTCAACATTACTGCCGGTGACCGAGCCGAGTGTTAGCGCCCCCACAGAGGCCCAGGCTGAACCCAATGCTGTGGCCCACAACGCCACGGCAACTGCGGTAATTAGCCCCACGGTTTGGCCAGCGTTGACTGCCGATTTAGCCGAGCGCTATCAGCAAGCAAAAACACTCATGCGTCAACAAGATTACGCTGGCGCGAGTCAATTATTGCAGCCTTTGGCTGAAGTCGTCCCTGCCGCTGCAGGGATCCGTTACAACTTGGCGCTGTGCTATTGGCAATTAGCACAGACTGAAGCCGCACGCTTACAGCTGACCCAACTGCTTGAACTGCGGCCAGATTATGTGGCAGCCAGCAATTTACTTGGCGTGATAGCGCGCCAGGCGGGGCATTTTCGACAAGCCGAGCGGCATTGGTTGGCGGTATTAAACCAGCAGGCCGATTATGCAGATGCGCATAAAAACCTGGGGTTTTTGTATGAGCTGTATTTACAGCAACCCGAGCAGGCTCGTTATCACTACACGCAATATCAGCAACTTACCGGCGATCCGCTGGCTGAAGTTTGGCTGAGTTTGCTGCCACAACAGGAGTAACGCATGAAGAATTATCTCATGTCCGCCACCTATCTAATTGTATTGCTGCTGTCGAGTGCGACACTGGCGCAGCAACAAAGCCGCGCCTTGCCAGAGCCTAAACCCTCGGCTGCTGCAACCAACAAAGCGGCAGCGAGCGTACGGGTTGATGTCAGCACCACTATCAGTGGTAACCAAGAGCAACCGCGCACCTTGTATGTCTTGCCATGGCAAGACAGTATTGCCCAAATTCGTATTCCGGCGCCGGGGCTTGATGTGCCACCGCCACCGATACAGCCGCTGGATCGCCAGCAATTTCTGCGTTTTATTGAGGCTCAGTCGCTACAACAGCAACCGGCCAATACCGTATCTACTAAAAATAATTAAGAGGGTTACAGCATGGATTTCGTCAACAGCATAGTGCGGTTTTTGCAGGAAGGCGGCTATTTTATTTACCCTATCGCCTTTATTTTGATTTTAGGTATTGCCATTACGATTGAGCGTTGGTGGTTTTTACGCGGCGTGTATGCCAATAACCAAAAAGCCTATCGCCAGTTACAACCGGCCATTGCCGCGGCCGATACCCAAGCGATCTTAAAACAAGCGGAATCGAGCCAAACCGCCATAGGTTTAATGCTCGCCAGCGGTGTCAATCGCTTATCGTCATCACATCGGCGTGAAGATATGGAGTACGCCATGGAAGAAGTGGTACTGGAATATAGCCTGCGTTTGCAAAAACGCACACCGTTTTTAGCCACCTTAGCCAATGTCGCCACCTTACTCGGTTTACTCGGTACCATTGTGGGTTTAATTGCTGCCTTTTCGGCGGTAGCAAATGCCGATCCTTCTGAAAAAGCCAGCTTATTGTCATCCAGTATTTCGGTGGCGATGAACACCACCGCCTTTGGTTTGATGACCGCGATCCCGTTGGTCTTTGTGCATGCATTATTGCAAAGTAAAACGGCCAGTATTGTCGACACCATGGAGATGGCCGGCATCAAATTGATGAACAGTATCGGACAACGTTTTACGGGTGGCCGGGATGATCAGAAAGCATAAAATTAAGCAAAACGACGCTGAGCTCGACATCACCTCTTTTTTGAATTTGATGATTGTGTTGGTGCCCGTGTTGTTGCTGAGCTTAGTGTTTACTCAGATCCGCGTGCTGAACATTCAACTGCCGCCCCAAGTTGAGCAGTTAATGCAGCAAGAGCGAGAGGATCCGCAAGTGCTGGAATTGGAGCTGCGAAGCGATCGGCTGCGCTTAAATTATCCGGCCGGTCAGTTACTGCGAGAATTTAGCCACACGCCAGACGCAGAGCCTGACTTTGTGGCGCTGTCTGCATTTTTACAAGATCTGAAATTGACCTGGCAACAGCAACAAATCGACAAGCGTGATATCAGTCTACTCGCACCAGAAGACTTAGATTACCAAACGTTAGTCAGTGCCATGGACACAGTGCGCTCATTTAAAACCGTAGTTGCCGCCTCGGTGGTTGATGCGGAGTTGTTTCCATTAATTTCCTTGGGGCAGTTGCCCGCTGGCGCCAGCGAGGTCACAGAATGAAGCAATCATTTCGTGCAAAACGCATGCTCAAGCAACACAAACGACTGGCGCAAAGCTCAAAATTAAACCTGGTGGCGTTGATGGATATTTTTACCATCTTGGTGTTTTTCTTGATGGTGAATCAGTCGGATGTGGTGGTATTACCCAGTAATAAAGACATGCGTTTGCCGCAATCGGTGTCAGAACAGTTACCGCGTGAGCAGGTGTTGCTCACTGTGACGGCAAATGGCGTGTTAATTCAAGGCAAAGCTATTTGGCGCGGTGATTGGCAACAAGCGCCTGCATTATGGCAAGAGGAATTAAGCGAGGCGGTGCAGCAAGAGCTGAACTATTTAGCCGGTCGTACCGCTGCGCTCACAGAAGAGCAGCAAGCACTGGGGCGACCGCTGACCATTTTAGCTGATGCCAGCACCTCCTATGCGGTGCTGCGGCGTTTAATGGCAATGTGTGCCGGCACTGAGTATCGTGATATTTCATTAGCCGTTGAGCAGCGCAGTAAGGTGTTGGAGGCGATGCCATGAGCACACTGACTTGGCAACAGCAGGCGAGCTGGCAAGATGAAGATACCTTTTTTACTCGGGTGGTGATTGCCGGCTTGGTGCTGTTGCTGGTGTTGTCGATTGCCATACCGCTTTATCAAGTGCCTGAGCGCAGTCGTACGCAGTTAGAACAGTTACCGCCACAGTTAGCCCGAGTGGTGCTGGAGCAGCGGGAGATTATCCCCCCTGAGCCGATTGTGTTGCCTGAGCCCGAGCCGCTACCCGAGCCTGAACCTGAGCCGATAGCCAAGCCTGAAGCGAAAGTTGTTGAAGCCAGCCTCGTTACGCCAGAGCAAGCCCGTGCTACCGCACAGCAAGCGGGGTTATTAGCCATGCAAGATGAGTTAGCGGCCTTAAGGCAAACCTTTACGGTTAACCGCCAAGCACCACAATTACAACGCGAGGGACAGCAAAGTGCTGCTGTAACAGAGCCTGACACCATCGCCAACCCCGTGTTAGCGAAGACAGCGGCGAAAGCGGCTGTTGCAGTGAGCTCGGATATTGCGCGTGCTGAGTTAGCGCAAGCCGAAAATGTACGTGTAACTGATGCCGAGCTACGTGGTTTAGCCAGCTCAGCACCCGCATCAAGCACCACCAGTCGTAGTGCAGGTAATGCGGATGCGGCGGCGCAGGGTGGGCGTAGCGAAGCCAGTATTCGCCAAATACTAGAAGCGAATAAAAGTAGCTTATACACCTTGTACAACCGGGCGTTACGCGCCAACCCCTTGTTAAAAGGCAAGGTGGTGTTTGAGCTGATTATCAACCCCGATGGCAGTTTGGCGCAGGTGTCGATTATCGAAAGTGAATTAAATGACGAGCGATTGGAGCGGCAGTTACAACTGCGCTTGCAAGCGGTGAATTTTGGCGCGGCGGATGTGGCGCCGACCCGTTCGCAGTGGACTATCGCATTTTTACCCGGTTAAGCGGGCAGGAGTACCCGGTTAAGCGGGCAGGAGATAACTATGCAAAGCTATACTAAGCGGTTTTTACCCGGCTTACTGTTAGCGCTGTTCTGCAGTTCTACCGCCTCGGCTGGTGCTTTAGAGCAAGCCAAACGCTTACATGATCGCTTAGCTGGCGTGCCAGCTGATGCGGCAACCTTGCAGCAAATGACCACGTTACTGGAGCAGGGTAACGCCCAGGCTGCCGCGAATGTGGCAATGCAGCATCCAGACTTTTATCGCACCACACTAAAGTTGTTTGCCTCGCCGGCCACCAACCGTGATTTGGATATTTTTGAACCGTTGAATGATTACAGTGCCACCCTTATTGGTTTGGTGCGTGATAACGTCGATTTTCGGCAGATTTTGCAAACCGACGTGCTGTATGTGGCCGCGGACAGCTTAGGTTTACCGCCTTACGCCGCCAATAACAATGCGCATTACGCTGCGTTAGATCAGCAAGGGGTCGATTTACAACAGTATCTGGAACCGCGCTCGCAAAGCAGTTTGCTGGGCATTCCCGCCGAGGCCAGTGCCGGTGTGATGACCAGTCGCGCTGGCGCAAAAGCGTTTTTCTATTTAGGTACCAATCGCGCCATGCTGCGTTTTACGTTAATGAGCCAGCTGTGCACCGACTTAGAGCTGTTGAAAGATGGCAGTACGCCTACCGATCGGATCCGCCAAGATGTCAGCCGCAGCCCCGGTGGCGATAGCCGAATTTTTCATAATCGCTGTGTTGCCTGCCATGCCGGGATGGATCCGCTGGCGCAAGCTTTTGCTTATTACGATTATCAATTTACCGATGAAACGGGGGAAAATGGCCGCTTGTTTTATCAGCCAACAGGCAGCAGTCATGATCAAACCGGCAGTCGCGTGCAGCCGAAATACCATATTAACTCGGGTAATTTCCCGCTAGGTTACAAAACCGAAGATGATTTTTGGCAAAACTATTGGCGGGAAGGGCGCAATCAAGCACTGGGTTGGGACAACAGCTTACCGGGTGAGGGTTATGGCGCGAAAAGCTTAGGCCAAGAATTAGCCAACTCGGTGGCGTTTGCGCAGTGTCAGGTGAAAAAAGTGTTCGAAACCACCTGTTTGCGGCCACCAGAAAGCCTGGCCGATGTTAGCCTGATCCAACAAACCCGCGACCGGTTTAGTCAAAGCGGTTATAACTTAAAGCAGGTGTTCGCCGACACCGCCACCTATTGTATGGGGGAGTGAACATGCGAATTATCTTGCTAGTACTAGCCAGTATGCTGTTGCTCGGTTGTGGTGGCGCAGAAGTTGAGCAAAATCCGCCGCCAGCGTTACCAAATAACACGAACAACTATAACGGCCCTGCACCTCAAACTACCGATATTCAGCAGTTTAAACTCAATTTGTGGGATAACTTGGTGGCAGACAACCGCTGTGGCAGTTGCCATCAACCGGGTAATACCGCGCCCTTTTTTGTACGCCGTGATGATATTAACCTGGCTTACACTGCCGCCTTACCCTTGGTTAACTTAGCCGATCCGGCGCAATCTTTGCTGGTGCAAAAAGTTGCGGGTGGCCATAATTGCTGGCTAAGCAGTAATACTGCCTGTGCTGACACTATTACGCAGTGGTTACGCAACTGGGGCAATACCAGCGGAGCAGAGCAAGTTGCGGTTCGATTAGTTGCCCCAGTGATACGAGATGCTGGGGCCAGTAAAGCCTTGCCCGAGAGCGCGGGCTTATTTGCCGCCGAAGTTTATCCTTTGGTACGGCAGTATTGTGTCAATTGCCACGCGCCTTCGGCGACGGTAGCGCAAGCGCCTTTTTTTGCTGCCAATGATCTCAGTGCGGCTTATCAGGCAAGCCGTAGTTTAATTAATTTAGATCGGCCCGCATTATCCCGCTTAGTGGCCAGGCTAGGAGGGGAGTTTCATAACTGCTGGTCTGATTGTGCGAATGATGCGGCGCAAATGCTAGCCGCCATTACCCACATAGCTGATGCCGTGCCCTTAGCGGAACTGGATCCTACCTTAGTGCCCTCGAAAGCCTTGCGACTTGAAGATGGCGTTGTGGCTTCTAGCGGTGGGCGTTATGAAAGTAACCAAATTGCGTTTTATCAATTTAAAGAAGGCCAAGGTAGCCAAGCGTTTGATACTTCAGGCGTTGAGCCTGCGGCCAATTTAACCTTACAGGGCGATTTTAACTGGCTTACCGGCTGGGGCTTACACATTAACCGTGGTCGCGCGCAAGCCAGCACCCAAAGCAGTGCCAAATTGGCTCGACTGATTGGCGCAACCGGAGAGCTCACCATTGAAGCCTGGCTGATCCCCGCTAACGTGGTGCAAGCAGGGCCTGCGGCCATAGTTAGTTATGCCGGCAGTGCCATTAGCCGAAACCTGACCTTAGGGCAAACCCAATACAACTATGATTTTTTACTGCGCAGCAGTGCAAGCAATTTTGCCGGGCAGCCCGCGCTGAGCACTGCCGATGCTGATGAGCTACTGCAAGCCAGTTTGCAGCATGTGGTGCTCACGCAAGATCCGGTTAACGGCCAGCGTATTTATGTCAATGGCCAAGACAGTGGTGTGCGGCGCGAGGCGGCGAGTATCAGTAACTGGGATGACAGTTTTGCCTTAATGCTGGGCAGTGAGGCGGATGGCAGTCGGCAGTGGCAGGGCAGTGTGCGTTTACTGGCCATTCATAACCGTGCGCTCAGTGCGGAACAAGTCACTCAAAACTTCAGTATTGGCGTTGGCCAGAAGTTCTATTTGCCGTTTGCCATAGGCCACTTAATTGATTTGCCGCAAAGCTACATCGTGTTTGAGGTGGCGCAGTTTGATAATTACTCTTACCTGTTTAGTCAGCCTTATCTGATTAATTTAGACGGTGTCGCTTTACCTGCTGATGTAACGATCAGCGGTATGGCGTTAGCGATTAACGGTAAAGAGAGCAGCGGCGGTCAAGCGTGGATCAAACAACGCTTTAACGTACCCACTGGCACGGCATTGACCGAGCCTCACACCTTATCGGCCTTAGGCACGATTATTGCGGCTGAGTCGGGCGCGAGTAGCGATGAGTTTTTCTTATCGTTCGCCGAGATTGGCGCCTTTAGCAATGTGCGCAGCAAGGTCAGCTTTCCGCAGCAAGAAATCAGTATGGCAAGTTCCAGCAGTAGCGATATTGGCATCCGGCCGTTCGCGGCAATCCATGCCAGCATGAGTCAGCTTACCGGCGTGTCACAAGCGAACCCTGCGGTAGCCAATACCTATCAAACCATAGCGCGGCAGTTACCGGCGATGCCGAATATTGAAACCTTTATTTCGGCGCAGCAAATGGCCATTACCCAGTTAGGGATCGCTTACTGTAATGCGGCAATCAGTAATTCGATGTTGCGCAGTGCCTGGTTTCCGGCCATTGATTTTAATGCCAGCCCTGCTGAAGCGTTGAGCCCCGCAAATCGAGATAGCTTGATTGAGCCGTTACTGCAGCGTTTTATGCCCCTGCAAGCGGCCACAGATATCGCCAACAGCGATGCGCGAGTAGAGCTAAATAACCTAGTTGACAGGTTAAGCCAATGTCATGGCAGTTGTGATAGCCAACGCACTCAAACCATCGCTAAAGCCGCCTGCACTGCGGTGCTGGCGAGCGCACAAATGCTCGTGTATTAAGGAGCTCTTGATGAAATCGAAAAAAGCCTTACACCCGGATGCGCCGCTGTTACATGCCTGTCATAGCAAGCCCGTCACCCGGCGCGACTTTATTGCCTGCGGCATGAGTATTGGCGCCGGTATGTTAACCACGGGCTCGGTATTTAGCTTATTTGCCAATCCCACTAAAGCTTACGCCAGTTTGTCGCCTGATCTGGAAATGTTGAAAAACCAATGCGGTATCAACGTCGAAGGTGCAGGGAAGATCCCGTTTATTTGTTTTGATCTGGCCGGTGGCGCCAACATCGCAGGCTCTAATATTTTGGTCGGGGGCGCGGGGGGGCAGTTAGATTTTCTGTCAACCCAAGGCTATAGCAAATTAGGTTTGCCCGCCGATATGGTGCCCAGCGCAGTGAATGCCGCCAATCCGGCCGGTGGTTTTGTCAATACGCAGTTGGGTTTAGCTTTTCACAGTGATTCACAATTGTTAGCCGGCATTTTAGAGCGAACCACCATGGCTACGCAAGCCATGACCAATGGCGCGGTGATCCCCTCTCGCTCAGAAAATGATACTGGCAATAACCCCCACAACCCGATGTATGCTATTGCCAAAGCCGGTGCTAATGGCTCGCTGATGCCGTTGATTGGCTCGCGTAACTCAGATTCTGGCGCCAACTCGATGGCACCGGCTGAGTTTTATAATCCAGAGTGGCGGCCAACCAAGATTGACAGACCCAGTGATGTTACCGGTTTAGTCGATGTTGGCGACTTGTTTGGGCTGCTTGATCAAAACGACGCGGTTGCCGTTATGGAATCGATCCAGCGTTTAAGTGATAACAAATTAGCGCGGGTGAATTCGGCGGTAAGTCGGGATCAGGTCATTAAAGAGTTGGTGCGTTGTGGTTATGTTAAAAGCGCTGATTTGGCCGACCGTTTCGGTAATCCTGCGACCCTCGATCCTGCAGCCGATCCGGATATTGTGGGGAATAGCGGTATTTTTACCAGCGCCGAATTTAACAGCGATGCCGAATTTCGTAAAACCGCGTCGGTGATGAAGCTGGTGGTCAATGGTTTTGCTGGAGCCGGCACCGTAACCATTGGTGGCTATGATTATCACACCGGCGAGCGGGGTACTGGCGAGCTACGTGATTTGCGCGCAGGCCGCTGTATTGGCGCTTGCTTAGAATATGCCGCCAGACGTAATCAGCCTTTAATGATTTATCTGTATTCTGATGGTTCGGTGGCCAGTAATGGCCGTATTGATGACAGCGTAAATGGCCGTGGCAAAGGCGAGTGGACCGGTGATAACTCATCAACTGCCGCCTCAGCTATGCTGGTGTATAACCCGAATGGTCGCCCCAGTTTATTGGGGGGCACGGCGCTCGAGCAAGCGCGTCACCAGCAAATTGGTTTTATGCGCCCCGATGCTTCGGTTGAAACGGGCTCATCGATGGCCGCTAATAATGTCAATTTATTAGTACAAACGGTGATGCTCAATTATTTAGCCTTGCATGGTGAGCAAGGGCGACTAAGTGAGGTCGCGCCTTTCCATGGTTTAGGTAATGCCGCCAGCCAAGATCGCTTAACGGCGTTTGCGCCTATTGTCTAAGCTCTGTAGCTGAGTGCCCCGAGTGTTTGCTGCGCGGGCGCTCGGCGCCTAATAGAGTGCGTTCGCTAAGCGGATATCATAAAGCTTAGCGGGCTAAACCCGATGAAAAATACAATTGATGTTCACTGCTGATAAAAATGGCTTCATAGTCTGCCTGTTGCTCAATCAGTGCCATACCTCGTTCAAGCCCTAACACAAATAAAGTGGTCGACAGTGCATCGGTGCGTGTGGTGTCTGGACCTAACACCGTCACACTCATTAAACCCGAAGGGCTTTCACCGCTTTTCGGATCTAAAATATGATGATAACGCACTCCATCTTCGATAAAGAACCGCTCATAATCCCCTGAGGTGCTAATGGCGCTGTTAATAAGCGGTAATTGCGCCACGATATCGTCAGATTTACGTGGGTGTTTAATGGCCACCAACCAAGGACGACTGCGTTTATCACCTAACAAGCGCGTGTCACCACCGGCGGTAACTAACGCATGTTGAATGCCCGCTTGCGCCAGTAACGCCATAGACCGTTCCACCGCATAGCCTTTGGCGATACCGCCTAAATCTATTTTTACACCGGCTTTAGCAAAGCGTACTTGGTTATTGGCCAGCAGCTGAATATGCCGGTAATTAATTAAACTGCGCTGCGCGGCTAAATCCTCGACACTGGGTTTGACGTGCTGGCGATAATCATAGCTAAAACCGACTGAGGCAAAGCTAATGTCAAAGGCCCCTGCGCTTAATACGGCGAGCTGTTCGGCTTGTTGTAACAACTGGTAAAGCTCTGCACTGATGGTCACGGCTTGCTGGCTGGCATCGCGGTTAAGTAAGCTCAGCTCACTGCTTTGAAGGTAGGGGCTCATCAGTTGATTAATGCGTTCAAATTCGTTTTGCACGGCATTGATCAGCAAGGGTCCTTGGCTGCTATCCTCAGTCCAAAACTCGACATAGGCTTGCGTACCCATCGTTTGAAACGGCTGGCGCTGCCACTCTGCTACGGCAGGCGTTGGCCATAGTCCGCTAATGAGCCACAGATACAACAAAGCGCGGAGGTGAGTAGGTATGACGCCCATGGCGGGGTTCTCATTATTCATGGTTAAGAAGGGAACATTGTTGCAGAGCACAGGCGCTGACTCAATGTTTGTCGCAAAACAGTTTGATAATAGTGACAGGGCTGCAATCAACAGTGGTCTGATTGTAAAGCAACACCTTAAATTACCGCATATTTCGTTTTAAATAGACCTTGGGTTGTCATGTCGGTATGTCATAACTGTAAAAAACATTTTCGCCGTTGGCGAGGGAGTTTTTTTGTTTCGCCAAAAGAACGTCCGGCAAAGAAAATGCGACCTACGTTGCGGCGAAAGCTCGTTCAAACTTGCTCAGCCAAAGCGACGAGGTCACTTGCTCGGCGCTAACGCACCTCACTTAAACATCGCTCGTCTTAAAACCTTGGCCGTGCAGGCTTGAGCGGCTTGCAACTTAGTTGGGGTCAGGGCATTTAAGCGTTAAGAGTATTTCTGCTCAAAAACTGTGAGCAGCTGCTTTGAGCGGATATAGGTCATTAGGCTCAAAGAAACTGCACGTCTTTAAGAGTAGGATTGCTTTGCTTGTTTTGCAGTCTTTTAAGAAACTCTGGCGCCAAATCTGCACCATTTGGCCATACCACTGTCTCAAGTTCAGGATCAACAGATACCTTTCGAAAAACTGCAATATCTTTCAACGGTTCAAATACAGGCCCACTCAGCTCGCCATTCAAATCGATCTCTCCAGATGAACCATCATCGAATGCGACCCAAATTTTGTAACCAGTCACATATTTTGCAGATTTAATGTGCAACATAATTTACTCCAAAGGTGCTATATAGTTAAGTGGCTCTCCAGCTCTGGCCCGAAGCCAGTTTTCCTCTAATTCACTCTTGTGTATTCCGATCCACTCCTGCACAAAGGTCGCAGCGCGTTTGGGTAATTCGCCTTCTAAAATGGTGCCATCGAAAGCAAATAACGCTTCATAACCAGAATATTTTGCATGAAAATGTGGCGGATTGTGATCATTAAAATACATAGCAATCAAAATTCCGTAAAAACGACTAATTATCGGCATTGCTTTGTTCCCAACGAAAAGTGTTGATTCATCATATTGCAACTGCACGGAGAGTCAAATTTGCCCAGCCAAGGCGACGAGGTCACTCGCTCGGTGCTAACGCACCTCACTTAAACACCCCTCGTCTTAAAACCTTGGCCGTGCAGGCGTGAGCGGCTTGCAACCTAATGGGAGGGCATATTAGTTGTAGTGATTAAAATATCACTCGTGATTGAACATTGGCGGTTTAGAGATCCTACAGAATCACAGACTAAACATGATGAAATTTGAGCCGTTCACTAATAAAGTTCGCGGTTGCCCGCGGTATTAAAGATTCAATTCCATCGACGCTTTGGGAAGATCAGAAATATAAAACCCAGCATTGCTATGATAAATGTAGAAGGCTCAGAGACTGGCATATATGTAAGAGTTATGCTCTTGGCATCAATGGTATCTATGGCAAAAGTACCAACTTCGCCATTGAATAGAAGTGCACTAGTATCAATTTTGAACTGGTTTGGGGTAAAAGTACCAATCGAAGTTTTCGACTCAAAAAGAGAATATTGTTTTGCAACATTCACGTCGAAAATTTGATTTGCAGAATACCTATGATTGAATAGTTGCAAATGGATAACAAATGGATTATCGGCGCTGGATGATACTATTAAAGGTTCTAAATAGATAAGAGTGTCGCTGAAGCCGTTATCCAACGAGATTGCGAAGTTTTGATACCCACCCGCTAATAATTCTCCCGAACGGTTAATATTGATGTTCGCGAAAGGTGTACCTAAATCAAGTATGGCGTCTTTGCCAATATTATAATCCATCAATGTCCGCTCATTTTCGAGGAAGCGGCCATTAAAAAACAGACGCTGAATATCCGGCGGAAAGCCTTCTTTATCTTGAAGTTTTTGTCTAATATTCTCAATCGTATCTGATGCTTCTGTTTGAAGGGTTATCAGTTGCCCTGATTGAAGCTTCACAAAGATTGGTGCGGCATTTGTTTGAAAACAAATAACCACGAGAATAATTGAAAGAGCAATCATTCGATAACGTAAGATTTGAAAATACAGTTTTTCTGTCAACATTTTTACACAGCCCTTAATTAAAAAAATAATCAAGCAAGAATCACTCCAAAAATATAAATCAATAAATTCAGCAGCTTGCGTTTTATCTTATTATTTTTGTAAAAGAAACTGACATTTAATTGAGTCTTGATAACATGTTTGGAGTCAGAGTTTGAACCTGACCCAGCCGGTTCCATGAGGTGTCATAAGGCTAGTTATGAAATTTTAAGAAAAACTGAATCTGCGTAATGTAATACTATTAGTATTTTGTTTTTGGGGCGGGAAAAGTGTACTCGACAATATAAAAGCTGGAGACATACACATTAAAGCGATGGCATTCTCTCGTGCTACCGAGCCATTACTTTTTTGGTTCTTCATAGCGTTTGGCTTTTTTGGAGTTATAAGTTTACTTTACATTATTTTCTTTGGAACGACTGGGAAAGACAAAAATATTTGATGGTTATAATAGCGCACCCTGCTTAAGGATGTAGCTTTTTGCGACGCAAAATAAAGTATCTCGCCAAGGGCGAAAACGTTAAACGCTGCGTAAAGCTTCGGCTGGAGCACGCGGTAAATACCTCCCTGTACGCTCCTCTTTTTCATCCATGAAAAAGACGTCTCCAGCCAAAGTTTACTTCGCTGTTAACTTGCCAAGCTTCAACCCGCTCCTTCACGGTCAGAAACTAAACATTAAAAACCGTCATCGTCAGCAAGCTGTTCAGTCAAGCGAATACCGCTAAGAATATTAACTCCCCCTTTGAAGCGAGCCGACTGATCATCGTTGGCCAAGGTTTTAAGAAAACGGGTGTTTGAGTGACTTGTAACCCAACCTTAGCACGCACAGCAACGAATCGTCGCATATTTAGCCATCTAAACGTATAGAAGTTGACATTGTGGTGTTTTTTCAGCACAGTAAGCCATTAATCTGTGAGCGGAGTAGCTTATGCCAGTAAAAGTCATTGATCAGTTGCCAGCGGTAGAGGCTTTATCAGCAGAAAACGTCTTTGTGATGACAGAAAGCCGCGCTGCTTCGCAGGACATTCGGCCATTACGGATCGCCATCCTGAATTTGATGCCGAATAAAATCGTTACCGAAATCCAATTATTGCGTTTATTGGCCAATAGCCCGCTACAATTAGATATCGAGTTATTGCGCATTGATGATCATGTGAGTAAACACACCTCGGAAAGCCATCTCAATTGTTTTTATCGTTATTTCTCTGATGTGCAAGATCAAAACTACGATGGTTTAATTATTACCGGGGCGCCTTTAGGCCTTGTTAACTATGAAGATGTTACCTATTGGCAGCAGTTTGGCGAGATTTTACGTTGGGCCGATACCCATGTGACCTCCACCTTATTTTTGTGTTGGGCAGCGCATGCGGCCTTGTATCATTATTATGGCTTACAACGTGAGATCCGCGGTGAGAAGTTATCAGGGGTGTATTGGCAAGACGTGAAGCAGCCTTTAAGCCCTTTAGTGCGTGGCTTTGACGATCAATTTTTAGTGCCGCATTCACGCTATGCGCAAGTGCCAATCCAAAAGTATCAGCAGCATGCCGACTTACATATTTTGGCTGAAGCCGATGCCACTGGGGCTTACTTGTTACAGAACAGTCGGGGTAACCGGATCTTTGTTACAGGCCATCCAGAATATGATCTTACTACCCTGGATGAAGAGTATAAACGCGACCTAGCTGCGGGCGTCAGTGCCTTATTACCCGAGAATTACTATCGTAATAACGACCCGTTACAAGGGCCGCAGAAGCTATGGCAGGCGCATGCCTTTTTATTATTCAGTAACTGGTTAAACTACTATGTTTACCAAGCCACGCCTTTTGATATTAACCAAATTGGGCAGAACAGTTAAATGAATCGAAGCAAATTGACACCCGCTGCCCTACGAGCGCAGCTACAGCAACGCATTTTCATTCTGGATGGCGCCATGGGCACCATGATCCAGCAGCGCACTTTGGATGAAGCCGACTATCGTGGCAGCGAATTTGCCGATTGGGCCTCTGATTTAAAAGGTAACAATGATTTACTCGTGCTAACGCAACCGGCATTGATTGCCGATATTCATCGGCAATATTTGCAAGCGGGCGCTGACATTATTGAAACGAATACCTTTAATGCCACCACCATCGCGATGGCCGATTATCACATGTCGCACTTAGCCGCGCGGATTAATCGCGAAGCAGCAGCCTTAGCACGCCAAGTGTGTGACGAATTTTTAGCAACTGAACCGCATAAACCGCGTTATGTCGCCGGTGTGTTAGGGCCCACTAACCGTACAGCGTCAATTTCACCTGATGTCAATGATCCAGGCTATCGTAATGTTAGCTTTGATGAGTTGGTCACCGCCTACATGGAAGCCACGCTGGCATTGGTTGATGGCGGTGCCGATATCATTATGCTTGAAACCATTTTCGATACCTTAAATGCTAAAGCGGCGGCTTTTGCTGTATTACAGGTGTTTGACGAGCTCGGTTATAGTTTACCGGTGATGATCTCCGGTACCATTACTGACGCCTCGGGGCGCACCTTGTCAGGGCAAACTACCGAAGCGTTTTATCATTCGTTAGCCCATGTTGAGCCGGTGTGCTTTGGTTTAAACTGCGCCTTAGGCCCAGATTTACTGCGGCCCTATGTCGAAACCCTGTCTGGTATTTCCTCGGCTTTTGTCTCGGTACACCCGAATGCCGGTTTACCCAATGAATTTGGCGAATATGATTTAGGCGCAACCGAGATGGCGGCAGAAATTGCCGATTGGGCGCAGCAAGGTTTCTTAAATATTGTTGGCGGTTGCTGTGGCACGACGCCGGAACATATCGCTGCAATCAGCCAAGCGGTACAGGGTTTGCCAGCCCGTCAACCTAAAACACCCGACCATAGTTTTCATTTGGCTGGGTTAGAAGCTTTTTCGGTGGAGTGGTAATGCGACAGCAAGCACGATTTATCAATATTGGCGAGCGCACCAACGTAACCGGTTCGGCACGCTTTAAAAAACTGATTTTAAAAGGCGATTACGAAGCCGCGCTCGATGTGGCACGGCAGCAAGTTGAAAATGGCGCGCAAATTATCGATATCAATATGGACGAGGCGATGCTCGATAGCAAAGCCGCCATGGTGCGTTATTTAACCTTGCTCGCTTCTGAACCCGATATTTCTCGGGTGCCGATCATGGTTGACTCGTCTAAATGGGAAGTGATCGAAGCGGCCTTAAAGTGCATTCAAGGCAAAGCCGTTGTTAACTCTATTTCATTAAAAGAAGGTGAGCAGCCCTTCTTACAGCAAGCACGCTTATTGCGACGTTACGGTGCGGCCGTGGTAGTGATGGCGTTTGATGAAAAAGGCCAAGCGGATACGCAGCAGCGCAAAGTTGAAATTTGCCAACGGGCTTATAACATTTTGACCGAGCAGGTTGGCTTCCCACCCGAAGACATTATTTTTGACCCGAATATTTTTGCGGTCGCCACCGGTATTGAAGAGCACAATAATTACGCGGTCGACTTTATTGAAGCCACGCGTGAAATTAAACGGTTATGCCCTTACGCTAAAATCTCTGGCGGTGTGTCGAATGTGTCGTTCTCGTTTCGTGGCAATGACGCCGTGCGCGAAGCTATTCACTCGGTATTTTTATACCATGCGGTTGCCGCAGGTATGGATATGGGTATCGTCAATGCGGGTCAGTTAACGGTGTATGATGATATTCCGTTATTGCTGCGCGAGCGGGTAGAGGATGTCATTTTAAATCGACGCGACGATGGTACCGAACGTTTATTGGAAGTCGCAGCCCAGTTTAAAGGCGATGGCAGTGTGGCTGAAAAAGTCGATGATGCTTGGCGCAGCTTGCCAGTGGGCAAACGCTTAGAGCACGCGCTAGTTAAAGGCATTACCGATTTTATTGAATTAGATACTGAAGAAGCACGGCAACAAGCAGAAAAGCCCTTACACGTGATTGAAGGGCCGTTAATGGACGGCATGAACGTGGTGGGTGACTTGTTCGGTGAAGGTAAGATGTTTTTACCCCAAGTGGTTAAATCGGCGCGGGTTATGAAAAAAGCCGTGGCCTACTTGCAGCCATATATTGAACAAGACAAAGCGGGTGGCCAAGCGCAAGGTAAAATTTTGTTAGCCACGGTAAAAGGCGATGTGCACGATATTGGCAAAAACATTGTGGGCGTGGTGTTGCAATGTAATAACTTTGAAGTGATTGATTTAGGCGTGATGGTCTCGTGCGCAGAGATTTTACGGGTTGCCAAAGAACGTAATGTCGATGTGATTGGTTTGTCGGGCCTGATCACCCCCTCGCTAGATGAGATGGTGTATGTGGCTAAAGAAATGACGCGTTTAGGTTTTACTATTCCGTTATTAATTGGTGGCGCTACCACCTCTAAAGCGCATACCGCAGTGAAGATTGCACCGCATTACCAGCATGGCGTGGTGTATGTACCGAATGCTTCTCGTAGCGTATCGGTGGTGCAATCCTTAATCAGTGCAGACGCCAAACCGCCTTATTTAGCGCGTGTAACCGAAGAATATCGTATCGCGGTGGAGCAGCATCTGCGTAGTCGCCCGGGCGAGAAAATGCTCAGTTTAAGCGCGGCACGCGACAACAAGTTTCAACTCGATTTAGCCAAAGTGGCACCGGCCCCTGCGCAGCCCGGTGTGCATTATTGGCAAGATGTCGATTTACAACAATTACGCGACTATATTGATTGGACACCGTTTTTTCTAACGTGGCAATTGTCGGGCAAGTTTCCGGCAATTTTAAATCACCCCGAAGTGGGCTTAGAAGCACGTAAAGTGTATCAAGACGCCAATGCCTTGATGGATCAGATGATCCAGCAAAAACGCATTGCTGGCAAAGCCGCCTTTGGTTTTTTTCCGGCCAATAGTGACGGCGACGACATTATTATTTATACCGACGACAGTCGGCAAACTGAGCGCTGCCGTTTACACGGTTTGCGGCAGCAATTAGCCCTGCGTAACAATGCCCCAAACTGCTGTTTAAGTGACTTTATTGCTCCGGTTGGCTCTGGTATTGCCGATTATGTTGGCGCCTTTGCGGTTACCTCAGGTTTTGGTGCCGATGAGTTTGCTGCTGAATTTGTCAAAGTGCATGACGATTACAACAGCATCATGGCCAAAGCCTTGGCCGATCGACTGGCAGAAGCCTTAGCCGAGTATTTACATATGCAAGTACGCCGCCAGTATTGGGGCTATGCTGCCGATGAAACTTTGGATAATGAACAGTTAATTCGTGAATTATACCAAGGGATCCGACCCGCACCCGGTTATCCGGCCTGCCCAGAGCACACCGAAAAAGGCACGCTGTTTCAGTTGCTGGATGTGGAAGCGCAAATCGGCATGAAATTAACGGAAAGCTATGCCATGTGGCCTGGGGCGGCGGTGAGTGGTTGGTACTTTGCGCACCCGGAAAGTAAATATTTTGCGGTGAGTAAAATTGATGCCGAACAGGTAGCGGATTATGCGCAGCGCAAAGACTGGGACCTTGCAACGGCAGAAATGTGGTTAGGCCCGAATATCCGTTAAACTTTAGGCTAATCTGGCAAGCTAAGCTGAAGTTTTTCCGGTATTCAGTCTCTTAATTAATCGGCTTTTGCAGTATCATACTCCCGCTACACCTGTGTTGGTGTAGCGGTGTTGTTTTGGAGAGCCTGTGGAAAAGCCGTTTCAAATAAAGTTAATTATCCGCAGAGTCAGCGCAGCTGCCTCGATAGCGTGGTTAAAAAACGCCTGGGGCATTTTTAAGCAATATCCCATCGTTTTTGTGCAGATGATTTTACTGACCCTCGCGTTAAGCGTATTGGCAAGTTTGCACGAGATCACCCTGATTATTGCGGTGTTAGCCAGCCCCTTTATTACAGCCGGTTTTTACCGCGCGGTGTTAGGTGTGCAGCAACAACAAAAAATCAGTATCGACTGGTTATTCCAACCCTTTAAAGAACCCGCCACTCGGCGCATTTTATTAGTGATTGCCGCGCTTAACTTCTTAATTTCTATTCCGTTAGCGCAATTTCGCGTTGATGTATTTGCCACCATGCAATTAGCACAAGAATCCCCTGATGGCGCTGCGGGCTATAGCTGGTCTTTACTCTTGTTATTAATTGCCACCCTGATCACCGCTATGCTGTTTGCTTATGCCGTGGCGATTGCTTATTTTTTAAAAGAACAGCGCATTTTTACCATATTACAAGCCAGTTTTATCGCTTGCTGGCGTAACATTCCGGCCCTAGTGAGTTTTGGTTTATTAAGTTTGCTACTGATTATCTTAACGGTTCCGACCTTTTTCCTAGGCTTAATTGTGGTGATGCCGGTGTTACATATTGCTTTTTTCTTGTCATTTAATGAGCTGTTTGCGCTGCAAGTTAAATCACAACAAGATGGCGTATTAGAAGTGTGACGGCAGATAGACAGCGGGAATTACGCCAAGCGGCACTGAATTATTTAAGTCGGCGAGATTACAGTCGGGCCGCGCTTTCTGTTAAATTACAGCAAAAGGGCGCCACAGCCGAAGAATTAGCGGTAGTGCTCGATTGGTGCAGTAGTGAAAACTACCTGAATGAAGATCGTTTTTTATTAATGATATTGCGTAACCGCTGCCGCCAAGGCTATGGTTACCGCTATATTTTGCAAGAGTGTCGTCAACACAAATTGACCGAGCAGCAACTCGCTACGGCGATTGCCGCAGAAGAAATAGACTGGTGGGATCTCGCCCGCCAAGCCTATCAAAAGAAATTTGGTGAAAAAGCCATTGTTGATTATAAAGACAAAGCAAAACGTATGGCTTTTTTGCAGCGTCGCGGCTTTAGTAGCGAGCAAATCCGGGCGGTCTTTGACCAGAATGATTAACCGAACAACTGAACAGGATTTTTCATGAGTATGACATCTGCCGCAGTACGGCAAGCCTTTTTAGATTTCTTTGCCAGCAAAGGCCACAGCATTGTGTCGAGTAGTTCCTTGATCCCAGGTAACGATGCCACCTTGTTATTTACCAATGCGGGTATGGTTCAGTTTAAAGATGTATTCTTAGGCCAAGACCAACGTAACTACACGCGCGCGGTTTCGTCTCAGCGCTGTGTCAGGGCGGGGGGTAAGCACAACGATTTAGAAAACGTCGGTTATACCGCACGTCATCATACCTTTTTTGAAATGCTCGGTAATTTCAGTTTTGGTGATTACTTCAAGCAAGACGCCATTCGATATGCTTGGGAGTTTTTAACCGAAGTGGTGCAACTGCCGAAGAGCAAATTATTAGTCACCATTTATGCAACCGATGATGAAGCCTATGATCTGTGGCTTAACGATATTGGTGTGCCTGCTGATCGGATTATCCGCATTGGTGATAACAAAGGCGCGCCATACGCTTCAGATAACTTCTGGGCAATGGGTGATACTGGCCCATGCGGTCCTTGTACTGAAATTTTCTACGATCACGGCGAAGATATTTGGGGTGGCCCACCAGGCTCACCAGAAGAAGATGGCGATCGTTTTATTGAAATTTGGAATATCGTTTTTATGCAGTTTAACCGCTTAGTCAGCGGTGAAATGCAGCCACTGCCAAAACCCAGTGTAGACACCGGTATGGGCTTAGAACGTATCTCCGCTATTTTGCAACACGTTCACAGCAACTATGAAACGGATACCTTTGTCTCGTTAATTAACGCGGCTGCAGCGGTTACTGGCGCGAGCGATTTATCGGATAAGTCGTTGCGGGTGATTGCCGACCACATTCGTAGTTGTGCGTTCTTAATTATTGATGGCGTGATGCCATCGAACGAAGGCCGCGGTTATGTGCTACGCCGGATTATTCGTCGTGCGGTGCGCCATGGTAATAAATTAGGTGCGAAAGGCGCGTTTTTCTACAAATTAGTGGCCGCATTAGCGGCGCAGATGGGTGAAGCTTACCCCGAGTTGCTAACAAAACAAGCCATCATCGAAAAAGCGTTACGCTTAGAAGAAGAGCAGTTTGGTAAAACCCTAGAGCGTGGTTTACAGATCTTAGACGACGAATTGGCGGCGTTAAGCAGCAGCGAAATTCCCGGTACACTGGTGTTTAAGTTATATGATACCTATGGTTTCCCCGTCGATTTAACCAACGATGTAGCACGTGAGCGTAACTTAACGATTGACCAAGCGGGCTTTGATAGCGCAATGGCCGAGCAACGTAAACGTGCACAGCAAGCCAGCAACTTCGGTGTGGACTACAATCAACAAGTGAGCTCCAACCAGCAGACTGAATTTACCGGTTACACCGCAGAAGCGGGCAGTGCAGTGGTCGTTGAAATTTTAAAAGATGGCCAAAGCGTGCCGCAATTAGCCGCGGGTGATAGCGGTTTAGTGATTTTAGATAGCAGCCCTTTTTATGCGGAGTCGGGCGGCCAAGTGGGTGACACCGGTACGTTAAATAACAGTACAGGTGTGCTTTTTTCGGTACAAGATACCGTTAAAATCGGTAAAGCCTTCGCCCACCAAGGTAAAGCCGAGCAGGCGCTGCAAGTGGGTATGCGTTTAGATGCCAACATTGATGCCGCGCGGCGCGATGCGATCCGCAAAAATCACTCAGCAACGCACTTATTACATGCAGCGTTACGCCAAGTGCTCGGTGAGCATGTCACGCAAAAAGGCTCCTTAGTGGGGCCAGAGCGCTTACGCTTTGACTTCTCACACTTTGAAGGGGTGAAAGCCGCCGAGTTGCAGCAGATTGAACAGCTGGTCAATCAGCAGATCCAATTAAACGTAGCCTTACAAACGCGCATTATGTCGATTGATGATGCGAAAACCGCCGGCGCGATGGCGTTATTCGGTGAAAAGTATGATGAAGAAGTCCGTGTGTTAAGCATGGGTGATTTTTCTATCGAACTTTGTGGTGGTACCCATGTCAACAGAACGGGTGATATTGGTGTCTTCAAAATTGTCAGTGAAGGCGGTATTGCTTCGGGAGTTCGGCGTATTGAAGCGGTTTGCGCCGCAGCGGCCATTAGCTACATTCAGCAATTAGAAGCGCAAGCACAGCAAGCGGCGGCTTTACTAAAAGGTGATACTTTTAGTTTAACCGAGCGGGTGCAGCAAAGCTTAGACCGCGCTAAGTCGCTTGAGAAAGAAATTGAGCAGTTAAAGGGTAAACTGGCCAGTTATGCTGGCGCATCGTTAACCGATAACGTGCAGCAATTAAACGGTGTACAAGTACTTATTCAACAATTACCTGATACAGATGGCAAAGCGTTGCGTACCTTGTTAGACGAATTGAAAAATAAACTCGGCTCGACCGTGATTTTATTAGCCAGTTCGCAAGAGGGTAAAGTGAGTTTAATTGCTGGGGTCAGTGCGGATTTAACCGCCAAAGTGCATGCTGGGCAGTTAGTCGCATGGGCTGCTAACCAATTAGGTGGCAAAGGGGGTGGCCGGCCAGATATGGCACAAGCGGGCGCAACTGACGTTGAAAACTTACCAAAAGTTTTAGAATTAGCTTTTTCGTATATAAAAGAGCGGCTTTAATGCCGCTTAGCTATAATGAAGCTGATTGAAGCGTTTTAAAAGGAACAATGCTGGGTTATCATACCGGCAAAGTAAGCAGTAGTAACAAATACTGCTATAGACAGGCAAAGGAGCAAAAGAATGCTAATACTGACACGTCGTGTAGGCGAGACCCTAATGATCGGTGATGAAGTTACCGTAACTGTATTAGGCGTTAAAGGTAATCAAGTACGGATTGGTGTTAATGCACCAAAAGATATTTCTGTACACCGTGAAGAAATTTATATGCGTATTCAAGCTGAAAAAGACACCAACGGTGGCAATTTTAGCGAGACTGAGTAAGCGTACAAAACACCCTAAACGAGAGCCGGTTATTTACTCTGTCTTGTAAGATGACTTAAATAACCAGCAAATTGTTTAAAAGGTCGGCAAACACACTGATCTGCTCCAAAAATTGTTTGACATATTTTCCTGAGACATTAATATACACGCCGCAACACAGAGTGGAGAAATGGCCGAGTGGCTGAAGGCGCACCCCTGCTAAGGGTGTATAGGGGAAACTCTATCGAGGGTTCGAATCCCTCTTTCTCCGCCATTTTTAAGATGGACGCATAGCTCAGCTGGATAGAGTACTCGGCTACGAACCGAGCGGTCGGAGGTTCGAATCCTCCTGCGTCCACCATCTTAAATTGGGCAGTACCTTACACAGTACTTTAATCATTGTGTAGACAAACGCTTCACCCTGGACGCATAGCTCAGCTGGATAGAGTACTCGGCTACGAACCGAGCGGTCGGAGGTTCGAATCCTCCTGCGTCCACCATATACGAAGAAACCCGCCTAGTGGCAACACTAAGCGGGTTTTTTACATTTAAGCCTAAATTAAACTGACGCAGGCGGGTGAGAAGCTCCGTTAGGTTCGACCAACTTATCGGGAATAAGTTGGTGCGCACTTTAGTGCGACCCGCAGGGCAGGCGGCAGGATAGCCGCCTGTTATCCTCCTGCGTCCACCATATACGAAGAACCCGCTACGGCTAACGCCTTAGCGGTTTTTTTCATTTTTAACGTGATGAAAACTGACGCAGGCGGCAAGTCAGCATTTCACCTTGCGGTGAGATACTTTCTTTTGCGTCGCCAAAAGAAAGTATCCAAAGAAAATGCGACCCCACTTCCGCTCGAAAGCCCAACTGACCATTCGTAGTCCAAGGCGAAAACGTAACTCGCGCGGCGCTACCGTCGCCGCACTCAAACACCCGTTTTCTTAAAACCTTGGCCAACGATGTTCAGTCGGCTCGCTCTAAGGGGACTAAAATCCAGAGTTCTATTCACTTAGCTGCAAATGCCGTCTTTTACCTAAAATTGTTTTGGTTATAATTTCAGTAGCTTAGTCTAAGTGGCTAGTCAGTCATTCACCTTGCGGTGAGATACTTTCTTTTGCGTCGCCAAAAGAAAGTATCCAAAGAAAATGCCCCACTTCCGCTCGAAAGCCCAACTGCTCATGCGTTGTCCAAGGCGAAAACGTAACTCTCGCGGCGCTAGCGTCGCCGCACTCAAACACCCGTTTTCTTAAAACCTTGGTCAACGATGATCAGTCGGCTCGCTCTAAGGGGAGGAAAATCCAGAGCGGTATTCGCTTAGTTGTAGCTTTGGGATCATATACCGAGCTCTCAAGGCCTATATTGTTAATTAGCTAAACGTTTTCGCCGTTGGCGAGATACTTTCTTTTGCGTCGCCAAAAGAAAGTATCCAAAGAAAATGCGACCCCACTTCCGCTCGAAAGCCCGGCTGCTCATGCGTTGTCCAAGGCGAAAACGTAACTCGCGCTATGCTTCGTCGCCGCACTCAAACACCCGTTTTCTTAAAACCTTGGTCAACGATGATCAGTCGGCTCGCTCCAAGGGGCATAAAAGCCAGAGCGGTATGCGCTTAGCTGAATAGCTTGTTTGTGCCAAAAGTGGTCTTCTTCCTAAGACATTTACTAAATATTATTGGTTGTCATTACAGTCAAGCCATATCGAAAAAGCATCGCGCTTCGTTAGGCGGGTGTTTCAGTATTTATCACGATAATAAAAACTTCTGTACCCATTACTCGTTGTTAAAAGGTCAAAATCGATGTAAGGTCAGTAACATGAATGTTACAAAAGCAGAAAAGTCCGTTTTTAAATATGGAATTTTTCGTCGAATAAGTAGTAAGGCAAATCGTATGACGATAACACTAGAAGATATCCAGAATAAATTTTCCGAAGAAGTTAAGTATGTAGATGATTCTGCTCAGATACTTCTTAAGGGACATCTTGTAGTTGAAGATTTAATGAATCAAGCGCTTGAGGCTTTCGTTTTGCACGGTGAGTATATAGAAGATGCCAAACTCCAATTTCACCAAAAGCTTGAGTTATGTAAAGCCATTTCTGTTGGCGATAACAATAATAATATGTGGAATCTTATTAAAAAGATTAATGTGCTAAGAAATGCGCTATCACATTCACTAGATCCAGGTAGAAGAGAAAAAGCGGTTAAATCGTTAGCGTCTATCTATGATCAAGAATTTGATCCAAAAACCAGAGTCATAGACGGTTTGTCAGAAGAGGCCGCTTTATGCATGGCTTCCATAATGGGCTCTCTTGGATATTTGCATAGTTTTCTATCAGAGACACAAAGATTTGAAAGCTTAGTAAAAACAATGGATAAAATTATGAACAAAGGGCAAGGGTAGCGTTCAGCCTAACAAGGCCAAGCACAATCGGCCAATGCAAAAAGCTGCATAGGGCTGGACCTCGCTGCGTAGCTTCTGGTTCAGATACCGATACCAAGACCCTTAACGTTTTCGCCGCTGGCGAGATACTTTCTTTTGCGTCGCCAAAAGAAAGTATCCAAAGAAAATGCGACCCCACTTCCGCTCGAAAGCCCAACTGCTCATGCGTTGTCCAAGGCGAAAACGTAACTCGCGCGGCGCTACCGTCGCCGCACTCAAACACCCGTTTTCTTAAAACCTTGGTCAACGATGATCAGCCGGCTCGCTCTAAGGGGATAAGATCCAAAGCGGTATTCGCTTAGCTGAATAGCTTGTTTGTGCCAAAAGTGGTCTTTTCTTATGACATTTACTAAATATTATGGATTTTCATTACAGACAAGTCATATCGAAAGAGCATCGCTTTTCGTTAGGCGGGTGTTTCAGTATTTATCACGAATAATAAAAACTTCTGTACCCATAACGTGTTGTGAAAAGATTAAAACCGATGTAATGTCAGCAACATGAATGTTACAAAGGCAGAAAAGTCCGTGTTTAAATACGGACTTTTTCGTCGAATAAGCTGTTAGGCATGCCCTTGAGTGGAGAATTCTTTGGAAGATAAATTACAGGTTTCAAACTATTGCGCATGTTTTATTGATTTGCTCGGACAAAAAAATGTGTTGTCTGGGCAAAGTCTTATGCCTCAATTAATTACAGATAAAGAAAAAAGTGATTTTCATAACGTCATTAAACAATCCGTTGGTGCCATCGAACGATTGCAAAAGCAAGCTCAAAGTTTTAGACAAGGAAAAAATAATACATTCTCAATAAGAGACCAATTAAACGAAAAAGAAAAAGAGCTATATGACGAGATGAAAAAGACTGTCGCAAAACAACAACGGTGGTCTGATGGCTTAGTTTATTACAGCTCACTTGATACTGAGTTTAATAAGTGTCCGATGAGTGCAGTAATGGAAATATTCATGCTAGCAGGTACTCTCTGCTTTTTGGGGCTTGCAAATGAACAACCTATTCGTGGAGCAATAGAAACCGCTTGGGGTGTTGAACTGCACGAAAATGAGTTATACGGGGCTGTTGTTGCCAATAGTTATGTCCTAGAAAGCCAAGTCGCACAATACCCTAGGATCGTTGTTGGTGAAAAAACCATTGACTACCTTAATGCCTATATAGAAACACCCGCTGATACTAGTGATAAATTAGCCCTTTATAATCGTAACTGTGCTCAACTGTGTCTTAACATGACTGCCATAGATCAAGATGGTTTCCACGTGATTGATTATTTGGGTAATGAATTTACTCGAAGCGTCACTAATTCGGGCAGTAAAGGTTTGTTTAAATTGGCTTATAAGTTTATTTGCGAGCAGTATGAGTTACATAAAGAAAAAAGAAATACCAAATTGGCATTAAGATACACATGGCTTCGAGGTTATTTTCATCAAAATAAGGAAAGGCATACCTAACAAAAGCCTAAAACATCGCGGCCTGCGGCTACTGGACTCGCAACAAGTTGCTCGACGTTTAG
Source organism: Rheinheimera sp. UJ51 (assembly GCF_020819615.1). Classification (NCBI taxonomy): domain Bacteria; kingdom Pseudomonadati; phylum Pseudomonadota; class Gammaproteobacteria; order Chromatiales; family Chromatiaceae; genus Rheinheimera; species Rheinheimera sp. UJ51. The sequence goes on from NZ_JAJHOG010000004.1 coordinate 255,103, forward strand.
GCGAGCGTTAGGCGATATAAGCGCACCAAAGGAGAGAAGAAATTTTTGACGCTAATTGGATAAACGCATTAAAGCTACCGACAAAGGTCTTATCCGGCCTATTTGTAGCCAGCGTCATTCTTTTGTCCCTAGACAAAACAGAAGTACTGGCTCTTTCTGCTTTTGGCTCGTTGGCTAAACCAGCAACAATCTTGTTGTGTGTGGTTTCTGGTGCACTTACATTTACAGCCATCATTGCTTTTCTAATAGATCTTTTTACCGCAGAAAGAAAAAAGACGGTCTTAAAGCAACGAAGAGATATGCGAAAAGCGGAAGAAGATGAACAGTTCGAAAGGCAGAAGCAAAAGGTGCTCAGTCGAATTGAGTATTTATCTAAAGATGAGCTGAAGTATTTGGCAGATTGTCTAAGAGAAAATAGCCAGACATTTACCACTTATGTTCATAGTCCAAGCGCGTCCACTCTTGGCTCAAAAGGCTTAATATACACACCCGGCGGTACTCATCATCAAGACTATTACCCTTTTGTGGTCAACGACTTCGTTTGGCAGTATTTGCTTGACCACAAAGCAGAAATAATAGCCAGAGATGAAGAAAACACAAGAAAAGAAGAAGAGAGAAAAAGAAATGCCAGAAATCGGCGCTATTAATCCACATATCAAAGCAGCGCCTAACAAGGTGCTGTTGTCGTGGCCTGCGACCACTGGGACGCTCGGCTTAGCTACGCGCCCCAAAGCACGGCGTTAAAACTTTGAATGGTTAAGTTTATGCACCAACACCAATCAGAAAAGCTAAAGGCTTTAGTTAAAAAAGGTAAATGGTCTTACGTTTTAAAACACGGTGTGCTTGGCTGGGGAGTGCCAACAGCCATTCTCTGGTCAGCGATCATGCATTTTATAGGCAGCATACCTTTTAACGAAAGTATATTTCTCGCGCTTGTGTTGTTTCCAATTGGTGGGTTATTTTGGGGATTATTCATGTGGTTTTTTATAAAGCGTGAATTCAGTAAGTTGCAACAAGATCATTAATAACAAGCCAGCTTTATGGCTAGCTGCGATGTTAAAACGCGGCTAAGTTTTCTGCGCTGAATTTGGCGCTGAGGAGTACAAAATGGAATCGATAACACACCCAACCGCTTTAGCAATAATTTACTTTTTAGGAATGCTGGTTATCGGTAGTGCTATACAGTGGACGTTTTTAATCAAGTTGAAAAAGCACCATCCTGAACAATGGCAGCACGCTGGTAGCCCGACCATTATGAGTAACGGTGATCTTGTAAAAGCTTGGCCAACCACTAAGTATTTAATACAGAAACTATATAAAGAATCCAATTCAAGCGCCGGTATTAAATTTTGTGACCTTTATCGCTCACCGATGATATATGGTTACTTTTTAACGGCTATTTCAGTCCCTTTGTTTTTTGCAAGTATATTGCTATTTGGCTGGCCTCCGGCTTGGTCTTAGGGTATTTCTAACTTGCTATTTAAAGTGCGCAAATTTACGTTGGCTTGGTTTCGCGCCGCTGCAATTTAGCCAACATGTTTTTGCTAATTAAGGCGTTAGGCTCACTTGGATGCATAGTGAATATTAAATTTTTTATTTTTTTGTTACCTTTCGTAATTTTTAGTCCTGACGTTTTCACTCAGGAGAAAATTTCTGAAAAGCCTGAATGGCAATCATTCTTCGATAAGCATCAAGCAACCGGTACTATTCTTATCGTTGACGGTCGTGGTTCAACCGAAAAAGTCAGTGTTTATGATAGAGCACGAGCGAATCAGCGTTACTCACCCGCATCCACCTACAAAATCCCTCATACCCTTTTTGCGTTAGATGCCGGAATAGTTAAGGACGCATTTCAGGTGTTTCCGTGGGATGGCGTTAAAAGAGACTACGAACCTCATAATCAGGATCAGAATTTGCGTTCTGCTATGCGGCATTCTGCACTTTGGGTGTATGAGCGTTTTGCGAAGGCGCTGGGTGAGAAAAATGCAAAGCGCTATCTAAAAAGAATCGATTATGGAAATAGGGATCCCAGCACAGCCGGTGGGGCATACTGGGTCGATGGAAAGCTCGCCATATCGGCGACAGAGCAAGTAACGTTTTTGAAAAAACTGTATCACAATGAGCTTCCGTTCAAGTTAGAGCATCAACTTCTTTTAAAGGATATTATGATAGTTGAGGCTGGAAAGGATTGGATATTACGAGCAAAGACAGGATGGGAAGGTCGTTACGGCTGGTGGGTCGGCTGGGTAGAATGGCCATCTGGAGCAGTTTTTTTTGCACTTAATATAGACACTCCCAATCGATGGCAGGATCTTTACAAACGGGAAGCAATCGCTCGAGATGTGCTTTTGTCCGTTGAAGCACTACCGCCTAATCAGTGAATGCAGCCACCCTAAAACGGCGGCTGATTTAAGCGTTATAATGTATTGCATCATTTGCGTAATCAGGAATAGAAATGAACGGACCGGCAAAAAACGGCGCTTTAATATATTCTAATAATATTCATTCGCTTGCTAAATTTTATACTGAGTTGTTTTCGATGAACGTGACGCGGGAAACGTCAGAGCTCGTTAGTCTGGTTAAAGACGGCTTTAATATCGTTATCCATGTTCCACTAACTACCATGCCTACACCAGATTTCAATTCAATTAAGCTGTTTATGGCAGTTGATGATCTCAATGCCACTAAATTGAAAGCCGAGCAGCTAGGCGGTCAGTCATTTGCAGGTGTATGGTCTAATCCAATATTTACGCTATGTAACATAGCAGACTCAGATGGTAATCATATTCAAATACGTGAGTTCAGTTGATAACAAAACGCATCACTTGCTGCCACTGGCTGTCGAACACCAACCCGCAGCGCGTTAAATTTGGGCGTGAGGCGCTACAAAAAATTCTCTGAGGAACGATAAAATGGCTGAACTTAAGACAAAGGCAACTCACGCCAGTGTCGCGGACTACATATCCACACGCGCTAACGACAGCCAAAAGACAGACTGTGAAACCCTAATGGCGATGTTTAAGAAAATTACAGGGCAACCACCGAAGATGTGGGGCCCGAGCATCGTCGGCTATGGCTCATACAAGTACAAATACGAGAGTGGCAGAACGGGAGAAATGTGTTTAACCGGCTTCGCTATCAGAGGGCGAGAACTTGTTGTCTATTTAAGCTGCGAAGATACAACCCATGCCTCACTGCTCTGTAAGCTTGGCCAGCACCGTATGACCAAATCCTGTTTATACTTCAAGCGCCTTTCTGATCTAGATACAACTGTGCTGGAGCAGCTAGTTATCAACTCTATCGAGAAGATAAACGCCCGGTACAACGAAAACAACAACACCTAACCCCTTACTCAAGCTAAACGGCAACAGCGAAAAAGTTAAGTACTATCATCTTATTACAGGTTTTTCTTGTAGAATAGAATCTTAGTATCTGCCCCCGAAGCTTGTGAAAAAAAGCTTCCTCCAGATTTTAGTCCCCTTAGAGCGAGCCGACTGATCATCGTTGACCAAGGTTTTAAGAAAACGGGTGTTTGAGTGCGGCGACGGTAGCGCCGCGCGAGTTACGTTTTCGCCTTGGGCAACGCATGAGCAGCCGGGCTTTCGAGCGGAAGTGGGGTCGCATTTTCTTTGGATACTTTCTTTTGGCGACGCAAAAGAAAGTATCTCGCCAACGGCGAAAAAGTTAACTACTATCATCTTATTACAGGTTTCTCCTGCAAAATAATGTACATATGGCCATGAAATTACTCTTTCGTTCTTTAGCTCTGCTGATCTTACTGATCGGCTTTTACCAGTTATATGCAGTAGCAGAGCGTGTAACCAGTGCACTTTGGAGCCTTTATAAGTTTTATGGAAGCAACGGGGAAGGGATTTCAATTGGAAGCTCAATGGCGCTGATTACTTATGTGGTATCAATTTGTTTATTAGTTGCTTTAGCGACTATTTACAAAAAATCAGATGACAGGATCGCGTTGTTATTATCAAAGGTTTCAGCTTTCACATTATTGTTTGGCCTTATACTGTTAACCGCTTTACTGTTAAGCCCATTAGCTCACTTTTACCCAAGATAGCGGCATTTAACAAGACGCTTGTCTCTGACCCAGAAGCTTGCTGCAACTCCCCCTTAGAGCGAGCCGACTGATCATCGTTGGCCAAGGTTTTAAGAAAACGGGTGTTTGAGTGCGGCGACGAAGCATAGCGCGAGTTACGTTTTCGCCTTGGGCAACGCATGAGCAGCCGGGCTTTCGAGCGGAAGTGGGGTCGCATTTTCTTTGGATACTTTCTTTTGGCGACGCAAAAGAGAGTATCTCGCTCACGGCGAAAACGTTAATAATTACAGTCTGATGCAAATGAAATTTGCGGTTACTTTGAGTCATTTATATTAATAGATAAAGGGGCTAAGCGAAACGCCATAGTCTTTCAATAACGCCGCTGCTCGTAGCCAAGATATTTAGTCGTTTGATTTTCGAAAATATGCTATAACAACAACATAGTTCCTCGAGGGCAAATTCATTCGTGTCCATCGCTAACGGTCAAACGCTTCCACCATCTTTTTCTGCTGCTTCAGCGCCAAACGACGAATTGGTGCTGTGCCGGCATTGTGATTTATTACAACAATTACCCAGTTTGCAAGCCGGACAAGAAGCGCACTGTCGCCGTTGTCATTCTCGGCTGGATGCACGACAGCCACAGCCCATCTTACGCCCAGTCTCTTATGCGGCTTCGGCGCTGTTTATGTTGTTAATGGCGAATTTATTTCCTTTCGTTAGTATGGGCTTAGCCGGTAACCATAGCGAAATGCATTTTTTTGATGCGTCCTCGGTATTGTTTAATGAGTACCACCAAAGCTTAGCAATCTTAGTTTGGTTATTTATTCAAGCGGTTCCGGCATTTTGCATGGTGGCAGTGATTTATTTAAAGTTGGGTATGGTTTACCGTTTGCCAGCGCGTATTTGGGTGGCCCGCGTGCTGTTTATGTTGAAGCCGTGGAGTATGGTGGACATCTTTTTGATGGGGTTGTTAATCAGCTTTGTTAAGTTGGTTGCCGATGCCGATATTTCACTGGGTCCAAGCTTTTGGGCTTTTTGTTTATTTTGTTTATTTCATTTACGTACTTTTCAGGTGATCGACCGCCATCAACTCTGGTCGAAGATTGCGCCGAGCCCGCAACCGGCGGTAGCGGCGAAAGTCGGGCAAAGTGGTTTAAGCCAACAGCTAAAATTATGCCAGTGTTGCACGGCGATTATGCGCGAGCAGCGCACGCATTGTCCGCGCTGCCATAGCCGGGTGCATGCCCGCAATCCTGCGAGCTTGCAGCGTACACTCGCACTTTTGCTGGCGGCTTGTATTTTGTATATACCGGCAAATTTGTTACCCATAATGCGTACGGTCTCTTTTGGCAGTATTACCGACTCAACCATCATTAGTGGTTTATTGTTAATGTGGCAAGACGGCGAATATCCGGTGGCGATTGTGATATTGTTAGCCAGTGTGGTGGTGCCCATAGTGAAAATCATTGTGATGTTCTGGTTATGCTATTTGACAAAGTACCCCACAGCCAGACAAGGTAAGATGAGCACGCAAATTTATTTATTGGTGGATTGGGTAGGACGCTGGTCCATGGTCGATGTGTTAGTGGTGGCCATTTTGGCAGCTTTGGTGCGGTTCGGTTTGCTGATGAGCGTCTATCCCGGAGTGGGGGCGTTAGTATTTGCTGCAGTGGTGGTGATTACCATGTTGGCGGCAATAAGTTTTGATCCGCGTTTGCTGTGGGATCAGCAAGCTGAGACAAGGAGAGATGAGTGACAGAGGAAGAGTTAGTGCAGGCCGAGGTAAGTCCGATTAAGCAGTGGTCGCCGATTTGGGTAGTGCCTATCGTCGCTATCCTCATTGGTTTGTGGATGTTATATAACCATTTTCAGCAACAAGGCGCCATGTTGTTGCTCGTGGCAGAAAACGCGGAAGGTATTGTTGCCGGTAAAACCCAAATTAAGAATCGTAATGTCGATGTTGGGCAGGTGGTCTCGGTTGAATTGAGTGAAGATCTTAGTCAAGTGATGATCAAAGCGCGTATGAAGCCGAATGTGACGCCATTGTTAAACGAAGCGTCACAGTTTTGGGTGGTGAAACCCCAAATTGGTCGAGGTGGTGTAACCGGCTTAAATACCCTGATGTCGGGCTCTTATATTGAATTACAACCCGGTGATGCGACTCGGGTGGTGCTCACCCATCCGTTATTAAATACCCCACCCGTTGCTTCAGCTGATGCACCTGGCGTGCGAGTAAAATTACAAACCTCTGATGCGGGCGGCTTAACCATTGGTGATCCGGTGTTATACCGAGGCTATGAAGTGGGCACCGTGGAAAGCAGCGAATTTGAACTAAGCACGCGCAGCACGCATTATCAGTTATATATCAAACAACCTTTTGACGTGTTGGTCACTGAAAATGTGCGGTTTTGGCTAAGCAGTGGCTTGTCTATCGACTTATCGGCAGAAGGTTTGTCAGTGGATGTGGGCTCTGCCGCGACCTTACTAAGCGGTGGTGTCAGTTTTGATGTGCTAGATGGTTGGCCTGTTGGTGCCGCGGCCGAAAATGGTACCGAGTTTCAGTTGTTTCCGGATAAGCAAAGCATCCAAGATGGTATGTATTATCAGTTTGTAGAGTATCTGGTCTTTTTTGATGAATCGGTACGCGGCTTAAAGGCCGGTGCGCCGGTTGAGTTTCGAGGGGTGCGAGTAGGTACCGTTACCAGTGTACCGTTCTTTTTCGCGATGAAAAAACCGTTTGAAGTCTCGTTGAATCAAGGGGTGCCCGTTCTGTTAAGAATTGAAGCCGGCCGGCTTTATGAAAACCTCACCTTAGCGCAATTGGGCAATGAACTTAGCCAGGCGGTAAGTCGTGGCCTACATGCCGTATTAAAAACCGGTAATTTATTAACGGGAGCACTCTATGTCGATTTGGATATCAACAGCGAGCTTTTAGCCGATAGTCGGCAACAAGCGTTATATAACGAGCAATTGTTGTTAAGTCGCCAGGCGGGCTATCCCAGCTTACCCTCAGCGCGCAGCGGTTTTAGTAACATTGAGCAAAAAGTGCTGATGGCACTGGATAAAATCAATAATCTGCAATTAGAAGAATTCTTAACGCAGGGCCAACAAACCTTGGCAGCAACAGAGCAAATGCTAGCCAGCAGTGAGCAGTTATTAGCGACCTTACAGCAGTTTGTTAGCCAACCTGAGTTACAACAGTTACCGAGTGAATTGCAGCAAAGCTTAACCGACTTACGCCAAGCGTTAGCCGGAGTAAGCCCGGGGTCAACCGCTTATGAACGAGCGGGAATGAATTTGCAAATGATGGATCAGGTACTAAGAGAGTTACAACCGGTGTTGAAAATGCTGAATCAGCAAAGCAATGCCTTACTGATCAATGCCAGTGATAATGCCGATCCGCAGCCAAGGAAAGCTCAACAATGAAACTACATTTACTTGTCATATTGGCCTTGCTGATCACCTTAAGTGCCTGCAGCAACACTGTTAATGGTACACGTTATTATCAGGTTGCAGCACCAAGTGCCAAGCCAGTCGAGCCAGCAGCGATAGCCGCATTAGCCATTGCGCCAGTGAGAGTGGCGAGTTATTTAAATGGCAGTGGTTTAGTGGTGCAACAATCAACGGTCGAGTTTAGTATCGCGCGACAGCATCTGTGGACAGACTCCTTAGAGCAGCAACTGCAACGTCAGCTTACCGAATATTTATTAACCAGTGTGCCAAAGCTGGCGTTATTGCCACAGCCGACGGCAAAAGTTGCGCTATTACGCTTAGATATTGACCGTTTTTATGCCGATGCAGCTGGTCAGGCTGTGGTCAGTGGCCGTTACAGCATTAGTGACGAACAACGGGTGCAAACACAAGCCTTTTTGTATCAGGTACCGTTGGCCGATGCCGGTTATCCTGCCATGGTAAACGCCTTGAGTATAGGCTGGCAGCAGTTATTACAGGACATCACCTTAGCCGTGCAGCAGTATTAACGTGAGTGGGATTATATTTAGCTATTTGGATGTCTAGAAATTTAAACGGCCTAACTCTTGACGCTAAGCTGGCAATCGGCTAAAAAGACCTATAGTAAGTATCACGCTAATTTATTTTATTATCACAACAGTTTAGACCATACTCTGTTAACTATTGTCTAACGCTTGCTAAGGTTTTTAAGCAAGCGCCACTGTGTAAACACGTTGAGGAATTTAACGATGGTTGCTGATTTACTGTTTGAAGCAGCGGGATTGATGCTGATAGGCATGGTCTCGGTGTTTACTTTTCTCTTTTTGCTGGTGGTGTTACTGCAACTCATGAGCAAAACGATCCAGCGTTATTTCCCTGTTAAACAAACCGAAAAATCATCTCACGTCAGCACAACGGCTGCCGGCGGTGTTTCCCCTACTATCATTGCTGCTATCAGTGCTGCAGTGCATCAGTACCGTCAAAAACAATAAACAGACCAAGAGGATACTGGCATGACGAAGCCTTTGTTATTAACCGAGCTGGTGTTGCGCGATGCACACCAATCGTTGTTGGCTACCCGCTTACGTTTAGAAGATATGCTGCCAATCGCCAGCAAGTTAGATAAAGTCGGTTACTGGTCAATGGAGTCTTGGGGTGGGGCCACCTTCGATTCTTGTATACGTTATTTAGGTGAAGATCCTTGGCATCGCATTCGCGAATTAAAAAAAGCTATGCCAAACACCAAGCAGCAAATGTTGTTACGCGGTCAAAATTTACTGGGCTATCGCCATTATGCCGATGATGTTGTTACGCGCTTTGTTGAACGCGCTCACGACAACGGTGTAGATGTATTCCGCATCTTTGATGCCATGAACGATATTCGTAATTTGCAAACCGCAGTACAAGCGGCCATTAAGGTGGGCGCGCATGCCCAAGGCACCATTTCTTATACTGTCAGCCCAGTGCATACCATTGATATGTGGTTGAATATGGCGCGGCAGTTAGAAGATATGGGTTGTGACTCCATTTGTATTAAAGACATGGCTGGTTTACTTAAACCTTATACCTGTGAAGAGTTAATTACCCGTTTAAAAGAAGAAGTAAAAATACCCATTGCCATGCAATGTCATGCCACCACCGGTTTAAGCACCGCTACGTATCAAAAAGCCATTGATGCGGGTATTGATATGCTTGATACCGCCATTTCTTCTATGAGTATGACCTATGGTCACACTGCAACGGAAACAATGGTTGCGATCACAGAAGGCACAGAACGTGATACCGGCTTGAATATGGAGCTGATGGCAGAAATTGCGGCTTACTTCCGTGATGTTCGAGCGAAATATGCCCAGTTTGAAGGCTCATTAAAAGGCGTTGACGCCCGTATTTTGTTAGCGCAAGTGCCCGGTGGCATGCTCACCAATATGGAAAGTCAGTTAAAAGAACAAGGCGCCATCGAGAAATTGGATGACGTACTGAAAGAAATCCCTCGCGTGCGCGAAGATCTGGGTTTCTTACCGTTAGTCACACCAACATCGCAAATTGTGGGTACCCAGGCGGTATTAAACGTCTTAACGGGCGAGCGCTATAAAACCATCACCAAAGAAACGGCGGGTGTGTTAAAAGGCGAATACGGTGCCACACCGGCGCCGGTTAATGCGGAATTACAAGAAAAGGTCTTGGCCGGTGGCAAAGCCATTACTTGCCGCCCTGCGGATGTATTAACGCCAGAGTTAGAGAAACTCACCGCAGAACTCACCGAACTCGCGAAAACCGAAAACATCGATTTAGCCACTGATACTGTTGATGACGTATTAACTTACGCCTTATTCCCACAAGTGGGCTTGAAGTTCCTAAAAAATCGTAACAATCCGGCGGCGTTTGAGCCTGCACCGGTTATGCCTTCTTCTTCTGCAAAGCCAGCCGTGGCAGAGCGTCAACCACAGACTAACAATGGCCCAGCGAGCTATAGCGTGCGGGTAGACGGGAAAGTGTATGAGGTTGATGTTGCGCCAACAGGTGAATTAAGCAGCGTTAAACCGGTGGTATCTGAAAATATCCCTGGTAGCGCCTCGGTTACCGGTAGTGCAACGTTAAATGCCCCCTTAGCCGGTAATATCTGGAAAATCGTGACCAAGCCGGGTGCCAGCGTGCAACGGGGTGATGTGGTGATCATTATGGAAGCGATGAAGATGGAAACTGAAGTGCGGGCGGTGGCCAATGGTACTGTCTCGAAAATTCATGTTGCGGCCGGTGACTCTGTCACGACCGGTGATGTGCTAATCAGTTTTGATTAATGCAGTGTTTAGATAACAAGGATTTCTGATGGAAGCTATTCAAACACTGATTGACTCAACGGGGTTAGTGCACTTTAGCCTTGGCCAAATCATTATGATGTTGGTTGGGGTGTTGCTGCTGTTTTTGGCTATCGCCAAAGGTTTTGAGCCCTTGTTGTTAGTTCCGATTGGCTTTGGCGCAATCTTAACTAACGTACCCTTAGCCGGTATGGGTGAGCCTGGCGGGGTACTCTATCTGTTTTATGATATGGGTATTACCTCGGGTTTATTCCCGTTGCTCATTTTCCTTGGGGTGGGTGCTTTAACCGACTTTAGCGCTTTAATTGCTAATCCGCGGATGTTGTTTTTAGGGGCCGCCGCGCAGTTTGGTATTTTTGCTACGCTACTTGGGGCTATCGCACTGAACTGGGTACCCGGTTTAAGTTTTACCATGAAAGAGGCTTCAGCGATTGCCATTATTGGTGGCGCTGATGGTCCAACGGCGATCTTTTTAGCATCGCGCTTAGCGCCTGATTTGCTTGGCGCTATTGCGGTAGCCGCATACTCTTATATGGCGCTGGTGCCGCTGATCCAGCCTCCGATTATGCGAGCATTAACCACACCAGCAGAGCGGAAGATCCAAATGACACAACTGCGTGTGGTGTCTAAGCGCGAAAAGATCGTCTTTCCTTTACTGTTGTTAGTGCTCACTATTTTGTTATTACCTACCGCCACGCCGTTAATTGGTATGTTCTGTTTAGGTAACCTAATGAAAGAGTGTGGTGTAGTTGATCGTTTAAGCAAAACCGCTCAAAACGAGTTAATTAATATCGTTACCATCTTTTTAGGCCTCGCGGTCGGTTCACGCTTAAGTGCCGATAAATTCTTAACGACCCAAACCTTGGGCATCCTGATGCTGGGTATGGTGGCGTTTGCTATCGGTACCGCGGCGGGTGTGTTGATGGCGAAGTTAATGAATAAGGTATCAAAGCAAAGTATCAACCCGTTGATTGGCTCTGCTGGGGTATCCGCGGTACCGATGGCCGCACGGGTATCGAACAAAGTGGGTTTGGAAGCTGATCCGCATAACTTCTTGTTAATGCATGCGATGGGACCGAACGTGGCGGGTGTTATCGGCTCAGCTGTGGCTGCCGGTATCTTGCTAGCCTTAGTCGGCTAATGATTACGCCGTTAAGATTTTTGTGGTTATAACCAAAAGCCCTGCAGCTGCAGGGCTTTTTTATGGGCGACGATAACGCTGAAGTTCGCTAAAAGTGCTAGAGGTGTTGTTAAATCTGCCTTATGCACAGTACGCAGTGGATAGCAGCCTCAAGGCGGATAGACGTTGGATTACTGGCTTGGTCTGCTTGTGTGTCACCGCCTTGATTTACAACTTCCTGCGTCAAGGTTTATGGCAGCATAACGTTGTTTAAAATGCGCATAGGTGTTGAGGCAGAAAAACAGCAGGTGCAGAAGTAAAGCGGTCTCGCTTTGACATAGCGAGACCTTAAATGCGCTTAGTTAGCGACCAGTGGTGCTGCAGGTTGCTCTTGGCTCGCTAGGTATTGCTGATGTTGTTGTTGCAGCTCGGCCAATACGGTACTGGCGGTTAGCATAAACTGTTGCTTGTCTTTACCTTGTAGTGGCAGTGCTTCTGGTAATTTCACAGTACGCGGATTACGGTGCACGCCATCGAGCATAAATTCATAATGTAAATGCGCGCCAGTTACACGGCCAGTTGCCCCTAATTTACCAATGCTTTGACCTTGGCGCACACGTTCACCGGTTTTCACTAAGCGTTTCGATAAATGCAGATATTTGGTAACGATGTTATTGGCGTGTTGAATAAACACATAGTGGCCATTTAAGCTGTTGTAGGCTGATTTTGTGACCTTGCCATCACCTGCCGCCATAATGGGGGTGCCGACTGGCGCCACATAATCAGTACCATTATGTGCCCGGACAGTGCCTAACACCGGATGTAAGCGGCGTGGATTAAAGTTAGAGCTAACGTATTGAAAGCTAACCGGCGCGCGCAAAAAAGCCTGGCGCATACTCATGCCATCGGGTTTGTAGTAGTTACCATCGCTATGGCGAATAGCCTGATACACCTGGCCCTGATTGCTGAATTGCGCCGCTAAAATGGTGCCATTACCCAGAAATTCACCTTCAACGTAGTCGGCATTATAGAGCACAGAGAAATAATCGCCCGCGCGAATGTCTAACGCAAAATCGATATCCCAGCCAAAAATGCCGGCAAGTTGCATAATCTGCGCATCGGTTAAGCCTGCGGCTAAACCGGCACTCCAAAAATTACTGCGAATTTCGGCACTGGTGAATTGTTGGCGTTGTTCTACTGGCTTACGTAATTCTTCTACCGTGAAGTTGCCCTCAAGGCCGCGGTTGATTTGTAAGGTAGTCAGGCGATCAATGGCATAACGCAATTGTTGTAATTCGCCTTGCTCATCCAAACCAAATTCCAGTTTTTCACCGGGATAAAGCCGAGTTAACGTGCGTGTTGTTTTGCCTAAATCTAAAATGCTCAGCATAGTTTGCTGGCTAACATTGGCTTTGCGAAACAGGCTAGATAAGATATCGCCACTTTGCACTTCGAGCGTGGTCCACTGTAAACCCCGTTGTTCGATAACTAGTTCGGGTAATTCCGGCACCTCATCACTCACTTCAGGTAAAGCCGCTAAGGGGGTTTCAGCGGGGAGGTTCAGTTCAACACTGTAGGTGTTGCTGATGGCTAAGCTGCTGTGTTCGGAACCGCGAGAGGCAGAGGCTTGCTCGGACGGTAAAAGTAGCAAAATAGCAATAAAAACAGAAACCAGCAGAATTAGCAGGCGATGACGAGAAGGAATTTGAGCGACTAATTGCTGCATAATAACCACAATATCTCAGAATGCACAAAAAGCGAGCATATCTGTTTTTTTTCGAAGATACCAGACTTTTGTGCGTTTCACCTCGGCGGCACATGCGATAGAATGGCCGTTATCTGAGCAAAAATATTTATTCTTAGGAGTTAAAAATGGCCGATTGGGCACAGGCATTAGCAGAGCTAAAACGCGGTTGCGAGGAAATTCTGCTTGAAGAAGAGCTAATTGCCAAATTAAAGGAAGGCAAACCTCTTAAGATCAAGGCGGGCTTCGATCCGACGGCGCCTGATTTACATTTAGGCCATACGGTACTGATTAATAAATTACGTACTTTTCAACAGTTAGGCCATGAAGTCATCTTCTTAATTGGTGACTTTACCGGCATGATTGGCGATCCGAGTGGTAAAAACGTCACGCGTAAGCCTTTAAGCCGCGAAGAGGTGTTGGCTAACGCTGAAACCTATAAAGAACAAGTATTTAAAATTCTGGATCCGGCCAAAACGCGGGTCGCCTTTAATTCTGAGTGGATGGAGAAATTAGGCGCTGCCGGCATGATCAAACTAGGATCACGCCAAACCGTCGCGCGTATGCTAGAGCGTGATGATTTTAAAAAGCGTTTTGCTAACAATCAGTCCATCGCTATTCACGAATTTCTGTATCCGTTAGTACAGGGTTGGGACTCTGTTGCCTTAGAAGCCGATGTTGAAATGGGGGGCACCGATCAACGCTTTAACTTGTTGATGGGGCGTGAGCTGCAAAAAGATGAAGGCATGCGGCCACAAACGGTCATGATGGTGCCCTTACTGGAAGGTTTAGACGGTGTGCAGAAAATGTCTAAATCTTTAGGTAATTACATTGGTATTACCGATGCACCGAACGAGATGTTTGGTAAAGTCATGTCTATCTCTGACGTGTTAATGTGGCGTTACTACGACTTATTGAGTTTCCGCCCGCTAACTGAGATTGCACAGTTGAAACACGATGTGGCAGCAGGGCTGAATCCGCGCGATGTGAAAATTGCTTTAGCGAAAGAATTAATCAGTCGTTTTCACGACGATGCGGCGGCTGAAGCGGCCCATCAAGACTTTATTCAGCGTTTTAGTAAAAATGCCTTGCCAGATGACATTGCCGAAATCACCTTAAGCTGTGATGAGCCCAGCATGCCCATTGCTAACCTGTTAAAGGCGGCTGGCTTGGTGGAGAGTACCTCTGAAGCGCTACGTATGATCAAACAAGGCGCGGTAAAGTTAGACGGTGAAACCAAGGTTACTGATGCTAAGTTAGATATTGCCAAAGGCACTTGCCAAATTTATCAGGTAGGTAAACGTAAATTTGCTAAGGTCACCTTAGCGTAAGTAAAACGAAAAGGGCTGAACCTATGCTGTCACTGCGCACCTTGCTGTTAAGTTTAAGTTTGTGCCTGCTGGCAGGATGCAGTCTGTTTGGTTGGTCACGTTTTGCCGCACCTTTGCCGTTAACCCCGGCGGAGCAACTGGCCTTAGCCGAAGGGCATGGCCAGTTACAACTTACCTGGCCAGAGCAGCGCAGTGAGCGCAGTAAGCTTAATAACACCCGCAGTTTTTTAGCTTATGCTGGGCAGGGTGAAATACTGATTGATTTGCAGCAAGCCACTGAGTTGCTGTTGCAAGTTAATCAACAACTTATTCGGGTGCAACGCCCGGCTGATGGTCGACCGGTAAAGATTGATGTATCACGTTATACCCGCAATGGTGAAAACCGTCTGCGTTATCTCAGCAGCGTTCCTGCTTCAGCTGAAGTCAAACTGAGCCTGCCATTTCCTACGTTACGCACCGATTTACAGCAATATGCCTTGGCGTTTCAGCCGATAGATCAGTTAATCGAGACGGAGATTGACGAGGGGTTTCCGGGAGCCGTCTTGTTGGTGGTTAAAGATGGCGTGGTGATTAAACACAGTGCCTATGGTTATAGCCAGCGTTATACCGATGATGGCCGTGGTGCCTCAAAGCCCGAGCCCATGCAGCGCTTCACGCTGTTTGATATCGCCTCGAATACTAAAATGTATGCCACTAACTATGCCTTGATGCAGCTGGTTAGCCAAGGCAAGTTAGATGTGACTAAACCCATCCAGCATTATTTACCGGATTATCAGGGCGAAGGGCGTGAGCAGCGTTTGGTCAGCGATTTGCTGTATCATATTGCCGGTTATCCGCCTGAGGTGCATTTTTTTCGGCCCGACAACCGACACGGCGCTGCGTTTTATTCGCTAAACAAAGCGCACACCGAGCACTTAATTTTAACGCAAGTTCCCTTTGCGACTGAGCGCGGCGCGCAGTCGGTGTACAGCGATGTCGATTATATGTTGCTTGGTATGCTGATTGAGAAAATAAGCGCACAGCCTTTAGATGTGTTTGTTCGGCAGCAATTTTATCAGCCGTTAGGTTTGGCGGATACCTTGTTTAATCCGTTGCAGCACGGTGTGGCAGTAACACGGATTGCCGCCACCGAATTACAAGGCAATAGCCGAGGTGGCCGTGTCAGTTTTCCTGCTAATCGCCAAGGGGTGCTGCGGGGCGAAGTGCATGACGAAAAAGCTTTTTATTCTTTTCAAGGTGTCGCTGGGCATGCCGGTTTGTTTAGCACCGCGGCTGATTTATCGGTGTTGATGTCAGTGGCATTACAAGGTGGTGGCTATGGTTGGCAACGCTTCTTTGATCAAGCGACGATACAGCAGTTTGTGGCAGCCTCTCCTTATGATCATCAATATGCGCTGGGTTGGCGTACTGCAGTTCAGGGCGATTTAGCATGGCATTTTGGCGCTTATGCCAGTCAATATGCCTACGGCCATACCGGCTGGACCGGAACCGCAACGGTGATCGATCCAGCGCATAATCTGCTGGTGGTGCTACTGACCAATAAAAAACACAGCCCGATAGTGGCTGACGGTGAGGGTTATTACTTTAGTGGCGACCGGTTTGAAACCGGCCGCTACGGCAGTATTATGACGATGATTTATCAGGCCTTGCAGTTATAGCTCATCGCTAATATCACTGGGCAAATGGTCTGAGCGCGGTTTACTCGGCCAGCTTTTAATGTGCAAATCACGCTGTGGATACGGAATAGTAATATTATTGGCTTTAAAGATGCGCCAAATGGCCACGTTAATATCCGATTTCACCGCAGCGGTGCCGTTTTCCATATCACCAATCCACACGCGTAATTGCAGTTCAATGCCGCTGTCGGCAAACTCCATTAAACGGACAGTAGGGGCGGGCTCCGTTAATACCCGAGCGGAGGCTTGGGCGCATTCGAGCATAAGAGCCATTGCTTGCTCTGGGTCGTCGTCGTAGCTAATTTGCACTTTAATCACTACGCGCACGAACGGATCGGCGTAACTCCAGTTAATCACCTCGTTCGTGATCATATTTTCGTTCGGGATTAGGGTATCTACCCCTTCACGGTTACGTACCACTAAGTAGCGTGCATTCAGTTGTTCAACCCAACCAAATTTATCGCCCACCGAGATAATGTCGCCGGGTTTAATAGAACGGTCGAGTACCAGAATAAAGCCGCTAATAAAGTTAGAGGCGATCCGCTGTAAACCAAAACCTAAACCAACACCCAGAGCACCACCAAACACCGCTAGTGAGCTAAGGTTAATGCCTACGGCATTTAACGCGACTAAAAACGCCACCGTAATTAAGAAAAACTTGGTGAACTTAGCAAATCCAACCCGCATACTCGGGCTAATAGAATGTGTACGTTCCAGTTTATTGGTAATTAGTGTGGAGAGCCAAAGCGCTAAGGTAAAGGCTAAGGCAATCATAAACAGCAGTTTCATTACCGATAGCACAGAGATACGGCTTTCACCGACAGTGATTGCAAAACTATCCAGCATCGCAATGACAGCAGGTAACCAACCGACTAAATGTAATACAACGGCTAACCAGATCAGCACCGATAACACGCTTTCGGATGACTTAAGTAAAGGGCTTACCGAAAACGCTTTACGTAGCAGATAAATACAAAAGCGGATCATGGCTAAGGCCAACAAGATAGGCGTAGCGAACCCTAACAATTCCATCGGCAGTTCTTGTTGCACAAAGGCGGCTTTAATGGGGATTAACACCAGTAAGGCGATTAACGGCCACAGTAAACGCTGTAAACTGCGAATGGCCAGATGCCGAAACGTAGCACCTTGTAATTGATGTTTTTCTAACGCCCGTTGTAGGCGTTGATTACTGAAAGAGGCAATGAGTAACGCTACGGTCAGTGCAACGATCTGATACCAATTTTCTTTTTGCTGAATGATGGTCAGCACCTGTGTGTATAACGTTTCCCAGTCCATGTCTTCCTCGAATTATTGTAATAGCCAAAAGACTATAGGTAAGCTTACCAGACCAAAGAGAATACCAAAACCGATAACGCCACTTACCAACCTAGGCGCTAAACCGGCCATAATGGCAATAGCACCGGCCGAGATCATCGGCGGCATTGCCGCTTGAAAAATACTGATGGTCACCGCCAACCCCTCTTGCCCCAGCGCCCGCCAAATTAACCATGCGCTTAGTGGCATCACGGCTAACTTAATCATTAAGGCACTGAGTAACGGCACGATTTCATCTTTGTTGAAACGAAAACTCAACTGAAAACCTACCGCTATCATCACTACCGGCACCAGCGTCGCGGCCAAATTATCAACTAAAGTAATGGCCAGTGGTGGCAGCGTCATATCACGGATCAGTAGCCCTACCATCAGAGCTATAAACGAGGGAAAACTAATGATTTTCCAGATGATGGCTTTCGCGTTAGGCTTGTTCATCGTTGGGCTGTAGATGGCCGCTACGATGGTGACATAGGTTGCTAGCGCAATAAAAGAGCCAATTTGATCATAGACCACCGCATAGGGCATGGCGACGCTGCCGAATAAGGCTTCGGTCATCGGAAAGCCTAAGAACGAAGTATTACCCAGCGGCAGAATGATTAACAACGCGCCTGTCACTTCACGCGACCAGTTAAAGAATTTACTGAGCAGTAGCACCAGAGCCACCACAACAAGTAAAAGCAACCAGGGGGTGATGGCTGGGATGAGCAGTGAAAACGAGAATTCTAATAACTTAATATTTTTCAGGATCAACGCCGGCAACGCCACGTACAGCACGTAAATATTCAGTACGATACCGCTATTTTGCGGCATGGCGGGCTGGCGCCGTAATAAAAAGCCGATGACCAGATAGGCTAAAACTAAATAAAAATTATCCATTATTGCTCGCTAATTAACTGCTCTTTTTCAGCTTTGCTCAGCTGTTTTAACTGGTATTCTGCCTGACTGGCACTGGCGCGATCCGGATAGCAACGTTGATAAACCAGTGTTAAGGGGCCTTTACCGCGCAGCGCTTTGGCGCCCCCTTTAATTTCACCGGCGTGTTGGCGCAGGCGTCGCTTCGGATCAACGGTGATACCCGTATACAGCTGTCCAGCCGCAGTGCGTACCATATACAACACCCAAGCTGGGCTGGGTGTGGCAATATCTTGTAAAGCGCTCATCTGCTATACTCACAAATCATTTAGATGTTAGCTGTTTTGATTTCTGGAATTACACATGGTGTTTCAATCTCTGGCTCTGGCTGAGCCTATTTTACGCGCTTTAGCTGAACAGGGCTATGCTAGCCCAACACCGGTACAGCAAGAAAGTATTCCACCGATTTTACAAGGTAAAGATGTGCTTGCGGGCGCCCAAACCGGCACCGGTAAAACAGCTGCATTTACCTTACCACTGCTGCAACAGCTACTCAATGCACCTAAGGTCTTACGCCCCGCGCAAGTGCGCGTGCTGGTATTAACACCCACCCGTGAATTGGCGCAGCAAGTGTTCGAAAGTGTGCAAACCTACAGCCGGTATTTAAGCTGTCGCAGTGCCGTGTTCTATGGCGGGGTGTCGATTCGGCCGCAATATGATGAAGCTGAACGTGGCCTGGATATTCTGGTCGCAACGCCGGGGCGTTTGATTGATCATTTACATCAAGAAACAGTTGATCTGAGCGAGCTAGAAGTGCTGGTATTAGACGAAGCTGATCGCATGTTGGATATGGGCTTTGTGGTCGACATCAAACGCATTATGGCCAAGCTACCGGCTAAACGACAAACCCTGCTATTTTCGGCAACCTATTCTAAAGACATTAAACAGCTGGCAGATGAGCTGTTAAACAATCCCATCCAAATTGAAGTAGCTACGGCCAATGCCACCGCGGATCGGGTGGCGCAACAAGTGTATTTAGTTGATCGGCATCGCAAGCGCGAAATGATTTCACACCTGATTGGTGCGCGTAATTGGCAGCAAGTTTTGATTTTTGTGCGCACGAAACATGGTGCAGACCGACTGGCAAAGCAGTTACAAAAAGACGGTTTAAACACTGCGGCTATCCACGGTGACAAAGCGCAAGGTGCCAGACAGCGAGCCTTAGAGGATTTTAAGCAAGGTAAGGTACGTGTTTTGGTAGCGACCGATATTGCTGCGCGCGGTTTAGATATTAACGAGCTACCTTATGTGGTGAATTACGATTTACCACAAATTGCGGAAGATTATGTGCATCGCATTGGTCGTACTGGCCGCGCCGGTTTAAGTGGCGAAGCCATTACCTTGATTGGCCCAGAAGAGCGTGGGGCTTTGCAAGAAATTGAAAAACTAACACAACAAGTGCTTCCAGCGAAAGTGTTGCCAGGTTATGAACACGACCCCAGTTTTGTGCCACCGGCTGATCATTTACCGGGTAAGCCTGGTCAGCGCCAAGGGCGTCAAGATGGCGCTAAACGGCCATCGGCGGGTAAGGTTAAAGCGAAATTAAGAGCCAAAGCGTTGGGTAAAGCTTAAACTGAGCCACTAAACTGGGTTTAAGACGCTACGGCGTTAGCAGGGCGAACCATATAGCTGCAAAGCTGATGTAACTCGCCTTGCGGATGTAATTGCTCTACAAAACCGGCCTGTTGGTAAGCTCGGATCGCAGCAGCGTTGCTGCGAAATACAAACAGCGACGCGCTCGCGGTGTTGAGTGTTAAGCCGGCTTGCCGTTGTAATTTCCCAAGTAAAATCTGAATAAAACCATAGCCACGAAACCGTGGGTGAATCACCAACCGGCTCAGATGCGCATGACCGTGTTGCAAGGAATATTGGCCGAACCCCAATATTTGGCCATCGTCAGCTTGTAACAGGCAAGACGCCAGGCTTTGTAACTTAAGATCTTGCGCAAAGCTCTCAGCATTAAAAGGAAAACGAAAACCCGGGCCCGCCCAGCTGATTAATTCGGCTTCGCTATTAAACCAGCTCATTAACTCTGGCAGATGTGTGCTAGTGGCCGGTATTAATTGCATGGTTACTCCTTGGCAAAGCCTGAGCCTTTGCGTTTAATCGCGATACAGGGTTTTAATTAAATGAAAACCAAATTGGGTTTTTACCGGCCCTAACACGGCGAGTACCGGCCCTTTAAATACCGCATCGTCAAAGGGTTTGACCATTTGCCCTTTACGAAACTCACCCAAGTCGCCGCCTTTTTTACCAGATGGGCATAACGAATGTTGCTTGGCCAGTTTGCTAAAGTCAGCACCTTTATCCAGCTGTCTTTTTAACTTCTCGGCTTGTTCGCGGGTTTTCACTAAAATATGTAAGGCACAGGCTTTGGCCATGGCTGAGGTTCCTTGCAAAATAAGCTAAAAAGCGTCTAGGGCTTGTTGACGTTTGCTGTAAAAACGAAGGGGTGATTAGCACCCCTTTGCTTGGCTCAACGGCAACACCTTTTCGCCAACGCGAACATTAACCGGCCGGTTGCTGCTGAGTAATACAGTGGATATTACCGCCACCGAGCAGAATTTCTCTGCCGGGTACCGTCACCACTTTGTGCAGAGGGAAAAGTGTCTGCAATATTGCTGCGGCAACCTGATCATTGGGATCATCAAAGGTTGGCAGGATCAAACCGCCATTACATAAATAAAAATTGATGTAAGAGCCGGCTAAACGGGCGTTGGCTTCACGTGGAATGGCGGCCATCGACTGATCGACTGACGCATATTCCTCGGCTTTGGCCATGATAGGCGCTGGCACGGGCAGTTTATGCACCTTGATTTTGCGGCCTTTGGCATCGGTACTGGCTTCTAGATAGTCTAGTGCGGCTTTGCTACGAGCATACTGTGGATCAGACTGATCATCTGTCCAAGCTAACAGCACTTCACCTGGCTTAACAAAACAGGCCATATTATCAACATGGCCATCGGTTTCATCATTAAATATGCCGTCTTCAAGCCATAACACCTTACTAATATTCAGATGTTCTGCTAATTGCTGTTCAATCTGCTCACGGCTTAAATGTGCGTTACGGTTAGCATTCAGTAAGCACTCTGCGGTAGTCAGCAGCGTGCCTTCACCATCAACATGAATTGCACCGCCTTCTAACACAAAGCCTTCGGTGCGATAGCGGGGCAGTTGCTCGATACCTAAGATCTTACTGGCGACTTGATCATCGCGATCCCAAGGGAAGTACAAACCGCCATTTAAGCCACCCCAAGCGTTGAAGGTCCAATCGACGCCACGTACTTCACCTTGGCCATTGGTGACAAAGGTGGGGCCGGTATCACGACACCAAGCGTCATTATTAGAAATTTCCAACACACGGATCGGGTATTTAGTTTCTGCTTGGCTTAATTGCGCATAGGCATTGGCATACTGGGCAGCAGACACGCCAACGCTGACCGGTTCAAACCCGGCAATGGCTTTGATTACAGTAACAAAAGCAGCCTGCGCCGGTTTAGCGCCTAAACGCCAGCTGTCGGTACGCTCTGGCCAGACCATCCAGGTTTGTTTATGCGGTGCCCATTCAGGCGGCATACTAAAGCCATCTTGCTGTGGTGTGCTGGTTAAGGTCCGGCTCACTTGCTGTTCTCCGGATTGATTTTGCCATCTTTGGTCAGTAACGCATCGTAGATATCAATGCGGCGATCACGGAATACACCCCAAGCGCGACGCGTTGCCGCCACTTCGTCTAAATCAAAGGTATGTACTAGTACCGTTTCTTCGGTTTCATTAGCCTCTTTCACCTTGGCACCGGTATGGTCAGCAATAAAGGAGCTGCCATAGAACGTAATAGAGAAATCGCCTTCGGTTTCAGTACCGATACGGTTAGATACGATAACCGGTGTTAAGTTAGCAGCGGCATGGCCTTGTTGCGTACGCTGCCAGTGATCACGTGAGCTGATAGTGGCATCATGCGGTTCGCTACCGATAGCGGTGGGGTAGAAAATCAGTTCTGCGCCCATTAATGCCATGCTACGCGCGCATTCTGGGAACCATTGATCCCAACAAATACCGACGCCAACTTTAGCATATTGGGTATCCCACACTTTAAAACCGGTATCGCCTGGCGTGAAATAGTACTTTTCGCTGTAGCCTGGACCATCAGGAATATGACTTTTACGATAAATGCCCATATTGCTGCCATCCGCGTCTAACATCACCACGGTGTTGTATAAGCAGTTACCGGCACGTTCATAAATGCTGATCGGTAACACGACTGCCAGCTCTTTAGCCACCTTGGCAAAGTGTTTTACCGCGGCATTTTCAGCAACGGGGACTGCAAATGCTAAGTAGTCAGGCTTTTGCTTCTGGCAAAAGTAGTTACGTTCAAACAGCTCTTGGATCAGGATTATTTGCGCGCCTTGGGCGGCCGCTTCACGCACCAACTTATCTGCTCTAGCAATATTTTCTTCCACATTCCAGCCACCCTGCATTTGGGTTGCAGCAACAGTTACATTTCGCATGGGCCATCTCCAATTCAATCGTTACCAAACTAAGCCAACAAGTTCGAGCCACCGTACAAAGGGGCGCGCAAAATGCCGCATTTTTCGGCACTCGTCAATGTTTTTTCCGGTTATTTTCTAAGCGCAGGTTACCTACCGGAAATTTGTTGTTAACCTTAGCAAAATTCGCACTAAATTACCTGTCGTTTTTAGGCAGCGGTACAAGGCAACACAGATGCAGAATACAGATATCATTATCAGTGGTGGTGGCATGGTCGGTGCCGCGCTAGCGTTGGCTTTAAGTCAGGCCGGGCTGACGGTCAGTTTAATTGAAAAGCATGCCCCAGCGCCATTCGACGCACAAAGCGAGATCGATTTACGCGTGTCGTCATTAAATTTACGCTCAGAACGTTGGTTGCAGCAATTAGGTGCTTGGCAAGCGTTAGCCGCTATGCGGCTGTGTCCTTATCAGTATTTACAAGCAGGCGAAGCGAAAGCCTCGGTGCGTTTTGCTGCTGAAGACATTGCTGAGGACCATTTAGGGCATATTGTTGAGAATAACCTGGTACAGCTGGCGTTATGGCAACAATTTAACCGCCACGTGAAGGTGATCACCGATACGCAAATCAGCGCGGTACAAGAAAACGATACAGCGGTGCAGGTCACATTGGCAGATGGGCAGCAGCTATCGGGCGCATTACTCATTGGCGCCGACGGCGCAAATTCTGTGGTGCGGCAATTTGCCGGCATTGGTACTCAGGGTTGGCAATATCAACAAGCGTGTTTAGTGGCCTATGTTGATACGCCTTATCCGCAACAGGATATAACGTGGCAGCAGTTTTACCCCAGTGGCCCACGGGCATTTTTACCTTTACTCGGTGCACGCGCGTCTTTGGTTTGGTATGACGAAGCGGCCAAGGTAAAACAGCTAGCACAGCTTACGCCTGCAGCGCTAGAGCACGCGTTTATAACCGCCTTTCCGGCAGAGTTGGGCGCGGTAAAGCTGAAAGCTTCCGCGTGGTTTCCGTTGGCACGAATGCATGCGCAGCATTACGTTAAGGGGCGCTGTGTGTTAGCCGGTGATGCGGCCCATACTATTAATCCGTTGGCGGGGCAGGGGGTAAACCTCGGTTTTGCCGATGCGATGTTGTTGGCTGATACGTTAATCGCTAATCAACAAGCCGGTCGCGATCTGGCCGATAATGCCAGTTTAAGGCAGTATCAGCGGCAGCGTAAGCTGCAAAATACCTTGATGATGAGCGCGATGGATGCGATTTATCAAACCTTCAGCCGTGATTCGGATTCGCTGAGCTTTATTCGCCAGCAGGGGCTTCGGCTGGCCGCTAACGCTGGGCCCGCTAAACGCTTGCTAACAAAGTACGCTGTGGGTAATGGTGTGTTTTGAGTAATCCTTAAGTCTTATCTGCTTCTGCTATGACTATTTTCTGTAGGTTTTAGATTGGTACATTCTGCGGCTTAATATGCCGACCAATTTATGGCATGTTGCTTATTTTTAAACTGTTTTTAGAATTGAGTGTGAGCAGGTTCGATATTCATGCATCCAGTGGTTAAACGCGTCGTACAACTTTAACGAGGGACGCCGTAAACCCATCCATGGGGGCTCCTGTTTTTCATCCATGAAAAACACGCCCTCGTTCAAAGTGTACTGTGCGTTCACCACTTCGTACTACATCTGCTTATTAGTAAGCATTTTTAGTAAATCTATGTAGTCAGGTAGCAAGCAGCATCCGTGCTGCTGTTTCGAAAATGCTACCGCATCTTAGGGGTTAAGTCGTATCGCTTGGCGATCAAGTTTGCTTGAAGTTAAAAGGATATAAGACGCAGCGTAAGCCGCTGGCTGCAACGATTTCTAGCCAATGCGTTGTATTTGATTAATGATTAGAAAAGCGAAAACCCGACACGAGGTCGGGTTTTCTGAATGATGGCAGGGGCGGCTGGATTCGAACCAACGCATGGCGGGATCAAAACCCGCTGCCTTACCGCTTGGCTACGCCCCTACTGGGATGGTAAAGAGTTAATGGCAGGGGCGGCTGGATTCGAACCAACGCATGGCGGGATCAAAACCCACTGCCTTACCGCTTGGCTACGCCCCTACAACAACTTTTTACTTACTTGCACCCTATTATGGTGCGGAAAGAGAGACTCGAACTCTCACGCCTCGCGGCGCTGGAACCTAAATCCAGTGCGTCTACCAATTCCGCCATTCCCGCATACAACAGTAGAGTAGGAAGTGGTGGCTACAGCGGGAATCGAACCTGCGACCCCAGCATTATGAGTGCTGTGCTCTAACCAGCTGAGCTATGTAGCCACTATAACTTGTCCTAAGCAAGTGGCGCGTATTATGCTGATCTCACTTATGAGCGTCAACCGTTTTTTTTCGATATTATACCAGTTGCAGTGTATTTGCCGAATTTATGTTCAGAGCGAGTAAAAACTAAACAGTAAATTTAAGTATGGGATAGTCCCCGAGAATTATCAACAACAAAAAGCCGGACACGAGGTCCGGCTTGGTATCGAGCGTTTAACCGCGAGGCTTAAACGTTAAAACGGAAATGCATAACATCGCCATCTTTTACAATGTAGTCTTTACCTTCAAGACGCCATTTACCGGCTTCTTTCGCGCCCGCTTCACCGTTGTATTGTACGAAGTCGTCATAAGCGACCACTTCAGCGCGGATAAAGCCTTTTTCAAAGTCAGTGTGGATCACGCCAGCAGCTTGTGGCGCAGTGGCACCAATTGCGACAGTCCAAGCCCGTACTTCTTTAACACCGGCAGTAAAATAAGTATGTAAGCTTAGCAAAGAGTAACCACCACGGATCACCCGGTTTAAGCCTGGCTCTTCTAAGCCCATGTCGGCCATAAACTCATTGCGTTCTTCTTCGTCTAACTCCGCAATTTCCGATTCGATAGCGGCGCATACCGGTACCACGATGGCACCTTCTTTCTCAGCGATCGCAGTAACGATATCTAAGTAAGGGTTATTCTCGAAACCATCTTCCATCACGTTAGCAATATACATGGTGGGCTTGATCGTTAAAAAGTTCATGTAGGCAATCAGCGCCTTTTCTTCTTTTTCTAACTCAAGCTGGCGCAGGGTATGGCCCTGTTCTAAATGCGCCTTCACTTTTTCTAAAACCTGGATTTCTGCTTTAGCGTCTTTATCGCCGCCTTTTGCTTTCTTTTGAACACGGAAAATGGCGCGATCGGCGCTGTCCATATCAGATAGCACTAATTCCATATTAATGGTTTCAATGTCATCGGCCGGATCAATTTTACCGGCAACGTGAATAATGTTTTCATCGTCGAAACACCGTACAACATGACCAATAGCGTCAGTTTCGCGGATGTTTGCTAAAAATTTATTACCTAAACCTTCACCACGGGAAGCGCCCTTGACTAAACCTGCGATATCCACAAACTCCATGGTCGTGGGTAATACGCGTTGCGGTTTAACGATTTCAGCCAGTTTATCTAAGCGTAAATCGGGTACTGGCACCACGCCGGTATTCGGTTCGATAGTACAGAACGGAAAGTTGGCGGCTTCGATGCCTGCTTTGGTTAAAGCATTAAATAAGGTGGATTTACCAACATTAGGTAAACCGACGATGCCACATTTGAAACCCATGAGTGTATCCTTTAATGTGCTATTAGCGACGGGAGTGTTCCGAAATTTTAGCTAGCCTGAAAGCTGTGTAATCGGTGCTGAGCTTTTACCAAGCCATCGCGAGCTAACAGGTCGAAACAGGCAACCGATTCATCGATGCAGCTATTAATCAGTGATTGTTCACTGCTTGGCGCTTTACCCAGAACAAAACCAGTTACCTGATCTTTGTGCCCCGGATGGCCGATGCCAAGCCGCAAGCGATAAAAATTGGGGTTATTACCCAACTTACTTGTGATATCGCGCAGACCGTTATGGCCCGCATGTCCACCGGCAAACTTAAATTTGGCTGTGCCGGGCGGTAACGCCAGCTCATCATGTACTACCAGAATGTGCTCTGGTGACAGCTTATAAAACTGTGCCATGGCCAAAACGGCTTTGCCGCTTAAGTTCATATAGGTCGATGGAATAAGTAATTTGAATTCTTGGCCGGCAAGCATGAATTTGCCAGTGTGCCCGAAAAATTTAGCTTCGGGTTTTAAGGTCGCATGATAGGTCCGAGCCAGTTGCTCAACAAACCACACGCCCGCATTATGACGGGTATATTGATATTCGGGGCCTGGATTACCCAGGCCCACGATTAGCTGAAGCTTTGGCTGAACAGCGTCAGACATTACTCAGCAGGTGTTTCTTCTTCAGCTTTACCAGCTGGTTTGTTTACAGATACTACAGGCAGGTCATGACCTTCGCCTTTAGTTAACTGAACAAAAGTAACACCTTTAGGTGCTTTGATGTCAGTTAAGTGTAAGGTTACGCCTACTGCAACATCGCTTAAATCTACTTCGATGAACTCTGGCAGATCCTGTGGTAAACAGGCAATTTCAACTTCGTTCATACCATGAACAACTACACCACCTTTCTTCGCACCGGCTTCTTCATTGATGAAGTGGATAGGAACAATAGTGTGTAACTCGTGGCCAGCTTCTACGCGTTGGAAGTCAACGTGTAAGATTTTTGGCTTGAACGGGTGACGTTGCATGGCTTTAACGATGGCTTTTACTTCTTCACCCGCGACGTTGATAGTCAGGATGTGAGAGTAGAAGGCTTCAACGCTTTGCGCTTTCAGCAGTTTAGAGTGCTCTAAAGTGATTGATTGAGCGGCTACGCTGCCACCGTAAATGATAGCTGGAACTTTGTCTTCGTGACGTAGGCGGCGGCTCGCACCTTTCCCCAGGTCAGAACGGACTTCTGCGGTTAATGTAAAAATTGCATCAGACATGATGTACTCCAATAATTAGTATTTGTCCCGGCTTGCGACCAGCCGAAACCTGTTGCCTTTTGTAGCGTGACAAAAGGCGCGACATATTACCACCAGCCCCCGTTAGCTGCAAATGCAAATTGGCAGCATTGTGGCTGTGTCGCTATCTGATATGCTGTTTATGATTTTTCAGCGTCTAAGGATAAAACGCTCAGTGGCTTTTTAGCATGGCGTATTAGGCTTAAAAAAACCAAAAGGCGCCCTTAGGCGCCTTCGTGATCGACATTGTCTGCTTAATCGAACATCGAAGAAATCGACTCTTCGTTGCTAATACGACGAATACATTCGGCCAATAAATCACTTAAGGTTAGCTGACGTACTTTTGGAATGGCTTTCATCGCAGCGGATAATGGCACGGTATCGGTAATAATGAGTTCATCAATAACGGAATTACTGATGATTTCTGGCGCATTACCCGAGAAGACAGCATGCGTAGCGTAGGCAAAGACACGTTTCGCACCTTGCTCTTTTAAGGCTTCGGCTGCTTTACACAGTGTACCGCCCGTATCAATCATATCGTCAACGATAATACAGTCACGATCACGTACATCACCAATAATATGCATCACTTGCGACACGTTAGCGCGCGGACGGCGCTTGTCGATAATCGCTAAATCAGCGTCATTCAACAGTTTAGCCACGGCACGCGCTCTGACTACACCACCGATATCTGGTGATACCACGATGGGTGATTGCAGATTTTTCTTGCGCATGTCATCCAGTAAAACCGGACTAGCAAAAACGTTATCCACCGGCACATCAAAGAAACCTTGAATTTGCTCAGCGTGTAAGTCAACCGTCAGCACACGGTCAACACCGACGCTAGACAGAAAATCAGCAACCACTTTAGCGGTGATAGGAACCCGAGCTGAACGTACACGGCGATCTTGACGCGCATAACCGAAGTAAGGCATCACGGCAGTGATCCGTCCGGCAGAGGCACGACGTAATGCATCAACCATCACGATCAGTTCCATCAAGTTATCGTTAGTGGGTGCACAAGTAGATTGGATAATAAAGACGTCTGAACCGCGTACATTTTCGTTGATTTGCACACTGACTTCGCCATCACTGAAGCGACCAACAGAGGCGTCTCCCAGTTTGATGTAAAGACGGCTGGCGATTTTGTTGGCAAGATCTGGTATGGCGTTACCAGCGAAAACCTTCATGTCGGGCACGGTAGGATCCTCAGGGCAGTGGTGAGTCCGGTTTAATCATTATAACGTCACAAAGGTTAAGCGTACCCAGATTGTTGTTAAACCGACCTATTATTACGTTGGCGTGTAACGTCCATGCACACTGTCATCAGGCTGCGTTGCCTGCAACGTATAACGTAATGATCGTGTTAGCAACTTATTCAGTAATACCTAACGTTAGTGACATCACCTGTTAGAGTCGGTATCTGTCAGCGCAGCCCATAATGGCGACTGGTTGACCCCTCTTGCGATAAAGCCTTGGCATGATGCGGGCAAATTCGCTAGGGCATGTTGAGCACTGGCCGCGTCCGGGAATTCGGCGAACACACTTGCACCAGTACCCGTCATTCGACACGGGGCGTATTCTAACAACCACTGTAAGGTCATTGCAACAATCGGATACAGCTGTTCGACCAAAGGCTGGCAATCATTTTGCCAATTGCGTTGCATTAAATCAGCCAAAACCATGGTAGGCGTATCACGTTTTAATTGCGGGTGGCTGAAAATAGCCGCCGTACTAATATGACAATTGGGTGTCACCACGAGATAAATTTTTTCGGGTAATTCGACAGCTTGTAAGCGCTCGCCAACCCCCTCAGCAAAGGCGGTAGTGCCATGCACAAAAACCGGGACATCTGCGCCTAAGCGTAAACCCAGTTCGGCAAGGTGCTGGGTAGACAGACCTAATTGCCATAACTTATTTAAACCATGCAGGGTCGTTGCTGCATCAGACGAGCCGCCGCCTAAGCCGCCACCCATGGGTAAGTTTTTTTCTAAATAAAGCTGACAGCCCGCTGCAGCGGGCGCAAAGGGTTTCAGCAGTTGAGCCGCACGATAAATTAAGTTATCGCTACCGTTAAGTGAAGGATCGCTACAACTTAGCGTTATTTCACCGCTATTGTCTGCTTTGAAATGTAAGCGGTCACCATAATCAAGCATCTGAAACAGCGTTTGCAGATTATGGTAACCGTCAGCGCGACGGCCTGTGATATGCAAAAATAAATTCAGTTTGGCCACTGCCGGTAACGAAAAACTCATGGTTGCCAGCTCCGGATCACTAAGCGAATGTGTGTATCGTCGCTGCTTAATTCTAGTTGCTTGGGTAACGACAGCGCATCGGCAAAAAAGCTGCGATACGTTAATTGCCAGCGAATACCGGTGCTATCTTGTAACGTAAAGCGGGTTAAGCGTCCAGCAGCGTCATATTGCAACTCGGTGGCACTGGCGCCAGGTAAGCCGCGCAGCCATAACGGCATATCATGCAGCGGAATAGACCAACCGGCTAATTGCCACAATAAACTGCTGGCATCTGCCGCCTGATAACGTTCGCCTTTAACCAGTAATTCTGAAAAGTCTGTTTGCTGGGTCAGTTCAAATAAACTGATACCGAGCATATTAGCCAACCGAGCTTGAAAATCGTTGGCATTAATTTGCTGCCAACGCAAATTACCACTGATCGATTCATTCGGCGCTTTAATGCCCATCGATGCTTGTACGGTAAAACTTTGCATGGCGTTTAATTGTTGTTGTCGCGCCGCGGCGTTCATCACGGGCTCGGCGGGTGGCACCTTGGGTTTTAGGCTACAAGCGCTTAATAAAGCCACAAAAACTAACATACTCCATCGGCTATTCGGTAATGACACACTAAAGTCCTTTGCTTTTGCTTTTATTAACCTGGGCTTTTTCGTACAATTCGCCCCCTACAGAAACCATGATACAGGTGATGGCTATTTTTGCACTAGGCATAAATCACAAAACAGCTCCCGTTGCGCTGCGCGAAAAGCTGGCTTTTGCACCCGAACAGGTGCCTGAGGCCTTGCAACAATTGGCAGCGAAACTGCAGTTGGTCGATGCAGTGATTTTGTCTACCTGTAATCGTACCGAGCTGTATTTTAGCGGTGGTGCTGAACAAGCCGAGCAAGTGGTGCAGTGGTTAGCGCAATTTCATCAATTGTCGTTACCGGATTTACAACCACACCTTTACTTATTTCAAGATCAGCAAGCGGTGCAGCATTTAATG
This sequence comes from Rheinheimera sp. UJ51, assembly GCF_020819615.1. Taxonomy (NCBI): domain Bacteria; kingdom Pseudomonadati; phylum Pseudomonadota; class Gammaproteobacteria; order Chromatiales; family Chromatiaceae; genus Rheinheimera; species Rheinheimera sp. UJ51. Next base: position 286,179 of record NZ_JAJHOG010000004.1, read on the forward strand.
CGCGTGGCGGCAGGGTTAGATTCTTTGGTGTTGGGTGAGCCGCAAATTTTTGGGCAGGTGAAGCAGTCTTATAATCAATCGCGCCAAGCGGGTACGATCCAGCCATTATTCGAGCGGCTATTTCAAAAGACTTTTGCTGTTGCTAAAGACGTGCGCACCGAAACAGAGATTGGCGCTAATGCGGTATCGGTTGCTTTTGCTGCCGTTACGCTGGCCAAGCAGATTTTTGGCAAGTTAGATAATGTGCGGGTACTTTTGATTGGCGCAGGTGAAACCATTGAACTGGTTGCGCGGCATTTGTCTGAGCAGGGCGCAACTAAATTAAGCGTGGCGAACCGCACCTATGAGCGAGCCGAAAACCTGGCTAAGCAATTTAATGCCCAAGTGTTAACCTTAGCGCAGGTGCCATCTCGTTTAGCTGAAGCCGATATTGTGATTTCCTCAACGGCCAGTACCTTACCTATTGTGGGCAAGGGTATGGTTGAGCAGGCGTTACGGCAGCGTAAGCATAAACCGATGTTCTTGGTCGATTTAGCTGTGCCGCGAGATATTGAGCAGCAGGTGTCTGAGTTAGAAGATGCTTACCTGTACACCGTAGATGATTTACAAAGCATTGTGGCGCAAAATTTAAACCATCGACAACATGCCGCTGCACAAGCGGAGGTGATGATCGAAACGGGCGCTAACGAGTTTCAGCAATGGTTACTTTTACAGGATAAAGCCGATTGGCTGCGTGATTATCGGCAGCGTTGCGAACAAGTGAAACAAGAATTGCTTGTCCGAGCACAAAACCAGTTGGCCGCAGGGCAAGATCCCGAGAAAGTGCTGCAAGAAATGGCCAATAAACTGAGTAATCGTTTAATGCACAGCCCAACGCAAGCCATTCGTCAATTATTACAATCCGAGCAACCGGACGCGTCCGAGTTGGTTAAGGTCTTAGTCGATTTATAATCAGGTTAACAGGTTAAAATGAAAGAGTCGGTATATCGTAAGCTCGAAGCCTTAGTAGAACGCTACGAAGAAGTGCAAGCGTTGCTAAGTGACGCAGGCGTTATTAGCGATCAAAAACGTTTTCGTGAGTTATCAAAAGAATTTAGTCAGTTAGAAGATCTTAACAAAGCCTTTCGTAGCTATTGTCAGGCGCAAGACGATTTGCAAATGGCTGAAGAAATGCAAAAAGATCCCGATCCTGACATGCGGGAAATGGCGCAAGAAGAGTATAAATCTGCTCGTGCCAGCATTGAAGCGCTTGATACAGAACTGCAAATTTTGTTACTGCCCAAAGATCCTAACGACAGCAATAGCTGCTTTTTAGAAATTCGCGCCGGTGCCGGTGGCGATGAAGCCGCCATTTTTGCTGGTGATGTGTTTCGCATGTACAGCCGTTTTGCTGAAAAACAACGCTGGCGGTTAGAAGTGGTCAGTGCCAGTGATGGTGAGCACGGTGGTTTTAAAGAAGTTATCGCACATATTCAAGGTGAGGGCGCCTTTGGTACCTTGAAATTTGAATCGGGTGGCCATCGTGTGCAGCGCGTACCCGCAACCGAATCGCAAGGTCGGGTGCATACTTCCGCTTGTACTGTAGCCATCATGCCGGAGATCCCAGAAAGTGAAGCCATTGAAATCAATCCGGCTGATTTAAAGGTGGATACCTACCGCGCTTCTGGCGCCGGTGGACAGCACGTTAACCGAACTGACTCCGCTATTCGGATCACTCACTTACCAACGGGTATCGTGGTGGAGTGTCAGGATGAGCGTTCGCAGCATAAAAACCGTGCCCGTGCGATGAGCGTGCTGCAATCACGTATTCAAGCGGCCGAAGATGAAAAGCGCCGTTTAGCAGAGCAAGACACTCGCCGTTCATTAGTGGGCAGTGGCGATCGTTCAGAACGTATTCGCACTTACAACTTTCCACAAGGCCGCTTAACTGATCATCGAATTAACTTAACCATTTATCGCTTAAACGAAGTGATGGAAGGTGAATTAGGCTTGGTGATTGAGCCATTGAAGCAAGAGCACCAAGCTGATTTATTAGCCGCGTTAGCGGATGAAAACCGTTAATGCAGCTGCAGCCTTGGTTGCAGCATAGCGCCGCGTTGCTGCAAAGCTGTTCTGATAACCCGCTACACGAAGCCCGGCTGTTGCTCTGTCGGGTATTAAACTGCAGCAGCAGTTTTTTATATACCTATCCAGAACGTCTGTTAAGTGCCACTGAACTGCAAGAGCTCGAGCGCATGTTAAAGCGGCGTGTAGCGGGTGAGCCCTTAGCCTATATTTTTGGTTACTGGCATTTTTTTGGTTTAGAGTTGGCCGTAGCGCCCAGTACGTTGATCCCTCGACCTGATACCGAAGTATTGGTAGAACATGTTTTAACGCTGCCCTTAGCTGCTGATGCCAGAGTACTCGATTTAGGCACTGGCACTGGCGCAATTGCCTTAGCATTGGCGAGCGAGCGCCCGACTTGGCAGATCACGGCGGTTGACCTTCAGCCAGAGGCTGTCGCCTTAGCACAGCGTAATGCGGCTGCTTTAAAGTTACCTCAAGTGCAAGTGCAACAAAGCCGTTGGTTTAGTCAGCTTGCTGCAGAGCAATATCAGTTAATCGTCAGTAACCCCCCTTATATTGAAGCTGAGGATCCGCATCTTTGTGCCTTACGCTATGAGCCTTTAAGCGCTTTGGTTGCTGCCGAGCAGGGCTATGCCGATTTGCAACATATCATCACTAATGCTCCCCAGCATCTGACCCAAGGAGGTTGGTTGTGGCTTGAGCATGGCTTTGAACAAGCGCCGCTGGTAAGACAGATGTTAGTTGCGGCGGGTTTTGAGCAAGTGAGTTCGGTGAAAGACTACGGTGGTCATTGGCGCATCAGTGGCGGTCAACTTAATTAGCTGCCGGTTAGCAGAGCATTCGCGCTGTTTCTATCTTTTGAAGCTTAATTAGCACCCTCTGTTTTCTTCACGATTAGGTGCTTTAGCTTTTTTGTATGCACGCCCCCATCATCAGGCACAACCCCCAATGCATATGGTGACAAATTTTTTGACGTGTAACGAAAAGCAGCTTATAACCATATAAGTTTTTTGGAGGGAGCCACCGAGATGTCTGAGCAATTTTTGTTTGCAGATGAACCACAGTTAGAAGTCACAGTATCCAATGGCACTTGGAAAGTATTGATCGTGGATGATGAGTCTGAAGTGCATGTGGTAACACGTCTTGCACTGAGTGACTTCAGTTTTCAACAAAAGAAATTATTATTTATCAGTGCCTATTCTGGCGCAGAAGCACAGCAAATCATGTCTGAACAACACGATATTGCCATTGTATTGCTCGATGTCGTGATGGAAACCGATGATGCCGGTTTACAAGTCGCGCGTTATATTCGGGAGCAGTTAAAAAATCAATTTGTGCGGATTATTTTACGTACCGGTCAGCCAGGGCAAGCGCCGGAGCGGCAGGTAATAGTGGATTATGATATCAACGATTACAAATCAAAAACTGAGTTGACGGCACAAAAGTTATTTACCGTAATGATGTCAAGCTTACGTTCTTACCGCGATATTATTTCCATTGAACAGAGTCGACAAGGCTTGGCGAAAATCATGGATGCCTCCGTCGATTTGTTTTCTTCACATTCGATGGAACAATTTATTGATGGTGTGTTGCAACAACTGACCTCGGTGCTTGGCTGTGATCAAGACGCTTTATTGGTCAGTTCTTCTTTAGTTGCTGGTAATGTGCGCACCAGTGATCCACGCGAGCTGGTGGTGTTTGCTGGGCAAGGCGAATTTGAGCAAAAAGAAGGGCGACCTATTCAAGAGGTACTTGAGAAACCCTTACTCGATGCCTTCGAGCAAGCGTTAAGTTCCAAAGCCATTGTGTATCGTGATAATTATTTGGTTGCGTATTGCAGCAGTAAATTTACCCATGGGTCTTTGTTATATATATCTGGTTTACCCGGCCCGATGAGCGAAAACCAACAAAAGTTGGTGCAGTTATTCGCACAAAATGTACAAATTGCTTATGAAAACGTGCAATTACAGCACGAAGTTGAAGATACACAGCGTGAAATTGTTTATCGGTTAAGTGAGGCGGTTGAGCAGCGCTCGGTGGAAACCGGCAATCACGTACGGCGCATTGCTTTTATTTGTTATGAGTTAGCCATTGCCTATGGTTTAGCCAAGGAGGATGCCGAATTACTGATGTATGCTGCGCCGCTGCATGATGTTGGTAAAGCGGGGATCCCTGATGAAATTTTAAATAAACCGGACAAACTCACCGCTGAGCAATGGTCTGTAATGAAACAGCACACCAACATCGGTTTTAACATACTAAAAGATTCGAAGCGTTCTATTATTCAGGCAGGCGCAATCATCGCACGTGAACATCATGAGCGTTGGGATGGTACGGGCTACCCTAATGGTAAAAAGGCAGAAGAGATCCATGTGTTTGCGCGTATCGCGGCATTGGCCGATGTTTATGATGCGTTAAGGCATCGTCGCTGTTACAAAGAAGCTTGGACTTTACAGCAAGTCACCGCTGAGATTAATGCGCAAGTCAATCGGCAGTTTGAACCTAAAATGGTGGCAGCCTTTAACCAGATTGTATCGAAGCTTGAAGGCGTACTGCAAAAATATCCAGATAGTGGTAACGTAGCGCCACTTTAATTTATTGATATTCACAAGAGGTTGTTTGTTATGTATATGGCGTTTAAGCATATTCATTTGTTAATGGTGGCGTTAAGTGTATCACTGCTATTTATTCGCTTTGCTTTGCGTTTAAAAGACTCGCCGCTGTTGCAGCGTAAGTTCTTTAAAATAGCGCCCCATGTGGTTGATACCTTTTTATTGTTATCGGCGGCGGCGTTAATGATCACCATTGCCCAGTATCCCTTTGTTAATCCGTGGCTGACCGAAAAAGTTATCGCACTGTTTGCTTACATCGCTTTGGGTTTTTCTGCTTTAAAAGGTCGCACTGTCGCCATTCGTTGGTTATCGTTTTTAGGTGCACTGGGCTGGCTTGGTTTAATGATCCGGGTTGCCCTGAGCAAGCAGCCGATATTTCTTCCATTTTAATAAGTTAACCTGACGGATCTGTTATGCAAAATCACCTGATTAATGTTGCCGGTATTGATGTCGCCAACAATAAACCCTTTGTGCTGTTTGGTGGCATGAATGTATTAGAGTCTCGCGATCTCGCCATGCGTATCGCCGAACACTACGTGCAAGTGTGTGCAAAATTGGGCATTCCTTATGTGTTTAAAGCGTCGTTTGATAAAGCGAATCGTTCTTCTGTGCACTCTTACCGTGGTCCGGGCTTAGAAGAAGGTTTACGTATTTTCGAAGAGATTAAACGTACGTTTAATGTGCCGCTGATTACTGATGTGCATGAGCCGCATCAAGCTGCGCCGGTTGCAGAAGTTGTCGACGTGATCCAATTGCCTGCTTTTTTAGCTCGGCAAACCGATTTAGTGGTGGCGATGGCAAAAACGGGCGCGGTGATTAATGTGAAAAAACCGCAGTTTTTAGCGCCGCATGAAATGCGCCATATTCTGAAGAAATTTGCCGAAGCTGGAAATGAGCAAGTGATCCTCTGCGAGCGCGGCTCAAGCTTTGGTTACAATAACCTGGTTGTCGACATGCTGGGCATGGATGAAATGAAACAGTATGCGCCTGTCATTTTTGATGCAACCCATGCTTTACAAAAACCGGGTGGTCGTGAAGACTCTGCAGATGGTCGTCGCGCCCAAGCGGCACAACTGGCTCGCTCGGGGATGGCTTTAGGCTTAGCTGGGTTGTTTATTGAAGCACACCCTGAGCCTAATTTGGCTAAATGCGATGGCCCTTGTGCTTTGCCATTAGCTAAGCTCGAGCCTTATCTTGCGCAGATGCAGGCGTTAGATCAGTTGGTTAAAAGCTTTCCTGTGCTGGATACTTCAGCCAATTAAGTGTTGTTAGCGAATAATATTGATGCTAACGCCTGTTAGCATCAATAGCGCTGTTTCACATAATGGATCACGTTATGAAACTGGTCGGTTAATTGCTCAATCGTTTCCGCTACCGTACTTAAATCTGCTGTATCCGCAATCTTCTCTAAACTCAACGCTTTGTTGGCCACTTGTAAAGCACCCACACTCTTTGCCATAGCTTTTAATTGATGAGCTTCACTACGAATGCCCTGACGCTGCTGACTCGTGTGTAATTGCGTTAATTTATCAATGACAGGGGTCGCTTCACTAATAAAATAATTTAAGTATTCTTCATGTTTAACCGGATCATTACCCAAGCAATTGGCTAAAGTGGTAAAACAAATCGGCGAGAGAGTATTTTGCTCAACAGTATCTTGTGCTGGTTCTTTAGCACTTTGTTTTAGCGGTAACCATTTTTGCATGACATTTTGTAGCGTAACCAATTCAATCGGTTTGGTGATATAAGCGTCCATACCTACGCTCAGGCATTTTTGCTCTTCGCCTTTCATGGCATTAGCGGTAATGGCAATAATACGGGTAAATTGGCTATCGTCTTGTCGGTGTAAATCTTCTAACCGAATGGCTTTCGTCAGATCATAGCCACTGAGATTAGGCATATGCAAATCGGTTAATACCAGTGGGTAATGGTATTCACGCCATTTCTCAAGAGCGATAGCGCCATCATCAGCGACTTCCACGGCATAGCCCAAAGCACTTAACTGCTCTACGATGACGCGTTGGTTCATGTGATTATCTTCAGCTAACAATACCAGCTCACGATTTTTTCGCGCGGTTTCAATACTAGGAGCTTGCAATGAAGCTTGGTTAGTTGGTTGGATAAGTTGTTTAGGTCGCGCTTTTAGACCGCAGATAATTTGTACGGCATCCAAGATTTGTGTGCGGCAAATCGGGCTACCATGCACGTAAATCACATTATCAAACAGCAAGTCGGCTAATTCAGTTTGGTTAGTGATAATCACAAACTTCACGCTTGTTAATTTGGGATGCGTGACTAAATGTGTTATTTCGCTTGCCGAGATTTGTTCATAGGTCGCATCTAGTACCCAAACCGTCTGGGTGTTCGCATCTTCTCGTTGATTTTCGGCACGAAGATGCAGAGCCTCTAAGCTCAGCACGATATCTACGTTGGCTCCGCAATAGAGCAGATAGTCTGATAAGTGATGTTGATTGTCGCTATCTTGGCTAAACAGGCAAATAGCTAAATCTTTGAGTAAGCTTTGTGACAGATAGCGAGCGTTCTCAATGCGGTGCATCGGCAGCCGTACTTGAAATTCAGAACCTTTGCCCGGTTCACTCTTCGCATCTATTTCTCCATACATCAAAGAGGTGAGGTACTGGCAAATAGATAAACCTAACCCTGTACCGCCAAAACGCCGAGTGATGGAACCTTCTGCTTGGTTAAAAGGTTGGAAAACATAGCTAATTTGCCGCTGGGTCATGCCGCGGCCGTTATCGGATACCGTCAATTGGATTTGGCTGAAATCCATGTTCTCTTCTAATAACCGAGCGCTGACCACCACCACTCCGGTTTTCTCTGTTGTGGTTTCTGTAAATTTAATGGCGTTACCCGCCAAGTTATACAGAATTTGCCGTAAGCGGACAGGATCGCCCATTAAGCCATCGGGAATGCGCGGATCGATATAAATTTTTAAATCAATTTGTCGCTGATAGGCCACAGAGACTAAGATGCGGCCCACGGCTTCAATGATATCGACCAGCGACACGGGGATATTTTCAAGCTCAAGCTTGCCGGCTTCGATTTTAGAGAAATCCAAAATATCATCGAGGATCCGTAATAACGAAAACGAGGATTCTCGGATCGTATCAGTCATGCGATATTGTGGGTTACTTAAATCCGTTTTACGTAACAAGTCGATCGTGCCGATAATGCCGTTCATGGGGGTGCGAATTTCATGGCTCATGGTGGCTAAGAAAGTCGACTTGGCTTCATTGGCTTTTTCAGCCGTTAATTTTGCTGTTTCTAAGGCATCGGTACGTTCTTTAATGCGATGCTCAACCTCTCGCTTCAATTGGCTGATGTTGTCTTCTGAGGCTTTTAAGGCTTGTGTGCTTTGTTGTAGCCGATAAAACACCGTATTGATTTGCTCTGCTAACAGCCCAAAGACATCGTTTTCATGGCTGTCAAAACCGGGTACAAACTGATCTTTCTCTAAGGCGTTGCGTGTGCCTAATGCCAGAGGCAGCAGGCGTTCGCGGAAAAATTGCGATAAGTGATAACTGATGCCAGCGAGTAACAATAATCCCGTGATTAACCCGATAAATAACGCAAAGAGAGCGGGTTGATAATTAGGGGGCGGCAGTAATTGTAATGACACTAATACTTTATTCGTTTGCCCCGGTAAAATGCGGTGCACAATTAATAAATCATCTTGGCGAATTGCCATATTTGACAGGGTGGGTGAGGGCACCACATTAGGTAAATTTTCCGTATTTAATTCAAGCTCAATGCCTTTGGCTGTCACGCTGTACAAATAGAACGCCCGGCTGGGATCATTATTGCGTGCTTGTAAAAATAACTGCTGTTGTAAGACCTTATCATCAGTTGGCACCAGACTAAGGCTTTGTGCCAGCACCATACTTTCAGCGGTGAGTCGTTGCAGTTGTTCAGAGCTGCGCTGCGCAGAAGCGGTAAACCAGCCAAACAGCCATGTTTGAATGGCGAGGCAAATCAGTAAAACAATCGCCAACCGAAAAAATATTTGTTTAGTAAAATGCGTGTTTTCCATTGACCTTCCATAGCGTTAAATGAAACAAAATTAACCGGAATTGCAGTTTTCTAGCTTAACAAGTTTTTGCCCATAAAAGCAGTAATATTAGCAGTTTGTTTTTAGCTTATCGCAGTGTGTTTATTACTCGAAAACGGTCTTTTTGTTCAAGTTATAGGCTGTCAGTATGCTTTTCAAAAATATTTATTGACTTAACTCGGCAAAATCCGTTTAATACGCCGCATTGCCCAGATAGCTCAGTCGGTAGAGCAGCGGATTGAAAATCCGCGTGTCGGTGGTTCGATTCCGCCTCTGGGCACCATGAATTTTGGTGTCATTGTTGTAACATCTTACAGTGTCGCTGCCGCTTTAGCTCAGTTGGTAGAGCAACTGACTTGTAATCAGTAGGTCATCCGTTCGACTCGGATAAGCGGCACCATTATTTTGCCCAGATAGCTCAGTCGGTAGAGCAGCGGATTGAAAATCCGCGTGTCGGTGGTTCGATTCCGCCTCTGGGCACCACTATAGTTAAAACGCCAGCCTCGTGCTGGCGTTTTGCTTTTTATCGCCCACGGCGTCATCTTCGATTACTCGGCGCATCCTGCGCCTCGCCTTTGCGGGCCAGCTTAAAGCTGTACAAAATCGCTCCTGGCGATTTTGTACAAGTGGCTATCCTTGCCACTTGCCCTGTCGGGCTAGCTTTCAGCTGTTGCACATTGTTCCTAACGAGGGTGTTTATTTATGTTTAGTATGCGTTTCTATTACCGTGGCTGCGACCACGGCCAACGACTGTTGTGAATGCATGGCAAGTTGCTGCAGCTGCCGATAAGCTTGCTGCTCGGACAATTGCGACTGCTGCATCAACAGTAGCTTGGCACGATCAATCTGTTTTTGAGCGATAAGCGCTTGTTTTGCATCTTGCAACTGTTGCTGCATTTGTTGAATATGCTGTGCTTGCTCTTGCAGTAAATCATAAAAGGTTCGATGTAAATCGGTTCCCTCTTTTGTAAATGCCGCCATTGCAGGCTGCAGTATCGAGCCGAACAGGCCTGGCTGCGACGGATCGAACAACAAGCTGCTAGGATGCTCAGGCTTGCTGGTGCGCTCACTTAAGGCCCGTAATTGTTGACGATGTTGCTGCATCGCCTGTTCGCCTTCCGCTAGTTTTTGTTGGGCTTGGCTGTTGAGATGCTTTAACACCTGTTGTTCAAGCGTGTAAAGCTGGTCTATGCGTTCTGAGGCCATATCAAACCAAACTTCGCACAACACAGGGGCGACGGCGGTGCCATCACTGAGTTGTTGGATCAATTTACGCAACTGCACAAATTCTGTTTTGCCCTGCACATGTTCGGTTTGAAATAAATTTTCTAAATAGATATCTACTAGCGATTGCGCAAGGTGTAATTGTTGCTCCTGTGTTGCTTGAAGCTGCTGTAATCTTTCACAGATGTTTGGGTCAAACTGGCCAGAAGCAAATCCCATGGCACCCCAAGCCCGTTCTTGTCCTGCATGTTCTTTCGCTTGCATCAAATTAAATAATGCTACTAATAAACGGGTCATCTGCGGCTCGCCAGCACCTTCCGCTACATCGGCAACCAAGTTTAACAGGCTGGAGATTAACCGACAGTAAGCTTCGGTACACTGCAGGGGCGTCAACTTTTGTTCAGTGATCAGGCTGCGCAGCGCCACTAAATTGTCTAATCCTTGTAAACTGAGGCTGATACCATGCATCAATCTGCTAGCACCGCTGCGTAAAGTCACCGGCAAATAATGCTCGCTAAGGATCACGCGCAGCTGTTGTTCACTGATTAAAGTTTGCTTGAGCTGAACAGTTCGTTCTTTACTGTAATGTTCAGAATGCGAGGCAAGATAAATGTTGCTAATGCCACGTTCACGTTGTAATTGATGGATCAGTTCACTGATCCCTGTAACCACCTGAGTGCTGCTGCTTAATTGTTGCAAGGTGCTTAGCTCAGCTTGTTTGGCGGCTAATAGAAATTGCTCTGTGGTCTTACTGTAATGAACTTGCATGGTCAATAGCGGTTTGGCTACCTGGTAAGCGGGTACCAAAGCATTTTGCAAGGAATGTTCCAGAGGGGGTTAACTAGCACTAAGTTTATAAAAAACAAGCATTTGATCAGCAGGGTTAGCAGCTAATTTATTGTTTTACAGGCAAAGAGGGGCAGCGATCTTGCTGTATTTTAGTGCAATTATCGAAAGGATTGCACCCTTCTGGTACAGTCGCGGGCAGCTTGCTGCAGTGACCATTTTCTAGGGTAATGATTTTATTCAATAAAATTTTTTTTCAGTTTTGGCACTTTAGTTGCTTTAAATAATTTGTGTGGCGATGAGGTGTTCAGCATCAATAGCCGCACAGATTTTTACCAGAATACAAGCCGTGTATATCGGACAACGACGTCCACCCAGAACTGTGATCAGTTCGGGTGGGCGTTTTTTTTTGCGTAAAAAAGAGCAGTACAGCGTCACAACTGACTAATTTTTATAAACAGAGGAACATCCTATGGCTTATCTAATTCCCGCTGAGTTTGTCACCAAGATGGTCGATGCCGGCGAATCTAAAGTATATATGTCTACTCGAGATACCTTAATCCGCGCCTATATGGCGGGTGCCATCTTAGCGCTTGCGGCAGTGTTTGCCATTACCATTGCAGTACAAACCGGCAGTTTTTTGCTTGGCGCAGCGTTATTTCCGGTTGGGTTTTGTATGTTATACCTGATGGGGTTTGACTTGTTAACTGGGGTCTTTGTGCTAACCCCTTTAGCTTTATTAGATAAACGCCCAGGCGTCACCGTGGCCGGTATCTTACGCAATTGGGGTTGGGTGTTTTGTGGTAATTTCGCCGGGGCGCTGACGGTGGCGCTAATGATGGCCTTTGTGTTTACCATGGGTTTTAACACTGATGGCGGCTCGGTCGGTGAAAAAATTGCGACCATCGGTGAAGCGCGCACCTTAGGTTATGCTGAATACGGGGTTGCCGGTTGGTTAACTATTTTTTTGCGGGGCATGTTGTGTAATTGGATGGTATCGATGGGGGTGGTTGGCGCAATGATCTCCACTCATGTCAGTGGTAAAGTGCTGGCAATGTGGATGCCAATTATGCTGTTCTTTTTTATGGGGTTTGAGCATTCAGTCGTTAACATGTTTTTATTTCCTTATGGGCTGTTAATGGGCGGCGATTTCTCCGTTATGGATTATCTGATTTGGAACGAGATCCCAACTGTGCTGGGTAATTTAGTGGGTGGTTTAGCTTTTACTGGGCTAACTTTGTATACCACACACTATAAAACAGCGCCTAAACGTCATGTCGTTGCGACGTCTGCAGTGAGTAATACGACCACTGTACAGCAAGCCGCTAAAGGATAAGGCTGCACTGATGACACTGACATTAGCCTTAGGGTTACACAGCTGTGCTGGGGAAAAGTCGTTAAATCAAGATTTTTGTGCTGGCGTCATTCCTGCTACGCCACTGCTTTGCACTAAGGGGGCAGCCGTGGCGTTGGCCGATGGTGTCAGTAGCAGCACGGTCAGTCAGATTGCCAGTGAAACGGCGGTAACCAGTTTTTTGGATGATTATTTTTGTACTTCAGATACCGCCAGCGTCAAGCAGGCTGGCGGTCAAGTATTGCAGGCAATTCATGCGTGGTTGTATGGGCAAAGTCGTCAAGTGTTCGGGCACGATCCTGACAAAGGTTATGTTTGCACCTTCAGCGGTTGGGTTGTTAAGGGCCGTTTTGCCCATCTGTTCCATATTGGGGATAGCCGCGCTTACCTTTGGCGGCAAGGGCTCTTAACGCAAATCAGTTCCGATCACAGCAGCCCAGTTTTAACTGGGGCTGGCCACAGTGCTAAAACCACTTATTTAAGTCGAGCGCTCGGCGCTGGACCCCAAATTAATTATGATTATATTCAGGTAGCACTGCGAGAGGGCGACATACTGCTACTTTTGACCGATGGCGTTTATGCCAATTTATCCCCTTCAGCCTTAAGCGCTTTGTTAGCAAAAGCCGAGGCGAAGATGAGTATGCCTGAGCTGGCCTCATCATTAACTGCTGCAGCCTTAGCTGCGCAAAGTGAAGATAATCTCAGTGCAGCCTTGTTGCAAATCAAACAGCTGCCTGAGCCCGCGACCCCACCGAAATTAGATGAGCGCTTGCATGTGGTAACGGATTTAGCTGCGGGCAGTACGCTCGATGGTTATACCGTGATACGTGCACTTTATCAGAGCCATCGCAGCCATGTTTATCTGGTGCAAGATGAAATAAGCAAACAACTGTTGGTGCTAAAAACCCCTGCTACTGAGCAGATGAGCAATGAAGCCTATTTAGCGCGTTTATTACTCGAAGATTGGATTGCCCGGCGAGTGCGTAATGATCATGTGATCCGTTCGGTCAGTACAGGGCGTGAACGTCGTTATATTTACACCCTTGCTGAATTTATTCAGGGACAAACCTTGCAGCAGTGGCGGCAAGATCATCCTCATCCCTCTTTAGAACAAGTTAGACAGATTGTGATGCAAGTCGGGACAGGGCTGCAAGCTTTGCATCGGGCAGAAGTGGTGCACCAAGATTTACGCCCTGAAAATATTATGATTACTGAAACGGGTTTAGTAAAAATTATTGATTTAGGGTCTGCGCAGGTAGCGGGCTTAGTTGAACAATATCATATTGCCGTAGAGCGGGGGCTTGGCACAGCGCTATACTCTGCGCCAGAATGTTTATTAGGGGAGGAAGCCACCCAAAGCGCAGATTTGTATTCATTAGCTGTACTGTGTTACTACCTATTAAGTGGTCGCTTTCCTTATGGTCATCAGTTAGCGCGATGTCGTAATCGTCAGCAGCAAAAGCGCTTATGTTATCAGCCCCTATCGTCAGAAGCTTCAGCCATCCCCAGATGGTTTGATTTAACCTTGCAGCAAGCCTTACAGCCTGATCCGGCAGCGCGTTATCAGCAGTTATCGGCTTTTTTATACGATTTGCAGCACCCTAATCCCGCCTATTTGCAGCAGCCCTTTCGGCCCTTGTTACAGCGTGATCCATTACGTTTTTGGCAAGTGGTGTCACTGATATTGTTGCTGTTAAACCTAACACTTTGCTATCAATTTTTGCTTTAAACCTGATGACGTCGGGCTCGATGTCATCAGGTTACCTTGTATTTATGCCCAAGCGCTTTGCAAAAGCGATTGATTGACTGCCATCGGTTGTTGGATCACGTCGCCAATCATAATTAGAGTGGGCCCAGTAAAGGGTTGTTGCTGAACTTTGTCATTAATATCCTCAAGGGTTGCGCTAAGTAAGCGCTGCTCAGGGCAGCTGACCTGTTCTATCAACGCAATAGGGGTAGAGGCAGGCCAACCTACGGCGCGCAAGCCCTGACAGAGCATTGGCAACCGGCTTAGCCCCATATATACCACCAGTGTTGGATTGTCTCCCTCGGTTTGATAGCGCCATTGTTGCCAGTTAGGTTGTTGCTTAGGATCGGCAAATTGTGCCGTGAGGAAGGTGACACTACGTGCGACATTGCGCGCAGTTAACGCAATACCCGTATACGCGGCAGCGGCACAGGCGGTGGTTATCCCTGGTACAATGGCAAAGGGAATATTTGCGGCCTGTAAGGCCGCGGCTTCTTCGTTTACCCGACCAAAAATGGCGGGATCGCCCCCTTTAAGCCTAACTACGGTATGGCCTTGCTGCGCAAAATATTGTAGCTTTTGGCAGATCTCCGGTTGAGTCAAAGCATGTTGGCCGGCGCGTTTTCCAACGTAATATTGCTGGCAAGCTTTGGGGATCAGCGCCAGCAACGCGGGTGAAATTAAAGCATCATATAACACCACATCGGCTTGTTGCAGTAAACGCCAGGCTTTTAGCGTTAACAATTCAGGATCGCCTGGGCCGGCACCTACTAAAAAAACCTGACCTGTTTTTGGCAAAGTCTGTTGTGCATAAGGTCGTGCTATCGGGAAAAAGGGGGCAAACCATTGACTCATGGGCCGACGAAACAAGGTTAAAAAACTCATACCATCGCCTCCATCTTAGTTTCTGCTCGGGGCTGCGAGCTCTTTAGTTGTATCCAAATAGTCTGTTCTTGCCGTTGTACTGGGTAAACACCCACGCTGATCTCAGGCATTTCTATACATTGGCCGTTGTGTAAATCAAAATGTTGCTTGTAAAGCGGCGAGGCGACAACCAGCCTATCGCCAATTGAACCCGTGATGCCACGCGCTAGCACATTTGCTTGGCCAATCGGATCAAAGTTGTCGATGGCAAATAACTGGTTTTGCCCGGTGATAGTGAGGCTGAACAGGGCAATTTGTTGCCCGTTGACCAAAACACAAACCCCACTGTTGTCGACCAGATCACTCGTGGTTGCTACGTTAAACCATGTCATGGGTGATCTCCTCAGACTCAATCATTGTTACGGGTATACGCTGTTGTTGCTGCTTCTCTTCTAACGTTGCAGGGCGGATTTGCCCTCGCTCTTGCACAAACAAAATATTGCTATCACCTTCGGGGCTATTCACAAAATGTCGGAATCGTTTTAGGGCCTCTGGATCGTCCAGTGTGCGTTGCCATTCACAGGCATAGCTGTTAACCAAACCGGCCATTTGTTTTTCTAATTCAGCGGCTAAGCCAAGGCTGTCATCGATAATCACTTGGCGTAAATAGTCCAGTCCTCCCTCGAGTTTTTCTAACCAGACCGATGTGCGTTGTAAGCGATCGGCCGTGCGGATATAAAACATTAAAATGCGATCGATATAACGGATGAGTGTTGGCGTATCCAGGTCAGTTGCAAACAGATCCGCATGGCGAGGACGCATACCACCATTACCACAAACATATAAATTCCAGCCATTTTCAGTAGCAATGACCCCGATATCTTTACTTTGCGCTTCGGCACACTCGCGAGTACAACCAGACACGGCCATTTTGATTTTATGCGGGGAGCGCAAGCCTTTATATCGGCTCTCTATAGAAATAGCTTGGCCCACACTGTCTTGAACACCGTAACGACACCAAGTACTGCCTACACAGGATTTAACAGTACGTAATGATTTACCGTAGGCATGACCTGTTTCAAAACCGGCATCGACCAAACGTCGCCATATTAATGGCAGTTGTTCTAGCCTTGCGCCAAATAAATCAATGCGTTGACCACCAGTAATTTTGCAATACAACTGAAAGTCGTCGGCCACTTGCGCTAAAACCAACAATTTTGCTGAGCTGATTTCACCACCAGCAATGCGAGGCACTACGGAGTAAGAGCCGTCTTTTTGCATATTCGCTAAAAACGTATCGTTGGTATCCTGTAACGCGACATGTTTGTTATCAAGAATGTATTCATTCCAAACCGAGGCTAAAATTGATGCAACGGTAGGCTTACAGACATCACAGCCTTGGCCTTGGCCATAACGCTGCAGTAACTGTTCAAAGGTGGTCAGTTGTTCAACTTGCACCAAGTGCAATAATGCTTGGCGTGAATAGGCAAAATGCTCACAGAGATGGTTGTTGACCGCGACTCCACGCAAGGTTAATTCGGTATCCACTACAGATTTTAGTAAGGCTGCGCATCCACCACAGCCAGTGCTAGCTTTTGTGCAACGCTTAATACTGGCTAGTTCAACATGACCTTGCTCGATGCTGGCAACAATATCGCCCTTGGTTACGTTGTGACAAGAGCAAAGCATGGCATTGTCTGGCAGCAGATCAGCGCTGAGCGTCGGCGTGTTGGCGCTTAATTGCGGTAAAATGAGGCTTTCCGGGGCTGCGGGCAGAGGCAGCGCATTTAAAAAATATTGCAGCAGGGTGTCATATTCAGCAGTATCACCCACTAACACCGCGCCGAGCAATTTATCGCCGCTGTCATTGAGAACCAGCTTCTTATAAATTTGGCGAATGGGATCTTGATATGTTAAGCATTGTGCCCCTGGTGTGCGTGCATGCGCATCTCCGATTGACCCCACTTCTACACCCAGAAGTTTTAAACGGGTGCTCATATCGGCGCCCTGAAACCGGAGTGCTTGGCCGGTCAGATGACTGGCGGCTACGCGGGCCATTTGATAACCTGGCGCGACTAATCCAAATAGTTGGTTTTGCCATAAGGCACACTCACCAATGGCATAAATATCTTGCTGTGATGTTTGACAGTAATCATTGATGATAATGCCACCTTTAGCTCCGATAGCCAGACCAGCATCTTTTGCTAGTGCGTCATAAGGGCGGATCCCGGCTGAAAACACCACCAAATCGGTTTCTAAAAAGCTGCCATCGCTAAATTCTAAGCGGTAGCGGCATTCGTCACCTGCAACTATGGCTTGTGTGGTTTTACCTGTGTGTACACCTAAGCCCAACGCGGTGATCTTTTGTGTTAATAACTGGCCACCTGCTACATCGAGTTGCACAGCCATCAATTGGGGGGCGAATTCAACGACATGGGTGGTTAGCCCGAGTTGTCTTAGCGCATTTGCCGCTTCTAAACCCAATAAACCGCCGCCAATAATCACGCCGGTTTGGCTGTCTTGAGCACTGTGCGCGATAGCCGTTAAATCGTCCAATGTGCGATACACCAAACAATGTTCTTGTTGATGACCCGGGATCGGCGGCACGAACGGATAAGAACCGGTAGCCAGTACGAGCTTGTCGTAATGATAGTTTTCGCCACTGGCAGTGAATACTGTTTTACTTTGCGGTTCAATTCGGCTGACCCAGCAATTTAAGTGGTATTTAATGCCTTGTTCTCGATAATGCTGCTCAGAAGTGAGCGCGAGTTCGGCACGATCCTTACCGGTAAAAACACTGGATAGATAAACTCGGTCATAAGCCAATTGTGGTTCACCACACAGTACAGTAATGGTTGCTGTAGGCGCTTTTGCCCGCAATTGTTCAACAAAATGGTGCCCAACCATACCATTACCCACGACCAAAATATGTTGCGATGCTGTCATCGTTAGCTCCTTGTGCAATAAAAGTTGGCACCTTTAAAGGCGTGCCAAACAAAAAAGCCCGCAAACAGTGTTTCCACTGTGTGCGGGCTTCGTTGCCGTGATGGCATCGCTTTACTGATGCCAACTACAAATTGTTTAGATGTTACTTTTTATACTATGCAGGATTGTTGCCATAATCCTAGTGCTATGAAAATAAACAGTTTTAATTTTTTTAAGCACGCTTTAGTTTGCTAATTTGCATCAAATTAGTGCAGGCTGGCACCAGCATGAAGCAAAAAAACGCACAACATGATAGGGGTCACCGTTGGGGGGATATTATCGTTGAACGCAAATTCGACCAGTTGCCTAAAACAAAGGTTGGCTGTCGCGAGCAAAATAGGCAAATCACGACAACTTTGTTAAGCTCAATGGCTTAAAAATATTAAGAGTTACCCCGTTTGCATGAATAAAACAAACATGCTGAGGCTATCTTCAGCGCTAAATAATAAGAGTAATGGAGCCCACGTTAAATGAAATATGCATTAACTTTGCTGGCAGCCGCGGTCTTAACCGCTTGCGGCGGTGCTAAGCAAGATGTCGTCCCGGAGCAAAATGTGACTGTCACTCAGCAACAAAGCGCAATTAACTACCCCCAGAGCCGCCAAGGTGATGTGGTTGATAACTATTTTGGTACACAAGTCGCCGATCCGTATCGTTGGTTAGAAGACGATCGTAGCAGTGAGACCGAAAGCTGGGTAAAAGCGCAAAACGAGAGTACTTTCGCATATTTAAAACAGATCCCATTTCGGGATCAGATCCGCGATAAATTACAACAATCGTGGAACTATGAGCGGATTAGCGCACCGTTTAAAGAAGGTGATTATACCTATTTTTACAAGAATGACGGTTTACAAAATCAGTTTGTGTTGTATCGCCAAAAAGGCGATGGCGCTGCCGAAGTGTTTTTAGATCCCAATACTTTTAGCGCTGACGGCACAACGTCCATGGCCGATATTCAATTCTCCGCAGACGGAAAACTGGCCGCTTATGCCATTTCAGAAGGTGGCAGCGATTGGCGTAAAGTGATCGTTATCGACACTGAGACCAAGCAACAAATTGGCGATACGCTGATTGATATTAAGTTTAGCGGTATTGCTTGGCAGGGGAACGACGGTTTCTTCTATTCTAGCTATGACAAACCCGATGGCAGTGAACTCTCTGCCATGACTGATCAGCATAAGTTGTACTACCACAAGCTTGGCACGCCTCAATCAGCGGATCCGGTCGTATTCGGTGCCCTAGATGGTCAGAAACATCGTTATGTAGGCGCTGAGGTCACCGAAGATAATCGTTATTTGCTGGTGTCCGCTGCGGTGTCGACGTCGGGTAATAAGCTTTTCGTGAAAGATCTCACCCAAGCCAATAGTGAGTTTGTTGCGATTGTTACCGATACCGATTCAGATGTGGATCTGGTGGACAGTGACGGTGACATGCTCATCTTAGCAACTAACCGTGATGCGCCTAATCGTAAAGTGGTGAAAGTGTCGGCAAAAGCACCGCAGCCAGAAAATTGGCAAGTGCTGATCCCGGAAACTGAACATGTGCTGCGTATTAGTAGCGGCGCAGGCTTTTTATTCGCTAATTACATTGTCGATGCGATTGCCAAGGTAAAACAATATGATATGAACGGCCAACTGGTGCGCGATATCGAATTACCGGGTTTAGGCAGCGTGGGCGGCTTTGGCGGTAAAAAAGAGGCGGATAAGCTGTATTTTAGCTTTGCTAACTACATCACGCCGGGTTCTATTTACGCGTTTGAGCCAAAAGCGGGTGAAACCTCGCTGTATAACCAGCCGAAAGTGAATTTTGACCCAAGCAACTACGTGTCTGAGCAGGTGTTTTATACCTCTAAAGACGGCACTAAGGTGCCGATGATCATCAGCTATCGTAAAGATTTAAAACGCGATGGCAGCAACCCCACCATTTTGTACGGTTATGGCGGTTTTAATATCAGCTTAACGCCATCTTTTAGCGTAGCGAATGCGGTATGGATGGAAATGGGCGGTATTTATGCGGTGGCCAATATTCGTGGTGGAGGTGAGTACGGTAAAGCCTGGCATAACGCCGGAACACAATTACAAAAGCAAAATGTGTTTGATGACTTTATTGCTGCGGCTGAATATCTGCAAACAGAAAAATACACTTCCAAAGAGAAAACCGCCGTTCGCGGTGGTTCAAATGGTGGTTTATTGGTGGGTGCAGTCATGACCCAGCGGCCAGAGTTGTTCAAAGTGGCGATCCCGCAAGTGGGTGTACTTGATATGTTACGTTATCATACCTTTACCGCCGGTGCGGGTTGGGCCTATGATTACGGTACATCAGAGCAATCAGCCGATATGTTTAACTATCTGCAAGGTTACTCGCCGGTACACAACGTGAAAGCGGGCACCACTTATCCTGCCACCATGATTACGACAGCCGATCACGATGATCGCGTGGTTCCTGCGCATTCGTTTAAATTTGCTGCAGAGCTGCAAGCCAAAGCCAGCAAAGCCACTCCTCAGCTTATTCGCATTGATGTTAATGCAGGCCATGGTGCGGGTATGCCAGTGGCGATGGTGATTGATCAAGCCGCAGATATTTACAGCTTTACGCTGTTTAATATGGGTTATAGTCAGTTACCGAAATAAGCGCTTCATGGCGAAAGGTTATGGCGTCTTCGGACGCCATTTTCGTTTTCAGTAGCGATAAGTTGCCAAGGTGTTGCTAAAACGGCCGTGGCGTATTAAGCTGCGTGCCCTTTTTATTTTGTTAGCTTAGCGCTATCTGGCAAAATAACATCGCCAACAATGGCTGTTCTGCACAGGAGTAAGTGATGGCAAAAGCAGTAATTTTAGTCCTCGATAGTTTTGGGATCGGCAGTGCGCCGGATGCCGCAAAGTTTGGTGACGAAGGCGCCAATACCTTTGCCAGCATTGCCCGAACCTTTACCGAGCAGAAACAACGAGCCTTGCAATTACCTCACCTTGCGCGTTTAGGCTTGGTAAAAGCCTGTACCGCCGCCAGTCAGGGTAAAGCACCGACAGTCGCCGATGCCAGTTCGCTGCATGGCGCTTATGGCTATGCCCGTGAGCTGAGTAGTGGTAAAGATACGCCCAGTGGTCATTGGGAAATGGCCGGTGTTCCGGTGTTATTTGATTGGGGCTATTTTAGCGCTAAAACAGACAGCTTCCCGCCAGAATTGATCTCAGAATTATGCCAGCGCACAGGCATCAGCGGTATCTTAGGTAATTGTCATGCCTCGGGCACCGATATTTTGGTAAAACTGGGCGATGAGCACATTAAAACGGGTAAACCGATTTGTTACACCTCAGCTGATAGCGTGTTTCAAGTGGCTGCACATGAAGAGCATTTTGGTTTAGAGCGTTTACTACGCTTTTGTGAAGTGGCCCGCGAACTGCTCGACAAATATAATATTGGCCGCGTCATTGCTCGGCCTTTTACCGGTACTGCGCCAGAGAACTATGCCAGAACGGGTAATCGTCGTGATTATTCAGTATTACCACCCGCGCCGACTGTACTCGATAAGTTGGTGCAGCAAGGTGGTCAGGTGATCAGTATTGGTAAAATTGCCGATATTTTCGCGCATCAGGGTATTTCGCAATCATTAAAAGCCAATGGTTTAGCGCATTTGGTCGATACCACTTTAGCGCAAATGGCCAAACAGCCGGATAACAGTTTAATTTTTACCAACTTGGTCGATTTTGACCAAAACTTTGGCCATCGCCGCGATCCTATTGGTTATGGCGAGGCATTAGAGTATTTCGATAGCCGCTTGCCAGAGCTGATTAACGCCTGTGATGAAGATACGTTGTTATTATTCACCGCTGACCATGGTTGCGATCCCACTTGGCCGGGTACCGAGCACACACGCGAATATGTGCCAGTGCTGGTGTACAAACAAGGGTTAAGCGGTGTTGATCTTGGCGAACGCATGAGTTTTGCTGATATGGGCCAAACCTTGGCCGACTATTTCGCGCTGGATGCCATGGCATACGGTGCATCTTTCTTAGCTGATTTGAATTAATTAAAGAGAAATTATGGCGACTCCACATATTAATGCCCCTGCGGGCGCTTTTGCTGAAACCGTGTTAATGCCTGGCGATCCACTGCGGGCAAAACATATTGCTGAAACGTTTTTAGAGGATGCCGTTTGCGTTAACACGGTACGCAATATGTTTGGTTATACCGGCACTTATAAAGGTAAAAAAGTCAGTGTATTAGGTTCAGGTATGGGCGTACCGTCTATGTCTATTTATGCCACTGAATTAGTCAAATTTTACGATGTAAAAAACATCATCCGTATCGGGTCATGTGGTGCTTTACCGTTATCGGTTAAAGTGCGTGATGTGGTGATTGGTATGGGCGCGAGCACCGATTCTATGGTTAACCGCAATCGTGTTGGCGGTTTAGATTTTGCCGCAATGGCCAGTTTTGGTTTGTTAGAAAAGGCCGTTGCCGCAGCACGTGCTAAGTCAATTGATGTCAAAGTGGGTAACGTGTTCACTTCAGATTTATTCTATAACCCCAGTGAAACGTTATTCGATACCCTCGAAAAATACGGTGTGTTGGCCGTGGAAATGGAAGCCGCCGGTTTGTACGGTGTGGCAGCAGAGTATGGCATTAATGCGTTAGCCATTTTTACCGTGAGTGATCATATCCGAACCGGTGAAGCCTTAAGTGCCGAGCTACGTCAAACCAGTTTTAATGAAATGGTTGAAGTCGCCTTAGGCTGTCTGTAAACAACGAGGGATTGCTGATTATGTCATTAACCACCAATAAAATGTTTTATGTGTCTTGGGAAGCGTTTCATCGCGCCACGAAAGAGCTGGCACGTCAGCTGTTAGCCGAAGACTTTGATGCCATCGTCGCGGTAAGCCGTGGCGGTTTAGTACCGGCAGCCATCTTGGCGCGTGAGCTGAATATTCGTACCGTCGATAGTATCTGTGTGGCCAGTTACGATCATGATAAGCAAGGTAGCTTAACGATCTTAAAAGATGCGCAGTTAGCCGATTCGGCCAAACTGTTGGTGGTCGACGATTTGGTCGATACCGGTGAAACGGCAAAGGCACTGCGCGAGCGTTTTCCGCTGGCGCGTTTTGTCACGGTATATGCCAAACCACAGGGTAAGCCGTTAGTGGATAACTACGTCACGGATATCGAGCAAGATACTTGGATCCAGTTACCTTGGGATATGGAGTTAGCCTACAGTAAGCCACTGGCCGAGGAAGTATGAGCCTAACCCAACTGACTTTAACGCTGCCTGACTGGATCAACGAGGTGGTTGATTGGCAGCAGACGTATCAAAACGATCAGCAAAAAATGGCGCTAGCCATAGAGTTATCCCGGCAAAACGTATTGCGTGGCACGGGTGGCCCTTTTGGTAGTGCGATTTTTGATATCGAAAGCGGAAAGTTACTCAGTGTAGGGGTTAATCGGGTCATGCCGTTAAGTAACTCCACTGCTCATGGTGAGATGATGGCGATTATGCTGGCTGAGCAATCTCTGCAAAGCTTTAGCTTGTCTGCAGATGGTGTTAAGCGCGAGTTGTTTACTTCCTGTGAACCTTGCGCTATGTGCTTAGGCGGCACCTTGTGGAGTGGGGTGAAGCGTTTGGTCTGTGCGGCAACCGCCGATGATGCGCGAGCAATTGGTTTTGATGAAGGCCCTGTATACGAGCAAAGTTATCAGTATCTAACTGATGTGGGTATTGAAGTGGTGCGGTTAGTGGAGCGTGATGCTGCAGCTGCAGTGCTACAGCATTATTTGCAAGAGGGTGGCACCATTTATAATGGTTAGGCTATCACAATAGCATTAATAAAAAAGCCAGCGTTAGCATAATACCGATCAGTTAGTGTTTAGCATGACGCGGTTTGCTCACATCAACACGCCATGAATCATCCCTGAGGCTCGATTCCGGCCATCCATGGCCTCCAACGGTTGATTTAGAGCAAACAGGTCATGCTTAACTGACTTTAATTAAGCGTTAGCTAGCTTTTTCCATTCAATTAACCTTGCTATACAGTTTATTGCTGATAAAGAGCGCTTCGACTTTTTCGCGTGCCCATGGGGTACGCCGTAAAAACTTTAGGCTACTTTTTACCGACGGATCTTTTTTAAAGCAGTTAATGTCAATCTGCTCTGCCAGCTTGGGCCAACCATAATGTACCACTAACGCAGTAACAATTTGTTCTAGCGTAACGCCATGCAAGGGGTTATTTGTTTGTGTCATGTGGCTTCCCATTACGCCAGCGGCAATGGCTGCTGGCGCTGGCTATCAGATGTTATAAACGTTCAATCAGGGCTGCAGTGAAGTCGGTTGTGCCGAAGCTACCCCCTAAATCACGCGTGGTGCGATCACCGCTGGCGATCACGTCAGTTAATGCCGCTAAAATCTTATCGGCTTTATCTTTCATACCTAAGTATTCTAGCATCTGAATGGACGCTAAGATCACTGAACTTGGGTTTGCTAGGTTTTTACCCGCAATATCTGGCGCGCTACCGTGCACCGCTTCAAAGATGGCACAATCTTTACCGATATTCGCACCTGGCGCCATGCCTAAACCACCCACAAGGCCTGCACACAGATCCGATAAAATATCACCAAATAAGTTAGTGGTCACAATTACGTCAAACTGCTGTGGGTTCATGACCAGTTGCATACAAGTGTTATCAACGATCATTTCTTGAACTTCGATATCCGGATACGACTGAGCAACCTCGCGCGCCGTTTTCAGGAATAAACCTGAAGTCGATTTTAAGATATTGGCTTTGTGCACGATGGTGACTTTTTTACGGTTTTCGCGGCGTGCGGTTTCAAAAGCAAACTCGGCAATACGGCGCGCGCCTTCTTTAGTAACAATGCTCGACGCTTGCGCAGTTTCGCCATCTTCTGACACGGTTTGGCCATGGCCTGAATACATACCTTCGGTATTTTCACGAATGGTAATAATATCGATATTTTCGTAACGGGCTTTGGTGCCTTTAAACGAGATCACTGGGCGAACGTTAGCGTACAGGTTAAACTTTTTACGTAACGTGACGTTAATTGAAGTAAAACCTTCACCTACTGGCGTGGTTAAAGGGCCTTTGAGTGTGATCTTGTTTTTAAGAATAGCGTCTAAGGTGGCTTGTGGTAGCAACTCACCGGTTTTTTCCAGCGCGGTCAAACCGGCATCCACGTATTCGTAGTCAAAATCACAACCGGCTTTTTCCAGTACTTGAATCGCGGCTTCAACAATACTTGGGCCAATGCCATCGCCTTTAATCACGGTAATCGTTTGCTTGCTCATGGAAATCCTTAGCTGTATATTTTTGATATTTATAGTCAGGCGTCTGCCTGAAAGCGTGCTTATTATAGCGCTGCAGCGGGTTTTAAGCCAGTTTACCGCGCAGGATAGCTAGTCACGGCTTTGATAGGTGCTATAAGTTTGGTGAATGTAGCTTGTGTTAGGCAAATTCACTATTTAGCGGATAAAACAGCCCGTCGTGCTGCAGCAGTTGTTGTTGCCATTCTTTTAATGATTTAAGCGGTAATGAGAGCGTAGCCGTGGCTTGTTGTAGCAGGTGTTGGGTACTTTGCTGTGCCATCGGATAACAAAATACGCTGAATGTCAGCTGCCAGGCCAACCTTAACAGCAAGCCTTGTTGCTCGGCTAAGGTCCAAGGCATCCCTTCAATATGTTGTGTATATTGACACATGGCGCCATCAGCCCAATTTTCTAACTGATAATGATGCAATAGTGCCGCCGTCAAACGCTGACTTTTAACCGGTTCCAGCAGGTATTTTTGTACGAGTTGGCCCAGTAAATGTAGCTGTTGGACGAGACGACTGACCGGTACGGCTTGCAGGCTAGGGTGATGCCACAGTGGCGCACTGGCACAACTGGCGATTAAGCCTGCTTGTTGCTGAGATAAGGGGGCCGCTAAGTGTTGGCCTAATACTAATAAACTATGATACAGCGCCTGTTGTAATTGCCATAACCAAGCATGCTGATTACTGCGCTGGCATTGTAGGTAAAACTGCATTTCGGCACGCGCTACCGCAAGCGGCAACTGTGCTTGACCGAAACTGGCAAGCGCATGACGTAAATTGTTTACTGCAACTTTCTGCCGATTACTGGCACTGGCATTCTTGAGTAATAACTGAGCAATAGCCGGATGCTTTTCCAGTAAGCTAACCTGAGCGTTTAAATCGCTGTGACTTAAACTGCTTAAAATAGACTGCTGCATCAAGCCATTTGGGGTGAGTATTGTCACTTCGGGTCGCTTCGGCATACTGACTTTGGCTAACCAGTGTTGCTGGATCAGCTTAGCCGGTGGCAAAATTTTTAATTCATCCACATTACGTTTAGTCAGATGCTCGGCTAAACGTTGTTGTTCTGGCCAGTATTGCAACGCCTGATAGGCCTCGCTGTGATTATCCGCATGACAAAGTAGCCAAAAGTTGTCTTGCTCATCGCGGGCAACGCGGCCACACAAATACAAAGCAGGTGCGTAGTGCATTAACTGGCTAATTTCGGTTAATACTAACTCATCATTAGAACCGTTAATCCAGCGCGCTAACAGCACTTCTAAGGCCGGTGCGCTGCCCTTATCCGGTTGTAATTGATAACCAAGCTCAATGGCTAAGGTTAATAGCGGGCTATCGTGATGCACTTGCCAAGGCAGGCGTTTTTGTAAGCGATGAAAAGTGCCAGCGAGTACCGTGGTAATGATGCCGCCGCATTTATGTTCTTTCAGTTTTTTGGCTAATAGTAATGCCGCTGGGATCTTATTGTGTGCTGTTGTACAACCGGCCAATAACACGGCTACCCCTAAGAGATCGCGTCGTGCTTTTGGCCAATGTTTCAGCCGAGTCCATAGCATCAACAACACCCAGCTTTTCATGGTGCGATTTGCCGCAGCCGGTTCTTCCGAGGGAATATAGGATAATTGCGCCATGGCTGCGGCTAAATTAATTTCACTACTTTGTTGCAGTTGTATATGCAGTTCTCGCGCTTGTTGAATAGCGCTTTGTAGGGTTTCAGGCGTAGTGGCTTGCGCTAGCGCTTGGCTTAACAAGGGCAGTTGTTGGTAGCTACGTAGCCAATTAATCGATTGATCCGGCATGCGGTTGCTGCTCCAGATAGTGTTTCGTGGCGTCGTCACCTATGGCGGTCAGTTGGCGATTAATAAATAATAAGGCGGTACATTCGTCTGCAGTGGTAATACCGTCTGCGGCTTTACGATGAGTACGATAGTACAATAGTTGATAAACTTGATTATTGTGCACAAAGGCTTCGGTAATATCGGGGCTGCCTAAACGATTGATCAGCGCATCCTGCGCGAGGGGTTGCTTCAGATCAAGGCGTTGGATGACTTTAGCATTAAAAGATTCGCGGTCTTGCCAGTTCATTTGAGTCGGGTCGTCGGGATAAAAACGCAAAATAGCGAAGGTACTCACAAAATAGAGTACAACACCAGCAGCAAACCATAGCAGGGTTTTAAATTTCATAAGTGACTACGATGACTCCGTTAAGCGTATATCTTGTAAGTTTAAACCCAGCGCTAATTGAGTTTGCAATGTCAAAATTTGAGTATAAAGAATAATATCTTGTTTTTGCTCAGTAATTTTTAGTTTTAATTTTTTCGGGCAATCAGGGTGTTGCAAAGCATCATTTAAGCTGCGTCCTAGCGCCATAAATTCTTCAGCCCCTTTGGGGCCGACACCGTTTACCCCCGGAATATTATTGGTACTATCACCCACTAAGCTCCACCAACTGACGAGTTGCTCTGGCTGCACACCAAACTTTTCTTTTACCTGTTCGCGGCTGACATAGTGTCGGGCGAAAGGATCATAAATCTCAACACCTTGGCCCAGAAGCGGTAAATAGCCTTTATCGGTTGAGACAATAACCACGTCTTGTTGGTGCTGGCGTATCTTGGTGGCAATAGTGGCAATCACATCATCTGCTTCATATTCGGCCTGATGAAAGCACTTCACGCCGCTTAGCTCGGTAGCGGTTAATAAGTCGGGCAGGGCTGCGGCTAAAATACTGGGCATGGGCTTACGATTGGCTTTATACAGCGGGCATAATTTTTGTCGCCACTGACTGCTATTGTCACCGTCAAATACCATTAACGCATGGGTGGCCTGCAGCTCTTGGCGCAGGCGACTTAACGTTTGCAGTAGCATTTGTTGAGTATTACTAATAATTTGCTGACGCGTACCCTCTGCAACGTCTTCCGCTAACGGCAGATAGGGGCGTTCTTGTACCGCATACAAGCGACGGATCAGATTCAGCGCATCTAATAGTATTACTCTAGCCATAATTATTGAGAGATCCGATAACAGGGTTCGTATTTGCTGCCAGGCAATTTCATGCGACCTTGCTCAACAAAAGCCGCTAATAATTTATCCATCAAACGCATTAATACGGGCTCGCCACTGAGAATAAAGGGGCCATGCTGACGAATGGCTTTGATGCCCTCGTCTTTAACATTACCGGCCACGATACCCGAAAATGCACGGCGTAAATTAGCCGCCAGTTTCGCTTTGTCCTGATCAAGGTGCAAGTCGAGTGCGGCCATATTCTGATGATTTGGGATAAAAGGTTGTTGAAAATCAGGCGCGATATCCAAGGTCCAATTAAAGTGATAAGCGTCACCTACGGATTTACGATAGGCACGTACATCCTGACAACCTTGTTTTAAGCGTTTTGCCACAGCCGCCGGATCATCAATAATGATTTCCAGCAAGTCTAATGCTTCAGCGCCAAGCGTTTGCTGAATAAAATCGGCAATTTCATTAAAGTAAGCTGCACTGCTGGCCGGGCCGGTTAAAATGATCGGTAAGCGTTGCTCGGCGTTACGTTTATCTAGCATGATCCCCACCAGATACAGTAACTCTTCCGCTGTACCGGCACCCCCTGGGAAAATAATAATACCGTGAGCCACGCGCACAAAAGCTTCTAAGCGTTTTTCGATATCCGGCAAGATCACTAATTCATTTACAATCGGATTGGGTGGCTCGGCAGCAATAATACTTGGCTCGGTTAAACCTAAATAGCGACCACTGCGAATACGTTGTTTGCTATGGCCAATGGTTGCCCCTTTCATTGGGCCTTTCATCGCGCCCGGGCCACAGCCGGTACAAATGTTTAAACCGCGTAAACCGAGTTGATAACCCACCTCTTTCGTGTAGTGATATTCTGCTTCACGAATGGAGTGGCCCCCCCAGCAAACAATCATATCAGGTTCACTGGTGGCATCGATGACACGAGCATTGCGCAAAATATCAAACACACTGTGTGTCAGATGCACACCATTATTTAAATCTAACGGGTTAGTTTCGCCGCTATGGCGGGTGTGATAAAACAAAATATCGCGTAACACCGCAAACAAGTGTTCATGGATCCCTTTGATAATTTTGCCATCGACAAAGGCGCTTTGCGGTGGATTGTTTAATTCAATTTTGATGCCGCGCTCGCGGCTGAGTAATTTAATCGAAAAATCTTGATATTGTTCGTAGATTTCCGCTGAACTGTCGGTATGGCTACCGACATTCAGCACCGCCAGGGCGCAGTTGCGAAACAGTTGGTAAGTGTCGTTTTCGGTATTTTGTTGTAAGCGTTCAACTTCTAATTGGGATAATAAATCCATAGCACCCAATGGGTTAAGATGTACTTGCATCGGCAATCTCCTGATTGCGGGCAACAGCGTTGTTACTTTAATGCTATTTGGTCCCGTCCGCCTTTTTTGGCGAGGTATAAGGCTTCATCGGCGCGGTCGAAAGCTTGGCGCGGTTGTTCACCGGCTAAAAACTCAGTGGCTCCGAAAGAAATGGTAATACGCACATGTTCATTTTTAAATTTAAAAGGTATTTTTTTGATTTTTTCTCTAATTAAATTAAGAGGTTCGCTGATTTGGCTCAGTTTAGTATCGGGCATGATGATCACAAATTCTTCACCACCGTAACGGGCTAAAAAATCTGTTTGTCGAATCGATTGTTGTAGTGTTTTGGCAATAACCCGCAGGGTTTTATCACCGGCACTGTGGCCGTAACTGTCGTTAATTTTCTTGAAAAGGTCTACATCACCTAAAATAATACACAGCGGTGTGCCTTGGCGTAGCCAGCGTTTAAATTCTAGATCCAGGCGGGTTTCGTATGCAGCACGATTTGGGATCCCCGTTAAAGTATCACGAGCACTGCGAACACTTTGCTCGGCGAGACGTTCTTTAAAGCTTTTAGCATCACGCTCTAATTCTTTGACGCGATCTTCCATCGCAACCAAGCTGCCCAGCAGCTTTTGTCGTTCTTGTTGTTCTAGCCGTTCTTTTTCATTTAATGACTCGGTTAAATCATTCATTCGCACAATAACCAAGCTTTTAAGTTGCTCTAAAGATTGTGCTTTTTTAGTTTGCTTGCCTAAATCATCAATTTGATTTTCGATTTGTTGATTGAGTGTGGCGAGTTTTTGTTGAAAATGCCCTGAGTCTAGTAAGGTGGCTTCAACAGCTTGTTGCACACTGGCAAGCGCATCATTTAACTTTAATAAGAAGTTCTCAGAGGATTGCCGCTCTTCTTGCAAGCCTTTGGCGATAATACTGATGGTGGTTAAACAGGCATCAAATAGGCCTTCAACATTCAGCGAACCGAGTAAGCTGGCCTTGATTTGCTCAGCGGCTGGGGCGTGTTTTTCGGTAAAGGTGAGCTCGCTCAGTAAATTACTCAATTCTAAGGTCAGTTGCCGACAAATATGTGCATAGCGCTCTTGCTCAGCATGGCCATCACTTAAAACGTTGCTGTTTTTATCATCCTGATGCGCCTTTAATGCGCTTTGGTAAAGTTGCGTTAGGTGCGTCAGTTGCGGCAAAAAGGCTTGTAAGGTTGCGGTGGGCTGCTCTACTTTACTTAATAGCTGGCGTAAATCGCGGCGTAACTGATCAGGTAACCCTCGCTGTTGTTGCAGCATTTTGCCTGCTTGGGTCAGTTCTTGTTGGATCTTAACAATCTCAAGCTGTTGTTGCTTTTCTAGCGTCTGTAAGCTGCTGCTTATATCATTAATTAAGGGTAAGACATTTTCAAGATCTGTACTTTTACTTAGCGCGCTGCGTAACTTAGCTAGTCGATTATCCAGTTCTAAATCAATGCCTTTTGTCAGTAAGGATAAGCGTAATACGAGCTGCGAAAGCAGTGAAAACTGCTTTTGGTAAGTTTGCTCTAAGGTTTTTCGAGCAGAAACGGCTTGGCTAAGTTGTTGTTTCAGGTCTTGTTGCAATGCTGCCACCTACTAAGGGATCCAAGAGTCTTGATTACTCAAGTATATCCTCAGACTGGGCTAAGAAGGTAGCGTAAAGCTAAAAAACTTAAAGGAAAAAGCGAGCTTAAGCTCGCTTTTCGATATTTTTTATTATTTTGGCTTGGCTTACTTTGTTAGGTAGTAAGGCAGCCAACTGGTTTCTTCTGTAGGGGTAAGATGTAACATTATCAGGTTCCATTTTGCTATTGCCTGTTGTCAGCATCAACAGGTGCAGCTATTAAAGCAGAATTACCCTAAAAATGAAAGTGCGACTGTAATATTACATGTTGAATTTCAGATTTTGCGGCTTCTTTACTGCTTTATGGCCGATTAAAAGAAAAAAGACAGTATATTGCTGTCTTTTTGGGTGTTGAGTTACCACTTGAGTTACATTATTGGCGGCTTAAGCGAATATTGGGGGCCTGATAAGGCTCACTGCTGCGTAATGGATTAATGTCTAAGCCACCACGACGTGTATAGCGCGCATATACCGCTAAAAATTCCGGCTTGGCAAAGCGCCATAAATCCGTGTAAATGCGTTCTACACATTGTTCATGAAATTCGTTATGGCTGCGGAAGCTGATTAAATATTTTAATAAGGCTTCATGCGACAGTGCTGGGCCGCGATAATGAATATAAATACTGGCCCAATCGGGTTGCGAGGTAATTAAGCAATTTGATTTTAACAAATGCGAATGCAGTTTTTCATCAACGCGATCTCGGTTCGGATCCAATGCCAGTAAGCTGGCATCGTACTGATACTGGTCAACACTAATATCTAATTCATCTAAACAGATACCCGGGATCCAGGTTGCTTGAAACGCCATGATTTCACTTACATTATGCAGGCTAACTTGCACTGGCTTGCCAGCACAGGCCGATAAGTCTTGCTGTAATGCTTGATAAACCTGACCTAAATCAGCAAAGCGGCTTTGATTAAAGCTGTTTAAATATAATTTAAAGGATTTAGATTCAATTAAGTTGGCAGAGTCTACCGGTACCACAAAGGTCGCCAGCGCCACCATGGGTTTGCCTTTGGCGTTTAACCAAGATAGTTCGTAACCGTGCCAGATATCTTGACCAACAAAGGGCAGATCAGCATCGCTTATGCCAAGTGTTTGGCGGCCTAAGCTACGAGGAACCGCTTGTAACAGCGAAGGAGTGTAGTGATCAACATAATCGGTGATCTTGCCTAGACTTAAGTCGGCCAGAATGTCGGTATGGCTTTTTGTCATTTCTCTGTCTTTTTAGCTACAATACCGCGCATATTATCATAACTGTCCCGAGGAGTAGAGGTGTCTACTGAACAAGCGTTGGCAAAATTTATCGAACACAGTGTCACTTGGCATCAGGCCACGGCGCAGCCATTAACGGCATGGGCCGATCCGGCTAGCCCTTCTCCTTGCCAACAGCAATGGTTAGCCGAGGATCAGGTCAGTTGGCTACCTGTTGCCCAGCAACCCGCTGCGGATTTTAGCAATATTGAGCAAGCATTAGAGTTAACGCTGCATCCCTCTATTAAAGCTTTTTACAGCTGTTTTTATGCAGCGAATATGGCCGCAGCGCATCCACGTGGCAAGTTAGCTTTACTATTGCCTTGGAATCAAGATGATATTAGCCGTTTGCAAGAAAACATCATTGGTCACATTTTAATGAAGCAACGCTTAAAACAGCGAGCCACGGTATTTTTTGCCGTAACCGATGACGCCAATATTATGTTGTCGGTGTTAAATAGTACCGGCGAGGTATTCTTAGAGCATGTTGGGAAAGAAGTCTCGGAAAAAATTGCCGATGACCTGCCGTCGTTTCTCGCCAGTTTAACCCCTCAAGCTTACGACGCTTGTTTTGACTGACACTCCCACGCGATATTACTGAGCAATTGGCAGTTATCGCATTGAAAATCAAACATCTCGAGTCGTGGCGTCGCCAGACGCCAATCAGCTCCACAGCCGGGACAACATTTGTTAGCGTCTTGCTGACAATCCGAACTGCTGCCACTGTAAAGGGCATACCAGATCGGCAGCTGATTAAGTCGACTGATCTGCTGTGCCAATTGGCGGCCGCGTCGATTTAATTTGCTATGTAATTGCTGCAGACTGTTTTCGGCGATCTTCGGTAGCACCCGATCTTCTTGTAACTGTATTTCATCTAAGGCCTGATATTGGATCTGCCAGCGGATCAATGCTTCAAAATCGTCTTCTGCTGCGGTTAACCAAAAGAGTGGCACGGGTCGCAAGGTTTCAGCACAACGTAAGGGTGAGCAGGTATCGGCGAAGCTAGTAAATAATATCAGGCTCTTGGGAAGGGCTTCACAGGTTTGCTGTGACATCAAATCAGCGCCCAGTAAGGTGAGTTGGGCATAGCCGAGACCCGCCACGGTTAATTGTTGCTCAGCATACCGCACTCTCTTACTGTGCCATTTGCTGGCAAGGGCATCTTGGCTGGCCAGTACAACCCGGCTGCTAAACGCATCTTGTTGCCATGCGGTAGGAAATTCTCGGCCTAATACTTGGCCATTAAATATTAAGGCTTCAATATAAGCACGGATCGCTTGTTCTGCCTGCGTTAAATCGGTATCAGCGATGACCCGAAACCGCAACTCAGCGAGATACATTATTGTTTTCTAACAGGCTGATTAATAAATCGAGTTTTTGTTCAATGCGGTTAAGCTGGCTGCTCATATCTTGCTCGGCATTAATGGGCCGACTTAACGCCAGATCGGCGACCCATGCAGGATCTTCTTCGGCGATCGGCTGCTGGCGCCATTGCTGGTATGCTGTAAACAGTTCTGGTGCATTAAGTTGTCCAGCCAGTTTCGCTTTAAACAGCGCCAAGCTGGGCTTTTTGCCTTCTTGACGCAATTGGGCTGCAGCGTGTTGTAATAAACGGATGGCCGTGGTCATAGCGGATCGTCTAGTTCACCAAAAAGTAGTTTAATTTACCACTCCCTTGGCCTTAGCAAAAGCCCTATGTTTTTAAGTTTATGAAAATACTCACATTTTAAATTTGGTGTCAATTTTGCTTTGTTTGGCGTGTTAAGTATCATACTTTATTGATAACTGGCATTACTTAAAAGGAGAAGATTTATGTCGGGTATGGGCACTAAAATGATTAAAGCCGGTGTAGTGGCGTTTCTGGTGTTGGGGTTAAGTGGTTGTGTGGTGGCTATTGGCAATACGGAAGAGCCAAAAAATCAATTGGCTTCAGATAAAGCACAACAAGAAAATTTGAAAAAAATTAACCAGTTACAGTTAGGCTTTTCCGTAGCAGAAGTAAAAACTTTACTCGGTGCACCTGATTTCACCGAAGCCTTTCAGAAAAACGGCGAGCAAGTTCAAGTGCTGTTTTATCGCACACAACTTAATCGCCGAGATAATAAAACCACGAAAGATGAATGTACGCCTATTGTATTTCATGGCGATCAACTCAGTGGTTGGGGTGAGAAAGCCTACAATTATCTATAAGCAACGGTTATTGCGCAGCAACTTGATGTAGTTGCGCATTTAATTCATCAATCACTTCGCACCATTCTGCATCATTACGCAGTGCCTCATTAATAAAGCTCGCCTGCGCCTCATTCCAGTAAGGGGCTTTGGCAATGTCGGTGTCTTCGGTTAATTGGTGCGTTTGAATAAAGTCTTCAATCGCTTTAGCACTGTTGGCTAAACCGAGTTGCGCGAATAAATTTTCTAACGTGGTTGCTGTGGTATCCATTCTTTACTCCTGTTTGGCGTTAAGTATAGTATTTATTCCCGTTTTTGCACGGTGACTCAGTGTGATTAACGATACATAGCCTGTAAAAATCATACTTGGCAACCTAGCATGACACTGCTATTGTGAATAAAAAAACAACAACAATAGCAGGTGCCGCATGTTAGCTCAGGTAACTAATTTTGAACCCTCTCAATTAACGGCCAGTTTGTTGGGAGGCGAAGATTTAAAACTGGCTGCTTCCGTGTTATATCAGTCTTATCATGATGACCCACTTTTTATGGAAATTTTTCGTGCCGCTGACACGGATTATGAAGCCCGTTTGCGCTCTGCTATTCGCGAAGAGCTCAGTACTTTTTGGCAAGCCGGGCAGCCAATCATCGGCTTGTTTAATCAAGAGCAATTACTGGGTGTAGCCTGTGTAGTTGGGCCAGATTCTGGCATTGGCAGCAGTCGTTTATGGCATTGGCGTTTAAAAATGCTGTTAACTGCGGGCTTTGTTTCTACCAAACAGCTGTTAAATAAAGAAGAAAAAATTCATGCGGCCATGCCGGCAAAACGCTATCACATGCTGGCTTTTATTGCCGTGGCGCCGAAATATCAGCATGCGGGGTTGGGCCACTATTTAATTGCGGCCGTGGATGGCTTAGTTGATGAAGATCCGTCCTCTGCAGGGATGGGTGTTTTTGTCACGTTAGCCAAGTACCACGCTTTTTTTGCGGATGAACAATATCAAAAAGTCAGTGAGCTTGCTTTTGGCTCAGTCAGTGGCACTTTAATGTTTCGCGCCCGTCAGTCGGCTCAAGGTTAAAGCGGTATGGCACGTTTTACCTGT
Source organism: Rheinheimera sp. UJ51 (assembly GCF_020819615.1). NCBI lineage: Bacteria > Pseudomonadati > Pseudomonadota > Gammaproteobacteria > Chromatiales > Chromatiaceae > Rheinheimera > Rheinheimera sp. UJ51. The sequence continues at coordinate 321,716 of NZ_JAJHOG010000004.1, forward strand.
TTTGCCGATTTTTATCCCTATTATTTAAGTGAGCATGCCAATCCGCTATGTCGGGCTTTACATTATTTGGGCAGCAGTTTAGTGCTCGTCGTGCTGTTTTGGGCAGTGTTAACACAACAATGGCTATGGCTGTTCAGTTTACCTGTCATCGGTTATGGCTTTGCTTGGTTGGGCCATTTATTGTTTGAGCATAATAAACCGGCTACGTTTGACTATCCTTTTTATAGTTTGGCGGCCGATTGGGTGATGTATAAAGACTTTTTAACCGGCCAGTTGAGCGGCAAATTACAACACCTGGCCCGGGCATCGCCCCCGTCTTAAATACGATGTGCCGGTAAAGTAAAGTTTGCTAAACGCATGCCGCTTAATAGCAATTCTGCTTGATAGCGGCTCTCACCGTCACTGCTAAAGTCAACCTGATAGCTGGTGAGTAAGCGCCAACCTTGCTGCAATTTGCGAAAATGATGGCGATTGCGGCCACACTCTAAAAATTGTAATTGATGCTGTTGACATAATTGGCGCGCTAACACAAAAGCGCGCTCATCTTGTTTACGTTGCATCCAAAACCCATAAATTACGCTGACTAACAGCAGTAGTAACCAAATTGATGTCATTGCTTCTCCTTGTTAGCCACATAATGGCGTTTGCTTCGCGGTTTTACAAGATGCTGCGTTGCAGCGGCAATGTGCTAGAATTGCCGCCTTGTAACAGAGAGGAACCGCATGAGTGAGCACCTGAGCCTATTGCTAGCCGATATTATGCAAGCGCTAAAGCAAGCCGGTCTGTATAGTCAGCAGCCACCTTCGCCGCAGGCGATGGCCAGTACGATGCCTTTTTGTTTTGATAGCATGCCGCTGGAACAGTGGTTGCAATTTATTTTAATTCCTCGTCTGCAGGCGATGCTCGCTGCCGGTCAACCGCTACCGAATAAAGTTGCTATTTTACCGATGGCAGAGCAGGTGTATGCCGGGCGAGACGAGAATATTCAACCGCTGTTAGCGGCGATTACAAGGTTAGATCTGTGTCTGAACAAACCCTAGCGTATGACCTCACCGAAGCCCCCACTTTTGCTGAACCTTTAACGATTCTATACCAAGATGAGTATCTGGTTGCGGTCGATAAACCCAGTGGCATGTTGGTGCATCGTTCTTTTTTAGATAAAGAAATTAGCCGTTATGCACTGCAGGCCGTGCGCGATCACATTGGTCAACATGTCTATCCGGTGCATCGGCTTGACCGACCTACGTCAGGGGTACTGCTGTTTGCGTTGTCATCTGAGGTGGCACGGTTATTATCAGAGCAAAATCAGCAAGGGCTGTGGCAAAAAGGTTACTTAGCGGTGGTTCGAGGCTATGTCACTGCCGCAGGTGAGTTAGATTATGCTCTAACCGAGCAACTCGATAAAATTGCCGACAAGTTTGCCGCTGCGGATAAAGCCGCACAAGCTGCGCTCAGTCGCTATTCACCGTTACAACGCGTGGAGTTGCCGATCCCTGTTAGTCGTTATGCGACCTCGCGTTACACCTTGCTGGCGCTGCAGCCCATCACTGGCCGAAAACATCAATTACGCCGGCATATGGCCCATTTGCGCCATCCGATTGTTGGCGATACTAGCCATGGTGATGGTAAACATAATGCGATGTTTCGTGAACAGTTTGCTTGCAATCGTTTATTATTGTGCGCATTCACGTTACGCTTACCCCATCCGATAACCGGACAGCCGTTGTTGCTCGAAGCAGGGCTAAACGAATTAACAACACTTTTTACCCATTTTAATTGGCCGGTAGACTCCGCTTACTATCGCCAGCAGTTTAATCTTTTTCTGGAGACACAAGCATGCAAAAAATCGCCATAATGGTCGGCAGTGTATACGGTGGTGCAGAGTATGTTGCAGAGCAAGCGCTACCGTTATTAACCCACAAGGGTTATCAGGTGCAATGGTTTCAACCTGCAGACTTAGCAGAGGTGTTAGCCTTTGCTGCGGATTGTTGGTTAGTGATCACTTCAACGACTGGCCAGGGTGATATTCCCGATTCATTGTTCCCTTTTTATATGGCTTGCAAGGATCAGTTTCCGATATTAACCGGTAAAAAATATGCCGTTATTGCCTTAGGTGACAGCAGTTATGATACTTTTTGTGCGGCTGGCCAGCAGTTTAATGAGCTACTTGCTGAGTTACAAGCCAGTGCGGTGGCGCCGATGTTAGAGATCGACGCCGGTGAAACCTTACAAGCTGAAGATGTGGCATTGCCTTGGTTAGCTGAGCACTTCTAACAATACTTGTTTAACTTCTGGTAACTACGCGCCCCAGGTGCCTGTAATGCCGGATCATAGTGTTCGGCAAAACGCTCACACCACAGTACTGTCGCGCCGCATACCGCGGCCGGCATCACTAATAAGTTCAGCAACGGCACCATGCTAAAGAGTGCCACGGCACTGCCAAAAGATAAGCTGAGGGCTGGCGCTTGTCTTAGTTGACCTCTTAGCTCGCTAAAACTCACCTTGTTGTTATCAAACGGGTAATCGAGATATTGCAGGCTAAAGAACCAGGCGCTGATAAAAAACCACAGGAAGGGGCCCGCCACTGGGATCAACAAACACAGAATAAACAGAATGGTAGCTCGAGGTAATAGATAACACAGTTTTTGCCATTCGCGCGCCAGTAAACGCGGCGCGTCATGCAGAAATTGTCGCATACTCACTTCGGGGATCGCTTTGCCACTGAGTAGCGCGGCGGTTTTTTCACTGAGTAAGCCATTAAAGGGCGCAGCAATAAAATTAGCGACCATCGTAAAGCTATAGGCAAAACTGAGCAGTAATGACATCACCCCCAGCGGGATCAATAAATACTCTAACCAATGCAGCCATTGCGGTAGCCATTGCTGAATATGCACAATAAACGACTGTAGCAGTTGCCACATCCAATAAAACGCCATAAAGAACAGCACTAAATTAATCAGCAAGGGTATTAATACAAAACGTTTTAAGCCTTTTTGGCCCAGCAAGCGCAGCCCTTTAAAAAAGTAAAACATCATGTCCTCCGAATACAGGCTGTTTAAACTAGTATACCGACTTCCTGCCAGAAAACCCTGCATAGACTGTGACAAAACGTAACAAAATCTCGCCATTTGCTGTTGAGGTTTTTAACCGTGTTTTGCTGGAGTCACTGCAGCCATAGCGCGCATTGTGTTATTATGCAACCGATTTCAATAAGCTAATAAGCAGAGGTATGAAATGTCCGTGTGGTTAGTAGAGCTAGGTTCAGCAGTGGAGTTTGCAGTAACATTATTACTACTGATAACCGCGCTAGTATGTCTGATATCGGCTATCGTTGTGCCAGCCAATAAAGATGCAGAGTTACGCTTTGAGAAACGTTTAGAATATACGGTATTTGCCATCGGCGCTGCGGTGTTGTGGGCATTATTTATGTTTGCACCACGCTAATGCATAACAACACACCTTGCTATTTTAGCAGCAAGGTGTGAATTAACAGTATTCAGGCTTATTCTTCAATACTACGCAATAGCGCGTTAATGCCAACCTTAGCACGGGTTTGCGCATCAACCTTTTTCACGATGATCGCGGCGTATAAGCTGTGGCTGCCATCTTTAGAAGGAATGGTGCCTGGCACGACAACTGCGCCGGCCGGTACGCGACCATAGCTAATTTGCCCCGTTTCACGATCATAAATACGGGTGCTTTGGCTAATATAGACGCCCATTGAGAGCACTGCGCCTTCTTCAACGATAACGCCTTCAACCACTTCTGAACGTGCGCCGATAAAGCAGTTATCTTCGATAATCGTTGGGTTTGCTTGCAGCGGCTCTAACACACCACCAATGCCAACGCCGCCTGATAAATGTACGTTTTTACCAATTTGCGCACAGCTACCGACGGTGGCCCAGGTGTCCACCATTGAACCTTCGCCGACATAGGCGCCAATATTGACGTAAGACGGCATCACCACCACGTTTTTACCAATATAGCTACCGCGACGCACGGCAGCAGGCGGTACAATACGCACGCCATCGGCACGGAATTGCGCGTCAGTGTAGTTGGCATATTTCATCGGCACTTTATCAAAAAAGCGGTTTTCGGCGCCATCCATCACTTCGTTATCGTTGATCCGAAACGATAACAGTACCGCTTTTTTCAGCCATTGATGCACTACCCATTCACCGGCAATTTTTTCTGCGACACGGGCGCTACCGTTATCCAGCATGCTTAACACTTGCTCGACGGCCTGTTTTAATTCGGCGGTCACGGTTTTTGGGGTAATGTCAGCACGTTGTTCAAACGCCGTTTCGATAAGGTTTTTTAAGTCAGACATTCGTCATTTAGCCTTCTGTTTGCTGCGAGAGTTGCGAGATTAACACCCGTCTTAACTGGCTTTGTTGCTCAGTTGTCAGCGCGTCATCCTCTGCGTTAGAAATTAAGAAAAAGTCTTCGGCGCGCTCGCCGATGGTGGTGATTTTTGCCGCGTGAATATTCACACCGCATTGTTGAAACACTTGGCCTAGATCAGACAATAAACCCGGCGTATCCAATGCGGCAATTTCTAGCATGGTACGGTGGCGGGTGTTGCCTGGTAAAAATGCCACTTTCGGTGGCACGGTAAATTGGCGCATTTGCCGGGAGAGTTTTGGTTTTTGTCGCGACAAATCAGGCTTGCCAAGAATATATTGCTCTAGTGCTTTCTTGATACTTTGCTGGCGCGAAGGGGAGTTCACGGTTTCACCGTTTTGCTCTAAAATCACAAAAGTATCCATCGCATAACCGTCTTTGTTGGTCATGATTTGCGCGTCGAAAATATTCACCTTTTTACTGTCTAGCGCGGCGACCATTTTCGCAAATAAACCGGCTTGATCTTTGGTGTAAACAAACACTTGGGTGCCGCCTTTGATCGGTGCTTTACTCACCAGTACTAAAGGTTCATTCGGTGTTTTATGCTTTAAAATGTGTTCGGTATGCCAGACAATTTGTTTTGGGCTGTAGCGCGCAAAGTAATCCGCTTTGATGCGACTCCATAACTGCAACACTTCACTTTCAATAAAGGTTTGCCGTAATAGCATGGGCAGGGCTTCGCTTTGGTTTTCCCGGATCAGATCGCGTAAATCCATCGGTTTTTCTAAACCACGACGAAACGCTTTTTGTGTGGCTAAAAACAATTCACGCAGCAGTGAGCCTTTCCAATCATTCCACAAGGTATCATTGGTGGCGCGAATATCGGCCAGCGTTAAACAATACAAATAGTTTAAACGCGTTTCATCACGCACCTTGGCGGCAAATTCGGCCACAACTTCAGGGTCGTGAATATCGCGACGCTGTGCGGTTACCGACATCAGCAAGTGGTTTTCCACTAACCAAGCAATTAGCTTACTGTCGAATTCACTCAGTTTGTGCAACTTGGCAAATTCGCGTGCATCCATACCGCCTAATTCAGAATGATCACCGCCACGGCCTTTGGCAATATCATGGAAAATGCCGGCGAGGTATAACAGCTCTGGCTTTTCCATTTTTTTGACAATAGCCGTGCACAGTGGAAACTCACTTTCATGTTCAGCAAGGCTGTATTTGTACAAATTCTTTAATAAGCGGTGGGTATGCTCGTCTACGGTATAGGCGTGAAACAAATCAAATTGCATTTGGCCTTCGATATTGCGCCACTGCGGTAAATAGGCCGCTAAAATGCCATAACGGTGCATCAAGGTCACCGCTAAATCCATACCACGCGGGTGGCGCAGTAGGGTCAGAAACAGTTGGCGACAGGCTTCATAATCTTGTAAGTCACCCATTAAGCGCCGCCGGACTTGGCGAATTAAGCGAATAGTAGTCGAGTGAACGCCAGTGATATTGGAGTTATTGGCGATATGCCAGAACAGCCGCAATAAATTATCGCGCCGAGCAAACACCGCGCTGTCGCGCGCTTTAATTAAATGGCCTTGCAACTCAAAATAATCATCTAACTGACTGACTTTGAGTTTTTGTTGCGAATTAAGAATGCTGCCTTCAAAGTGTTGCAACAACATTTCGTTCAATTCACTGACACGTTGAACCGTCCGAAAAAACCGCTTCATCATTCGTTCTACTGAGGCTTTACCATCCGAGCCAAAACCTAAGCGCTCAGCCGCGGCGGGTTGATAGTCGAACAAAATTCGGTTTTCGTTACGGCCCGCTTCTAAATGCAAAGAGAAGCGCATCTGCCATAAATAGGCTTCACATTCGATCAGCTCTTGGTATTCATCTTCAGTAAGATATTGATAAGCCACTAACTCGCGCATCGTGCGGGTATTAAAATGGCGTTTGGCTACCCAACCGATGGTTTGAATATCACGCAAACCACCCGGGTTGGCTTTTAAATTCGGTTCAAGGTTGTATGCCGTGCCGTGATACTGGGCATGGCGCTGTTGTTGCTCATGGCGTTTAGCCTGAAAAAACGCTTGGCTGGTCCAAAAACTATCGGCATTCACCGCGGTTTGTAATTCTTGAAACAGGGTTTTATTGCCGGTGAGTAAGCGCATCTCCAAAAGGTTGGTGGCGATGGTAATATCGTCTTTACCCAGGCTTAAGGTTTCTTTGTAGGTACGAACACTGTGGCCGACTTCTAAGCGTAAATCCCACAGCATGGTAATAAAACGGGCGATAGCCTCTTGTTGATTGCTATCGGGGCGTTTATCAACCAGTAATAATAAGTCAACATCAGAGTAGGGGTGTAACTCACCGCGACCATAACCCCCCACGGCGATTAAGCTGATGGCTTTATCTTTGGCCAGCCCGCAATGTTGCCAGAGCTCAAGTAATACTTCATCAATAAAACTCGCACGGCTTTTTACCAGGATATTAATGGGCTGACTATGAAAAGCCCGTGCCTGAAACTCTTGAAATTCTGCAAAGTGCTTTTTGTAAGCGTCTAGTGAATAGTGCTCGGGCAGCGCGCGGTTAAAACTAAGAGCCTGGGTCACATTAATCTCCTGTTAGGCGGTTATTCCGCGGTGACGATCCGTTCAAAGGTTTCATCTTTACGCAGGGTCAGGATTTCACAGCCGGTGTCGGTCACTAAAATCGTGTGTTCAAATTGTGCCGATAAACTGCGATCTTTGGTCACTACCGTCCAGCCATCGGCCAGCAATTTACTGTGGCGGCCACCGGCGTTGACCATGGGTTCAATGGTCAAGCACATGCCACTTTTTAATACTTCACCTGTGCCTGGGCGACCGTAATGCAAAACTTGCGGATCTTCATGGAACACGGCGCCAATGCCATGGCCACAGTATTCTCTAACAATGCTGTAACTGAATTTTTCGGCATGTTGTTGAATAGCATAGCCAATATCACCCAAGCGCACGCCATCTTTCACTTTTTTAATACCTAAGTACATGGCTTCTTGTGTCACTTTAATCAGGCGCTCAGCCATGATGCTTGGCTTGCCAATAACAAACATTTTAGAGGTGTCACCGTGATAACCATCTTTAATCACGGTAATATCGATATTAATGATATCGCCTTCTTTTAACGCTTTATCGTTTGGAATGCCGTGACAAATCACCTGATTGACTGAGGTGCAAATTGACTTAGGAAAACCGTGATAATTCAGTGGGGCAGGAATGGCCTGTTGTTCATTCACAATATAATTATGACAAATCGTGTTCAGTTCATCAGTAGTAATACCCGCGACAACATGCGGCTCAATCATCTCCAGCACTTCGGCAGCAAGTCGGCCTGCAATGCGCATTTTTTCGATTTCTGCTGGGGTTTTAATAGGTGCTGTCATGCCTGCTCTCTCTGATACATCTGTTGAAAGGATAATGCTGTTAATTTACACATTTCATTGTGTTTGCACGCTGCCTATGGTATAAAGCGCGCCGCAATTTAGCAAATTGCATTGTACCCTAACTTAAGGCTCGTGTGCTGTAGCTTTACAGAATTTCTGGCAATAAGTTAGACAGTTCAGTGCTTAAGCAGATTGCACTAACCTTAATTAAATAACACACATGCATCGACACATATTCCGGGGTGCTTAGCGAAAGCTGAGTCGGCATATGGGATGCATGGAGGCCTAACCCCTTAACAGGAATTAATATCATGGCAAAAGTTTCTATGCGCGACATGCTCCAGGCGGGCGTTCACTTCGGTCACCAAACTCGTTACTGGAACCCAAAAATGAAGCCATTCATTTTCGGTGCTCGTAACCGTGTTCATATCATCAACTTAGAACAAACTGTTCCGATGATGAATGACGCTTTGGCGTTCATCCAGCAAGTTTCTGCGAAAAAAGGCAAAATCTTATTCGTAGGTACTAAGCGCGCAGCCTCAGAAGCAATCAAAGAATCTGCAGCAAATGTTGACCAGTTCTACGTAAATCACCGTTGGTTAGGTGGTATGTTAACTAACTGGAAAACAGTGCGTCAGTCTATCAAGCGTCTGAAAGATCTTGAATCGCAAAGCCAAGACGGTACTTTCGACAAGCTGACTAAAAAAGAAGCTTTAGACCGTACTCGTGAAATGGACAAGCTGGAAAAGAGCTTAGGCGGTATTAAAGATATGGGCGGCTTGCCAGACGTGCTGTTCGTTATCGACGCTGACCACGAACATATCGCGATCAAAGAAGCCAATAACCTAGGTATCCCGGTAGTAGCTATTGTAGATACTAACTCAGATCCTAAAGGTGTTGATTACGTAATCCCTGGTAACGACGATGCTATCCGCGCAATCCAGTTATATCTGGGCGCTGTTAGCCAGGCGATTCAGGAAGGTCGTGACAAAAACATCGAAGTGCAAGCTGAAGCTGAAGCCTTCGTTGAAGCAGAATAATTTTTCTGATTTGGGTTGGCTGTAATACCGCGAGCCCTTTGACAGAATCACTTTGCAACAGGGGCATTTTGCCCCTGTTTGTCTGAACTAAATTACGAGGATGCTTTTATGGCTGTAACTGCCGCTTTAGTAAAAGAACTGCGCGAGCGCACTGGCGCTGGCATGATGGATTGTAAAAAAGCTTTAGAAGAAACCGGTGGTGACATCGAAGCCGCGATCGACGCGATGCGTAAAAGTGGTTTAGCGAAAGCGGCCAAAAAAGCCGGCCGTATTGCTGCTGAAGGTGTAATTGTTACGCGCGTAGCTAACGGCGTAGGTATTGCTATCGAGTTTAACTGTGAAACTGATTTCGTGGCACGTGATGCCAGCTTCTTAGCGTTCGCAAACAGCGTTGCTGATTTAGCGCAAGCACAAAAACTGTACACAGTTGAAGCATTATTAGCGGCTGACTTAAACGGTGCTTCTGTTGATGATACGCGTGCTACACTGGTTGCTAAAATCGGTGAAAACATGAACGTACGTCGCGTAGCCGTAGTTGAAGGCGCGGTAATCGGTCAATACATCCACTCTGGTCGTATTGGTGTATTAGCCGTATTAGAGGGCGGTAACGAAGATATCGCTAAAGACGTGGCAATGCATGTTGCTGCCAACAACCCTGGTTATGTTAACCCGGAAGACGTTTCAGCTGAAGAAGTTGAGCGTGAGCGTCAAATTCAAATCGATATCGCGGTTAACTCTGGTAAGCCACAAGAAATCGCTGAGAAGATGGTTGCCGGCCGTATGGCTAAATTCACTGGCGAAGTGAGTTTAACCGGTCAGCCGTTCGTGAAAGATCCGTCAATCTCTACTGGCGAATTCTTAAAGCAAAACGGTGCTAAGGCTATCTCTTTCATTCGCTTAGAAGTAGGCGAAGGTATTGAGAAGAAAGAAGAAGACTTCGCAGCTGAAGTTGCAGCACAGATTGCTGCTGCTAAAAAGTAATTTGCGCTTTAGCAATTTGCTGAAAACAGCTAAAATAACCGCGACCTGAGTCGCGGTTTTTTTTTGCCTGACTAATTCTAATAGCATAATGGGGAAATTATGAGCATTAATCCGAAACCAACCTATCGTCGCATCCTTTTAAAACTGAGCGGTGAAGCCTTAATGGGAGACGAAGGCTTTGGTATTGATCCCAAAGTGCTCGATCGCATGGCGCAAGAAATTAAAGAGCTCGTTGAACTCGGTGTACAAGTCGGTATTGTGATTGGTGGCGGAAATATCTTCCGTGGCGAAGGCTTGGCTAAAGCGGGGATGAACCGGGTGGTCGGCGATCACATGGGGATGTTAGCCACGGTAATGAATGGCTTAGCCATGCGTGATGCTTTACACCGTGCTTATGTTAACGCTCGCATGATGAGTGCAATTCCGTTAAACGGGGTGTGTGATAATTACAGCTGGGCAGAAGCCATTAGCTTATTAAAATCAGGCCGTGTGGTGATTTTCTCGGCCGGTACGGGTAACCCATTTTTTACCACTGATTCTGCGGCCTGTTTACGCGGTATTGAAATTGAAGCCGATGCCGTATTAAAGGCCACGAAAGTCGACGGGGTGTATTCAGCTGACCCAGTAAAAGATCCGGCTGCTACCTTGTATAGCAAATTAACCTATAATGAAATTCTCGACAAAGAATTAAAAGTCATGGATTTAGCCGCTTTTACGCTGGCGCGCGATCACAACTTACAAATTCGTGTGTTCAATATGAACAAGCCCGGAGCACTTAAACGCGTGATTATGGGTGACGATGAAGGCACAATCATCGACCACGCGGAAAATTTACAGTAAACTAAACGACTGCGTTACTGCTGCATAAATAAAAAAAGGATAACGATCGTGATTAACGACATTATTGCTGATGCTCAAGTCCGGATGGATAAAAGCGTTGATGCTCTGAAAACTCAACTAAGTAAAGTGCGTACAGGCCGTGCGCATCCAGGTCTGCTAGACGGCATTCAGGTTTCTTATTACGGTGCAGATACGCCGTTACGTCAGCTGGCAAACGTGTCTATTGAAGACTCGCGTACCTTAGCCATTACCGTGTTCGACAAAAGCCTGACACCGGCGGTAGAAAAAGCCATCATGGCCTCTAACTTGGGTTTAAACCCAATGTCTACAGGCACCGTGATCCGTGTGCCGTTACCTGCATTAACGGAAGAGCGCCGTCGCGACTTAGTTAAACTGGTACGCGGTGAAGCTGAAGCCGGTCGAGTGGCCATCCGTAATATTCGTCGTGATGCTAACTCTGATTTTAAATCGCTATTAAAAGATAAAGAAATCAGTGAAGATGATGAGCGTAGGGCGGCAGACGAGATCCAAAAAGTCACTGATCTGTTCGTGAAAAAAGTGGACGAAGTGTTAGCAGAAAAAGAAAAGGAACTGATGGAAGTCTGATTTCAGACCTTTCATTTGTTGCTGTTTTTAGTATGAAATAGTATGAAGAAAGCGCCGTGTCAGTCTAACTTCGCGGCGCTTTTTTGTTTAACCCAATAAAATGTGGCGTGCAACGGCAGCGTTGGCACATAAGAACAACAATAACAGGTTAACTGATGACTGCAGTTTCACAGCTTAAACAACAAGCGTTGCCGCAGCATGTGGCAATTATCATGGATGGTAACGGACGCTGGGCAGAGCGTCAGAGCAAGCCCCGCGTTTGGGGGCATAAAAAAGGCGTTGAAGCGGTTCGCCGTAGTGTCAGTTTTTGTCGTGAATTAGGCATTCCTTCTTTAACGCTGTTCGCTTTTAGCAGTGAAAACTGGCGGCGACCCGAAGAAGAAGTCAGTACGCTGATGCAACTTTTTATGCTGGTGTTACAAAAAGAAGTCAAATCCCTGCATAAAAATAATATTCGCCTGAAAATTATTGGCGATTTATCTGCATTTAGCGATAAGCTGGTACAAAATATTAAAAAAGCAGAAGCTCTTACCGCCGCTAATACTGCAATGACGCTGAATATCGCAGCAAATTACGGTGGTCGTTGGGATATCGTTGCCGCAAGCCGGCAACTGGCTGAACAGGTACAGCAGGGAAAACTCACCCCCGCTGAGATTACCGAACAGTTAATGGCTCGCGAAATACAAATGGCCGATCAGCCAGAGTTGGATTTATTAATTAGAACCGGTGGCGATTTACGCATCAGCAATTTTTTATTATGGCAAGCTGCCTATGCTGAGTTATGGTTTACTGAAACCCTCTGGCCTGATTTTGACCAACAAGTATTTTCTGAAGCGATAGCTACCTTTATTAACAGAGAGCGACGTTTTGGTTGTACGGGTGCCCAGATCCGAGAGCTTGCTGCTGAAAATAAAGGATAATAATATTGTTTAAGCAACGCGTGATCACCGCATTAATCCTTGCGCCTTTGGCGCTGGCTGCGGTCTTTTATTTACCTTTGGTCGGCTTTGCCGCGGTATTATCTGCGGCTTTTTTACTGGGCGCATGGGAATGGAGCGGCTTTTGTGGTTTAGCCGCTCGGCGTATTAGAGCCAGTTATGTCATCTTAACTGCGCTTATTATGCTGTGCTGGTACAGCCTAGTGTCATTTAGCGAGCCCTTGAGTAGTAATCTACTGTTATTCAGTTTGTTATTGCTCGGCGCAGCCTGGTGGACGTTGGCTATCGTCTTAGTGTTAACCTTTCCAAACAGTCAAACCTTGTGGGCCACCAGTGGCGTTAGACGCGCACTGATGGGCTGGTTCACACTGTTACCCGCTTGGGCGGCTTTAATTTTCATTCGCGGCATGCATTATGATGAAACACCCTTTTACGGCGCTTGGCTAATTTGTTGTTTACTTGGCTTAGTGTGGGCTGCGGATATTGGTGGCTATTTGGTCGGAAAACCATTGGGTCGCACCAAATTACTGCCCAAAGTGAGCCCAGGGAAAACGCTGGAAGGCATGCTCGGTGGTTTAGTTTTTGTCTTGTTGATGGTCACTGCGCTGTTAGCGTGGCTGGAGAAAACCGATCACAGCTTGTACTGGTATGTGGCTGCCGTGTTACTTACCGTGTTATCGGTGTTCGGTGATTTAAGCGAGAGTATGTTTAAGCGTGTAGCGGGCAAAAAAGACAGTGGGGCTTTCTTACCCGGGCACGGTGGTATCTTAGATCGCATTGATAGCTTAACGGCGACCGCACCGGTGTTTGCACTGATGTTGGCCTTTTTAGGTAAACAGTTTTTATGAAGCAAGTGGTTATTCTGGGGGCAACAGGGTCGATTGGTTGCAGTACCTTATCGGTATTAGCTGAGCATCCCGAGCAATTCCAGGTATTAGCATTAACGGCTGCCACCGGTGTCGACAAATTATTGCAACAATGTTTGGCGGTGAGACCGCGTTTTGCTGCGATGCAAGACAGCGTTGCGGCTGCAGAGCTGGCGACACAGTTAAAAGCAGCGGGCTTATCGACTGAGGTGTTAAGCGGCGAAGCTGGCTTAGTAGCATTAGCCGGGCATCCAGACGCTGATATCGTCATGGCCGCGATTGTCGGTGCTGCGGGCTTACTACCAACCTTGGCTGCCGTCGAGCAAGGTAAAACGGTACTTTTAGCCAACAAAGAAGCCCTAGTGATGACCGGTGAGTTGTTTATGCAAAAGGTGGCCGCCCATGGTGCCACTTTATTGCCGATAGACAGCGAACATAATGCGATTTTTCAATGCCTGCCGTTAGCTTTCCAGCAAAATACCCAGCAAGCCACCTTGCAGCAGTTTGGTATTTCTCGCTTGTTACTGACGGGCAGTGGTGGGCCTTTTCTGACTCGTCCGTTAGACACTTTTGGGCAGATTACGGTGGCTGAGGCGGTTGCCCATCCTAATTGGAGCATGGGGCAAAAAATCTCAGTCGACAGTGCGACCATGATGAATAAAGGCTTAGAGTTTATCGAGGCGCGCTGGCTGTTTAATTGCCAGGCCGCGGATATTCAAGTGGTGATTCATCCGCAAAGTATCATTCATTCGATGGTGCAATATACCGACGGCTCGGTGTTAGCACAGCTGGGCCAACCTGACATGCGCACGCCGATTGCCCATGCTTTGGCATTCCCATCGCGGATCAGTAGCCCTGTTCCACCCTTAGATTTCTTTAGCTTACAGTCATTTACCTTTGAGCAAGCCGATGCAGCACGCTATCCAAACCTGTATTTAGCGATGGATGCTTGCGCCGCAGGTCAGGGGGCAACAACAGCACTGAATGCGGCTAATGAGGTGGCCGTGGCGGCTTTTCTTGCCGGAAAATTAAGCTTTAACGGTATCCATCAGATTAATGCTTCATGCCTCAATCGCTTCCTAACCTATCAAGCGCGCGCGCTGGATGATATATTGGCGCTCGATACCGAAACACGAGCCTATGCTCGGCAGTTGTTGGAGAGGGGTTAATGTCGGCTTTTTTGTTGAATGCGCTGAGTTTTGTGGTCGCGCTAGGTATTTTAGTCACCGTTCATGAATTTGGTCATTTTTGGCTGGCACGTAAAAATGGCGTGCTGGTAAAGCGTTTCTCTATTGGCTTTGGCAAAAGCTTAGTGCGTTGGCGTGATCGTCAAGGTACTGAATTTGTTATCGCTGCTATTCCGCTTGGCGGCTATGTGCAAATGCTCGATGAGCGAGTCGATCCTGTTTTGCCACAATTTAAAGATCTCGCCTTTAATCATAAAACGGTTTGGCAGCGCATCTCTATTGTGGTCGCGGGCCCAGCAGCCAACTTTATTTTTGCCATTTTCTTGCTGTGGGTGATGTATCTTATTGGTGTGCCGGAAGTCAAACCGGTGATCGCGCAAGCCCAACCGCAATCTATTGCGGCACTGGCCGGGGTGCAGCAAAATGAACAATTGCTGGCCGTTAATGGTCGACCCTCACGCGATGTTCGCACAGCTAACTTACTGTTAGTCGAACAATTAGGTCGTTCTGAAATTCGTTTAACCTTAGAGCACACCGAAACGGCTAGACAGCGCGAAGTGGTGCTCGATACGCGCGATTGGCAATTTGATCCTGAAAGAGATTCTGTTTTCCAAAGTTTAGGTTTGTCGTTATTGCTGCCGCAGCCTACCACTACCCTGGCGATGATCTCCCCAGGCTCTGTTGCCGACGCTGCGGGTTTGCAAGCGGGCGATATCATTTTGGCTATTGATGGCCAGCCCATCAGTGCTTGGAGCGAAGTGGAGCAGGCGATAAAAAATCAACCCGAGCAAACTTTGCGTTTTCTGCTGCTGCGGGATAATCAGCAACTGACACTCGATGCAACGCCCGCGTTAACGCAAGACAGCGCTGGTTTTAGTTTAGGGGTGTTGGGCGTGGTACCTACCGTGTCACCTTGGCCTGAGGGCCTGCGTTATACCCAACGCTATGGGGTGTTTGCTGCGATGGCTGAAGGGTTAAATCAAACCTGGCAGCTAACACGGCTCAGTTTTGCCATGGTTGGCAAATTATTAACCGGCGATGTGTCGGTAAAACATTTGAGTGGTCCCATTTCGATTGCACAAGGTGCTGGAAGCTCCGCCAGTATTGGCCTGATCGCGTTTTTGTCTTTTATGGCATTGATCAGTGTTAATCTGGGCGTAATCAATTTATTGCCCTTACCTATTTTGGATGGAGGCCATTTAATGTATCTTGTGGTGGAACTAATACGCGGTAAACCTGTCTCTCAGAGAGCGCAGGATATAGGTTTTCGCTTCGGTGCTTTAGTCCTGCTAATGTTAATGGGAATTGCGCTGCTCAACGATATTTCTCGTTTGTAATAAACTAATCATAAGTAGTTCAAATAATGACAATTAAACGATTAGTAGCTGCGATCTTGCTTGCTACAGGCAGCAACTCGGTGCTTGCTGAAGAATCTTTTACCGTACAGGATATCCAGGTCGAAGGCCTGCAACGTGTTGCACTGGGTGCGGCACTTAATAACCTGCCTTTCAACATTGGTGATACCGTGACAGACTTTGCTTTGTCGCGCAGTATTCGTACGCTATATAGCGCCGGTCACTTTGATGATATTCGGGTATACCGTGATGGTAACACCGTTATTTATCGGCTGCGCGAGCGTCCAACCATCAATAATATCGAGTTCAAAGGCAACAAAGATATTAAAGAAGAGCAGCTAAACGAAAGTCTTGCTGGTAATCGGATCCAAGTGGGAGAACCGCTTGATAAAACGATCCTCAAAAATATTGAAAACGGCTTAACTGAGTTTTACCACGGTGTGGGTAAATATCAGGCTAAGGTTGAAGTCAAAGTCACCTACCTGCCGCGTAACCGCGTTAATCTTGAGTTTGCCTTTGAAGAGGGCGATGCCGCTTCCGTGCGTCAAATCAACATCGTCGGTAACCAAATCTTCCCGAATGAAGAATTGCTTAGTGTTGTTGAATCAAAACAAGATATGCCTTGGTGGCGTTTTTGGACTTCGGACCGCTATCAAAAGCAAACGCTGCAAGGTGACTTTGAAAAGATCAACAGTTACTACCTTGACCGCGGTTACCTGCGCTTTAATATTGACTCTTCACAGGTGGCAGTTAGCCCAGATAAAACCGCTGTTTATGTCACCATGAACGTGACAGAAGGCGAGCAATACAACATTAGCGAAATTAATTTCGTTGGTGATTTGATTGGGCAAGACGAGGTCATTAACGCCATTTTACCTTTGCAAAAAGGCCAGCTGTATAACGGCGCTTTAGTCACCTTCACCGAAGAAAACATTGCCCGCTTCTTAGCGCGTTTTGGCTATGCTAACTCGAAAGTCCGCACGATTCCGACCATTGATGATGACAAAAAAGAAGTGGCGTTAACCATCAGTGTCGATCCAGGTAAACGCGTTTACGTGCGTCGTATTGATATTAAAGGCAATGCCAGCACTAAAGACGAAGTTATTCGCCGCGAATTACGGCAGATGGAAGGCGCTTGGTTATCTAACGACTCGTTAGAGTTGTCAAAAGAGCGTTTACAACGTCTGATGTACATTGAAAAAGTCGACTTTGCCACCTCACCGGTGCCAGGTGTTGATGATTTAGTGGATATTGGTTTTACTATCAAAGAGCAACCATCAGGCAGTTTTAATGCGGGTGTGTCTTATGGTAGCTTCCAAGGTTTGTCGTTCCAGATTGGTGTGGAACAAAACAACTTTTTAGGCTCGGGTAACTCAGCCGGTATTAATCTTAATACCAACAAGTACCAAAAGAGCGTGACGCTTAGCTATACCGATCCGTACTATACTTTGGATGGCATCAGCTTGGGCGGTCAGGTATTTTATTCAGACCTCGACTACAGCGGTACTTCATCTAACCTTGAAGCCTACAACCGTAGAAGTTATGGCGTCGGCGCTAACGTCGGTTATCCAATTAACGAGCGTAACCGCTTAAACTTCGGTGCCAGTGTTTCAGTTAACAAAATCAATCAGATTAACGAATATGACCAGTTACGTCATTTCCGTGCGGTATTGTTAGATGCGTCTAATCCAGACGGTGGTTATGATTTCACTAACTTTGAATTAAGTACGTCGTGGATGCACAGTACGTTAAACCGGGGTTTATTCCCTACCGCAGGTCGGATGATGAACTTATCATTGCGCGCCACTACGCCGAACTCTGACTTGCAGTACTTTAAAACTAACTTTGAAGCGCAGCAGTATGTGCCACTGAGTAATGATCATCAGTGGTCATTCCGTGCCAAGTTCGAATTAGGTTATGGTAATGGTTACGGTGATAAAGATGGTTACGATTACACCTTACCCTTTACCGAAAACTTCTACGGTGGTGGTACTAACTTACGGGGTTTTGAAAACCGTATTATCGGTCCTCATGCTATCTTCCGTTCTACCAGTTCAGTACCGGGTGTACCTGATCCTATAGGCGGTAGTATTGCCTTCCCTGGTGATGTCAGTAACGACTCCTACCAAGTGTCGCAACGCTCGATTGGTGGTAATGCGATGGCGATGTTGACGCTGGAATTAATTACCCCCACGCCATTTTTAAAAGATGAAAATCGTAATTCAGTGCGAACCAGTATTTTTGTTGATGCAGGTAACGTCTGGGACACAGAATTTGATATTAATCGTTATGCCAATTTGGTACAGTTCATCGCGAGTGATCGTGATCCTGCACTCATCGATTATTCTGATCCTAGCTTGATAAGAGCAACAGCAGGTATATCGGTACAATGGATTTCACCTATGGGGCCTTTGACCTTTAGTTTGGCGAAAATCATTAAGAAATACGACGGTGATTTACAAGAAAACTTTAGTTTCAATATTGGTACAACTTTCTAGAACATGATAGGAAATAAGATGTTTAATTCAAATCTTTTTAAATCTGCAGTATTTGTTGTAGT
The DNA here is from genome assembly GCF_020819615.1 of Rheinheimera sp. UJ51. Classification (NCBI taxonomy): domain Bacteria; kingdom Pseudomonadati; phylum Pseudomonadota; class Gammaproteobacteria; order Chromatiales; family Chromatiaceae; genus Rheinheimera; species Rheinheimera sp. UJ51. The sequence goes on from NZ_JAJHOG010000004.1 coordinate 339,860, forward strand.
GGCGATGCTTTATACCGGTAATGCACAAGCTAAAGAAGTAAAAATTGGTTTTGTTGATGTAGCCGCTGTTGCAGCGAGTATTCCGCAAGCCGCGCAAGTGCAAGAGACGATCAAAAACGAGTTCGCCGCTAAAATTGCTGAAGTGAACAAGTTAGAAACCGATATCAATTTCAATATTGAGAAATTGCGTCGCGATGGTCCTACCATGAGCGAAAAGCAACAAAAAGATTTAACAGAGACAGTTAATAATCAGCGTCAACAGTATGAAACACTGGCACGCCCTCTGGATGAGCAAATTCGTCAGCGTCAAACAGAAGAGCGTAACCGTATTCTTGGTCTGATTAAAGCCGCTATTGATGTGGTTGCGGCTCGTGAAAATTTTGATGTAGTGTTAAATGCAACTTCAGCAGTTTATGCTAAACCAGAATTTGATATCTCTGAAAAAGTGATTCAACAGGTCGGCAAGGCGAAATAATACTGTGATGCTACTCTCTGTTTTAGCTGAAAAGCTTAATGCAGAACTTAACGGAGACGCCGCTTGCGGCGTTTCTGCTGTTGCCTCTCTAGAAAAAGCCGGCCCTGGCCAGTTGAGCTTTTTATCTAACAGCAAGTTCCGTTCATATTTAGCCGATACTCAGGCCAGTGCGGTGCTGATTAAAGCTGCAGATTTACCTTTCGTTGCCCCCGGAGTAAACAGCTTAGTGGTGGCCGATCCTTATGTTGCTTTTGCTAAAGCCGCACAATTATTTGATACCACACCTGACACAGCAAAACTGGGTATTGCGCCAAGCGCTGTAATTGATGCCAGTGCTAATATTGCCGCTGATGCCCATATCGGTGCCAATGCTGTTATTTCGGCTAACGCGAAAATTGCGGCAGGGGTGCAAATTGGTGCCGGCTGCTTTATCGGCGAAGGCACAGAAATTGCCGAAAATACCCGCCTGTGGGCCAATGTTACCGTTTATCATGGCGTAAAAATTGGTGCCCGCTGCGTTATCCAAAGTGGTGCGGTTATTGGTGCAGATGGCTTTGGCTTTGCCAATGAGCGTGGCCGTTGGTTGAAGATCCCACAAACCGGCGGTGTGCGTATTGGTGATGATTGCGAAATCGGTGCGAATATCTGTATTGATCGTGGTGCTATCGACGATACGGTGATTGGTAATAATGTTATTCTTGATAACCTTTCTCAAATTGCCCACAACGTCGTCATTGGCGATCATACGGCCATTGCCGGCGCAACAACTGTTGCCGGCAGCACGACTATTGGTCGTTACTGTATTATTGGTGGCGCAGCTGCCATTAATGGTCATATTTCTATCTGTGATGGTGTGCATATTTCAGGAATGGCGATGGTCATGAAATCCATTTCTGAAAAAGGCATCTATACTTCAGGTTTGCCAGCAACAACGAATGCCGAATGGCGAAAAACGACGGCGAAATTACGGCAAATTGATCAGCTGTATCAGCGCGTAAAATTATTGGAAAAACAATTGGCAGCAGCAGACGGTTCTGCTGATAGCGCCTTAGAGGATTAATTTTGGCTAACTCACTTAATAGCCTGGATGTTCAGGAAATCATGGCCTTGTTGCCACATCGCTATCCATTTTTATTAATTGATAAGGTGTTGGATTACACACCGGGCGTGTCATTGACTGCGCTGAAAAATGTCACCATCAATGAGCCTATTTTTACCGGGCATTTCCCCGGCATGCCAATCTTCCCAGGTGTACTGATTTTAGAAGCCATGGCGCAAGCTACCGGGATTTTAGGTTTTAAAACGGCAACAGAACGTTCAGAAAATGAATTATATTTGTTTGCTGCCATTGACGAAGCCCGTTTTAAAAAACCGGTCGTGCCCGGTGATACCTTAATTTTAGAAGTGAAATTTTTAAAGGAACGTCGCAACATTTGGAAGTTTTATGGCGAAGCAAAAGTCGACGGTCAAGTCGTATGCAGCGCTGAACTCATGTGTGCCAGAAGAGAGATGTAACGTGATTCATCCTACCGCAGTAATTGAAGCCAGCGCTAAGCTTGGACAAAATGTAAAAATAGGGGCCTTTTGCTACGTCGGTCACGATGTGGTGTTAGGCGATGACTGTGTGTTAGAAACGCACGTTGCCATTAAAGGCCCTGCTAACATCGGTAAAGGTAACCACTTTTTCCAATTCGCCAGTATTGGTGAAGCTTGTCAGGATAAAAAGTACAAAGGTGAACCGACAGAGCTGATTATTGGTGATTACAATGTGTTCCGTGAAGGCTGCTCAGTGCACCGTGGTACGGTGCAAGATCAAGGTAAAACCATTATCGGCGATCATAATTTATTTATGAACACTACGCATATCGCGCATGACTGCGTGATTGGGAACAATATCATCTTCGCCAGTGGTGCTCAGGCAGCGGGGCATGTGCATGTTGGTGATTGGGCCATTTTAGGCGGCATGACAGGCGTACATCAATTTGTCAAAATTGGCGCACATAGTTTTTGCGGTGGTGGCTCTATTGTATTAAAAGATGTCCCTCCTTATTTAATGGTGCATGGTGCTCCTTGTGTGCCTGCCGGTATCAATACCGAAGGCCTAAAACGTCGTGGCTTTAGCAGCGAAGCGTTGTTAGAAATTCGCCGCGCTTATAAAGAAGTGTACCGCAAAGGCCTAACCGTGCCACAAGCATTAGAAGCCTTAGCTGAAAAATCAGCTAGTATGCCTGAAGTGAAATTATTTACGGATTTCATTGCAGACGCCAGCCGTGGTATTGCTCGCTAGCCTGAGCATTTAACCGTGCTGTGCTGCGAATAAAACGCTCTGCCTGCTTGTAAGGGGCAGAGCGTTTTTGTTATTACTGCGTTTTACTGAAGCGGATTAGCGGTTAAGATAGCCGTTATAGCGCATCGCATGATCGATAGACACTTACAGGAAGCACTTGCCCGGATATGGCTGAACACGACTTACCCGTTACCCCCGTTATTAAATTTGCCTTAATTGTTGGCGAGCACTCTGGCGATATCCTTGGCGCGGATCTGATTGTTGCCTTAAGACAGCGCTATCCCCACGCCGAGTTTTTCGGCATAGGCGGTCCACGCATGCAAGCTGAGGGCTTTCAAGCTTTATTTGATATGGAAGAGTTAGCGGTGATGGGCTTGGTCGAAGTGTTAGGCCGTTTACCGCGTTTATTACAAGTAAAACGGCAAATTGTCAGCGCCATTTTACAAGATAAGCCGGCGGTGTTTATTGGTATTGATGCCCCTGATTTTAATTTGCCAGTCGAATTGGCATTAAAACAACAGGGCGTAAAAACCGTGCATTATGTTAGCCCGTCAGTTTGGGCCTGGCGGCATAAACGTATTTTTAAAATTGCCAAAGCAACCAACATGGTGCTGGCATTACTGCCGTTTGAAAAAGCGTTTTATGATAAGTATCAAGTACCCTGTACCTTTGTCGGGCATACCTTAGCCGACTCGATGCCGTTGCAAGTGGACAAAGCGTCGGCTAAGCAGGCATTAGGTTTAGATCCGTCGCGCCCAGTATTGGCGATTATGCCGGGCAGTCGTTCCAACGAAATTAACTTATTAACTGCTGATTTTCTCAAAGCGGCGGCTGAGTTACAGCAGCAACGCCCAGAAATACAATTAATTACTAATATGGTGACGACCGCCAAAGCCACTTTATGGCGACAATTAAAAGCGGAGCATGCTGCCGACTTAGTGGTAACTGAATATATCGGCCAAGCACGCCAAGTCTTACTCGCTGCTGATGCTACCTTTATTGCTTCGGGCACCGCCACTTTAGAAGCCTTATTAGCCAAATGTGCCATGGTGGTAGGGTATCGGACTAATTGGCTCACCTTTCAAATCGCCAAGCGTTTGGTTAAGTTGCAATATGTTAGCTTACCTAATTTATTAGCGGGTAAAGGCTTAGTCACCGAGTTACTGCAAGATGATCTTAACGTAACGGCCTTGGTGAGTGCTATGCAGCCGTTGCTAGCCGAGCCGTCTATTGAACTACAGCAAGCGTATTTAGCGATCCATCAACAATTAAAGCAGCAGGCGAGTCAAGTGGCGGCAGCCGCAATCAGTGAGGTAATGGCAGATGTTTGAGTATTCTCGGCCAAAGGTAGAATGGATTGCCGGTGTAGATGAAGTGGGCCGTGGCCCTTTAATTGGTGCGGTTGTTACCGCTGCGGTGATTTTAGATCCCGCGAAGCCGATTAAGGGGTTAAACGATTCCAAAAAACTATCAGAGAAAAAACGCCTGCTATTAGCCGAAGAAATTAAAGAAAAGGCTCTGTGTTGGGCGTTAGGCCGAGCCGAGCCAGCAGAAATTGATCAGCTTAATATTCTGCATGCCACCCTGTTAGCTATGCAGCGCGCAGTGGCCGGTTTAGCGATTACACCACAATGGGCCTTAATTGATGGTAATCGTTGCCCTGCTTTAGCCATGCCCGCGACAGCAGTAGTGAAAGGCGATAGTTTGGTGCCAGAGATCAGCGCTGCCTCCATTTTAGCCAAGGTGGCACGCGACGCTGAAATGCAGCTGCTGCATCAGGCTCATCCGCAATTTGGCTTTGCGGATCATAAAGGTTACCCTACCGCTGCGCATTTAGCCGCAATTCAACGATATGGCATTTTACCTGAACATCGGCGCAGCTTTAAACCTGTGCGGTTAATAGTGGAGCAACACGCTCAGCAGACAGGCCAGTGCGAGGTTACAGCGCGATGAGCGATCCGGCCTTTATCCATTTACGGGTGCATAGCGACTTTTCGATGATCGATGGCGTCGCGAAGATCAAACCTATTGTTAAAATGGCGGCAGGTTTGCAGATGCCAGCCTTAGCCTTAACCGATCAAATGAACATGTGTGGTTTGGTCCGTTTTTACAGTACGGCGCACGATGCGGGTATTAAACCGATCATTGGTGTGGATTGCTGGGTACAACATCCGATCTTTCCCGGTGAGTTAAACCGGTTGTTGTTGTTATGCGCTGATAACGTGGGTTATCAAAATCTGACTACCCTGATCTCAAAAGCCTATTTACGCGGCCACATCGATGGCAAACCGCAGTTAGATCATGATTGGTTGATTGAACATGCCGCGGGCCTGATCGTGTTATCCGGTGCCAAAGATGGCTTACTCGGCAAAGCCTTGCTAAAAGAGAACCCGGGCAGTGTGCAACAGCTGGTCAGTTTTTATCAGCAGTATTTCCCTGAGCGGTTCTATATTGAATTATGCCGCACTGGCCGAGCAGAGGAAGAGCGGTATATTCAAAAGGCCATTGCCTTAGCCGAAGCAGAAGATTTACCCGTGGTCGCCACTAATGAAGTGGTATTTTTAAAAGCCAGCGATTTCCCTGCCCACGAAATTCGGGTGGCGATCCATGATGGTTTCACCTTGGATGACAAGCGTCGTCCGAAAAACTACTCAGAGCAGCAATACTTACGCACTGCAGCTGAGATGCAGCAGCTGTTTGCTGATATTCCTGAAGCCTTGGAAAACAGCGTAGAAATTGCTAAACGCTGTAATGTGACGATTCGTTTAGGCGAATATTTCTTACCGGCGTTTCCCACCGGTGGCATGTCAGACGCCGATTTCTTAGTGATGAAATCGCGCGAAGGCTTAGAGCACCGTTTATTGCAACTGTTTCCAGATGAACAAGTCAGAGCCGCGCAGCGTGTCGGCTATGATGAACGGTTGCAAATTGAATTAGACGTGATCAACCAAATGGGTTTCCCTGGTTACTTTTTGGTGGTAATGGAGTTTATTCAATGGAGCAAGGATAATGACATTCCGGTGGGCCCTGGCCGGGGCTCAGGGGCGGGTTCGTTAGTTGCCTATGCATTGAAAATCACCGATCTTGATCCTTTGGAATTTGACCTGCTATTCGAGCGTTTCTTAAATCCCGAGCGGGTATCGATGCCTGACTTTGACGTCGACTTCTGTATGGATCGCCGAGATGAGGTGATTGAACACGTTGCCGATATGTACGGCCGAGAAGCGGTGTCACAAATTATTACTTTCGGCACCATGGCGGCGAAAGCGGTGATCCGCGATGTCGGTCGGGTCTTAGGCCATCCTTATGGGTTTGTTGACCGCATTTCGAAACTGATCCCGCCCACGCCCGGCATGACCTTGGAGCAAGCGTTTAAAGAAGAACCGCGCTTACCTGAGTTATATGACTCAGATGAAGAAGTTCGTGATCTGATTGATATGGCAAGGCAGTTAGAAGGGGTAACCCGTAACGCCGGAAAGCATGCGGGTGGTGTGGTTATCGCCCCAACAAAAATTACTGATTTTTCACCGCTTTACTGTGATGAGCACGGTCAAAACCCGGTCACCCAGTTTGATAAAAACGATGTGGAATATGCCGGTTTAGTGAAGTTCGACTTCTTAGGTTTACGTACCCTGACTATTCTGCAATGGGCGGTCAATATGGCCAACGCCCGTTTGCAAAAAGAAGGACGTGCGCTGGTCGATATTAATAGTATTCCACTGGATGACCGCTACAGCTTTCAACTGCTGATGCGAGCTGATACCACGGCGGTATTCCAGCTAGAATCGCGTGGGATGAAAGATCTGATCCGACGCCTGCAACCTGACTGTTTCGAAGATATGATTGCCTTGGTGGCATTATTCCGCCCTGGTCCATTGCAATCGGGCATGGTTGATAACTTTATTGACCGTAAACGTGGTCGTGAAGAAATTTCATACCCCGATGCCACTTGGCAGCATGATTCGTTAAAAGTTATTTTGGAACCGACTTACGGCATTATTCTCTACCAAGAGCAGGTTATGCAGATCGCGCAGGTGCTGTCGGGTTACTCATTGGGCGGCGCCGACTTACTTCGCCGCGCCATGGGTAAGAAAAAACCGGAAGAAATGGCGAAACAGCGCGATACCTTCCAAGAAGGTGCCGCCAAAAATGGCATTGATCCGGAATTGGCGATAAAAATCTTCGATTTAGTAGAGAAGTTCGCCGGCTACGGTTTTAACAAGTCGCACTCTGCCGCTTATGCCTTAGTCTCTTATCAAACGTTATGGATGAAGGCGCATTATCCCGCCGAATTTATGGCGGCGGTGATGTCAGCCGATATGGATAACACCGATAAGATTGTGACCTTGGTTGATGAATGTGAGCGAATGAAGCTGACCTTGATCCCACCTGATGTTAATGCGGGCCAACATAAGTTTACCGTGAACGAGCAAGGTCACATTGTGTACGGTATTGGCGCCATCAAAGGTGTCGGAGCCGCCCCTATTGAAGCCATTATCGAGGCCCGGCGTGAACACGGTGAATTTAGTGATTTGTTTGATTTTTGTGCTAAGGTAGATCTGAAGCGTTTAAATCGACGCGTGATGGAAAAATTAATTTTAGCCGGTGCTATGGATCAATTAGGGCCGACGCGAGCTAAACAACATCCTGGGCCGCAACGCGCTATTTTAATGGCTAATTTGGAAGAAGCCATGAAAGCCGCCGAGCAACATGCTAAAGCGCAAGCGGTTGGCCAAGATGATTTATTTGGTTTACTCGGTGGCGCCGAAGATGAACCCGGTACACAAAGCCTGAGAATGGTGCCGCTGTGGTCTGATGAAGTCTGGTTAGAAGGCGAGCGGGAGACGCTGGGGTTATATTTAACCGGCCATCCGATAAATCGCTATCTTGATGAAATTAAGCACTACACCAGTTGTCGCTTAGTCGATTTACAACCAACGAAAAAAGATCAAAGCGTGCAAGTCGCAGGTTTAGTTGTGTCTGTGCGAGTTATGATTAACAAAAAAGGTCGGCGCTGGGCTATTGTGACCTTAGATGACAAATCTGCCCGCTTAGATGTACGATTTTTCCCAGAACAGCTGGAAACTTTCGAGCAATTGCTACAAAAAGACCGAATTTTACTGGTGAATGGACAGGTCAGCTTTGATGATTTTAACGGTGGCCTTACAATGTCCGGCCGCGATGTCAGCGAAATTACCGCGATGCGAGAAAAATCGCTGAAATCTCTGAATATCACTGTACAATCGACGCAGATTGATCAGAATTATCTGGAAAAGTTAAAACGGGCGTTAGCCGAGTATCAAGCTGGCACCGTGCCAGTACATCTTTGGTATCAACGCGAGGAAGGGCAGGTTAGACTGCAGTTAGGGACAGCATGGTGGGTCACGCCCACAGACGCTTTGTTGCATCAGTTACGACAAATGGCAACAATAGAATTGGAATTTAATTAATTAGGTAGTGATAGTCGATGATGCTGAATTATTTAGAGTTTGAGCAACCTATTGCTGAACTGGAAGCAAAAATAGACGAATTACGCAATGTCAGTCGCAATGGCGATTATGATCTTGGGTTAGAAGAAGAAATTAACAAATTAAAAGAAAAAAGCCTGACGCTGACCAAAAAGATTTTTGCGGAATTAGGTGCCTGGCAAGTTGCACAATTAGCGCGCCATCCTCGTCGGCCATATACCTTTGATTATCTTCGGCATATGTTCACCGATTTTGATGAGCTGTGTGGCGATCGGGCTTTTGCTAATGACAATGCGATTGTCGGCGGAACGGCCCGTCTTGGTGAGCAAGCGGTGATGGTCATCGGCCATCAAAAAGGTCGCGATACTAAAGAAAAAATCCGTCGTAACTTTGGTATGCCAAGACCGGAAGGCTATCGCAAAGCCTTACGCTTAATGGAAATGGCCGAACGCTTTAAATTACCGATCATTACCTTTATTGATACGCCAGGTGCATATCCAGGTATCGGCGCTGAAGAGCGCGGTCAATCTGAAGCCATTGCCCGTAATTTAAAAGTGATGGCCGGTTTAAAAGTGCCGGTGATCTGTACGGTAGTGGGTGAAGGTGGTTCTGGTGGTGCTTTAGCTATTGGCGTGGGTGACAAAGTGAATATGTTGCAATACAGCACGTATTCGGTTATCTCGCCAGAAGGCTGTGCCTCTATTTTATGGAAAAGCGCTGAAAAAGCGCCACTAGCGGCTGATGCTATGGGTATTACTGCCGGTCGGTTAAAAGAGCTAAAATTAATTGATGAAGTAATTACTGAGCCACTAGGTGGCGCCCATCGCTCGCCAGAGCAAATGGCCAGCACCTTAAAGCAGGCTTTACTGCGTGACTTAGAGAAGCTACAAAAACTTAGCACCGCAGAATTACTAGAAAAACGCTACAAGCGTTTAATGTCTTACGGTTATTGTTAAGCATAGCTAGCTGAGGATAGGCCAGCTTTGCACCGAACAGACTTAAGCCAGTATTTGCTCAAGCAACTGCATCAACACCAGCCCTCGCGGCTGGTGTTGGCTTATAGCGGTGGCTTAGACTCACAAGTTTTATTGCATTTACTTTGGCCTTTATGCCAACAACACGCCATTCCCTTGCAAGTGGTGCATGTACATCACGGGCTAAGCCCGCAAGCCGATGCCTGGGCCCGTTTTTGCCAGCAACAGTGTCAACAGCTTAACCTGCCTTTTGAGCTTTGCCATGTACACCTGCCGTCTAATACCAATATTGAGCAACAAGCACGCCGCGCTCGGTATCAGGTACTCGCGGATTACATTACTGAGCCTCAAACGAGCTTAGTGTGCGCACATCATGCCGATGATCAATTCGAGACCCTACTGCTAGCGTTAAAGCGCGGTGCCGGCTTAAACGGTTTAGCCGCCATGCCAAGCCGTCGACATTTTGCCAAGGGTCAGTTGTGGCGGCCGTTACTGGCCATCAGTCGCCAACAGTTAGTGGATTATGCCACTCGCCATGCGTTGTCTTGGGTAGAAGATGAAAGTAATCAGAACACCGAGTTTGAGCGCAATTTTCTGCGACATACGGTGAGCCCGGTATTAAAACAGCGCTGGCCGCAGTGGCTCAGTACGGTAGGGCGCAGTGTGCAACATCTGCAAGATGCCGCCAGTTTAGCGGAATATTATACCGAACAAGCGCTAGCGCGTTGTGCCACGCCAGATAAGCTCGATCTTATTGCACTGAGTCAGCAGCATCCGTTACAGCAAGACTTGGTGTTACGCCGTTGGTTATATGCTGCCGGCTTTAATCCAGAAACACAGTGGCTTTTAACGTTAAAACAGCAAGTTATCGCGGCGCAAGCCGATGCTCAGCCGCAATTAGTGGCCGGCCGCTTGCTGGTTCGCCGTTATCAACAGCATCTTTATTTACTGAATAACGATTCTCAACGGCAAGCCTTACCGAGTTGCGTATTAACTTGGCAACAAGCTTGTCAGCTGCCCGAGGATCTGGGGCAGTTACTCTGGCATAAAACCAAGGTAGCGGGATCATTAGCATTAGCTGAAGCGTCACAGCAGTATCAAGTGGTATTTGGTATGTTAAATTTGCCTTTTAAACCGGCAGGGAAGCAGACTAAGCCTTTAAAGCAGTGGTTTAAGCAATGGCAATTGCCCCCTTGGCAGCGAGGGCAAATACCGTTGCTGCTGCAGGAGGGCAAATTGGTGTTAGTCGCCGGTTATGCCAGTAGCTACAGCGATGAACAAGCTAAAGCGTGGCTTAGCTGGCAGCCAACAGAGAATGAGCTGCTTTTTCGAGCAACTTAACGCGGCCGCCATTATATTGACTGACCCGACCTTTGCCTGATGATTTAGCCTGATATAAGGCTTCATCGGCGGCATGAAATAAATCACGCGGTTGTTGTTCAGCCGATAACCGCGCCATACCGATACTGCAACCAACGTTATGGCTCGCTAGAAAAGCATTTGTATCAATGCTTTGCAGTAAACGCTCAGCCACCACATCCGCATGCTCTGCATCACTATCAGAGAGTAATACTGCAAATTCATCACCACCAAAGCGGAACAAACTGTCAGTGGCTCTTAACGATTCCCGCATACAATCTGCTACCGCGATCAACACCTCATCACCCACATAGTGGCCAGAGTTATCATTAACTTGTTTAAAGTTATCTAAATCTAATAACAATAACGTAAAGGGCAGTTGATGGCGTTTAGCCAGTTGCACGGCTTTGACAAAACTATCGTCAAAAAAGCGACGGTTGCCTAACGTGGTTAATGGATCTTTCAAAGCCATTTGCTGCAAGCGGCTGACCAGTAGGGCATTACGCAATGCAAATAGCCACTCTGATTCTAACAACAGCAATTGCCGTTGCACTAAAGGCGTAAACGCGTGCGCCGAATCATAACTAATTTCAGCTAAAACTTGGTTTTCTAACACCAATTTTGATTGGTGTTGGTAAGCCCCTTTTTTTGAACCGCGGGCTTGCAAGTTGCTGGAGTGGGTATTTAAAGTCATTCCGCACAAAGGCAAAACACGACCTGCGCTCATGGAGAAAATATCCAATTGTTGCTGCAAATCTAAGGTGGTTTGTAATTGACTGACTAAACTGCTTTCACTGCAGTCTGGAGTTTCTTGCCAAATACTGCCGATGGATAAGTCACCAAACGCATTAGTTAAGTTGCTTGATTCTTGCCACATATGCTCACCTTACCAGAATTTATTGTTGCACTGATAAGGATAAAGCAAATGTTAGGCCAGTTTTTTAAGTCATTGTTTTTATGCAGTTAAGTTTAATTTTGTTTAAGGTTGGCGGTTTTTTGACGGCATTAATTTTACGGTGCGGCAAGAAATTGCATAATGCGATCCATCTGCTGCATACCATCTTCATAGCCTAATTCAATTAAACGGCGCGTGTATTTTTGTTCGAATAATAGATAACTGACTAAGCTTGAATCAGAGTGTTGCCGAATACCCGTAACGCGCAGTAGGGTGCGAATGGCGATCGGTAAACACAAAAAATATTCACTGGCTAATTGATTAAAATTTTGGCTTGGATTAATCATGTAGCTTTGCACGGGCTTGAGTTCCGTTTCAATATTGTGCTGCTTTAACAGCTCAACCGTTTTATTGATGCGCTGCATTCGCTCTAAATCGGAGTTCAGCGTGTCGGTAAATACCGTATCAAGTAAATGCCCTGCCACCGTGGCTAAATCCGGGTGGTGTAAGCTGCGCTCTCGAAAAGCACCTCGGCGTGGGTCGTCGACACCAATAATCAAAATTTTATCAGCCCCCAAATGGATCGGCGAGCTAAGGGGAGCCAATTGATTCACAGAGCCATCACCAAAGTAGCGTTGATGGATACGCACCGAGGGAAACAGCAGCGGTATCGCCGCAGAAGCCATTAAATGATGCACATCTAACAGGGTGCGTTGGCCACAACGTTTGGCTCGGCGCCATTCTTCTGCGGTATCAGATTGAAAAAAGCTAATCGAATCGCCGGTGTTATAGCAAGAGGCGGTTACCGAGAAGCTAGATAGATAACCGCGCATGATATTTTGGTCAATGCGTTGCAAGTCGAGAATTTTGTTCAATAACTGCTTAAGCGGTTTGTTATCCAGTAAGCTGACCGGTTTTTTATTGGCGTAGTCTGCTTGAAAGGCACTGTAAACATTCCGAATTTGATGGCGAATTAGCCGAGGATAATCAGAGTAATACACCTGCGCGGTATGAAAGTTTCGCCAGACCGATTCAATTTTTTTCACCCCTAAATGAAAACAAGAGGCATAGCAGGCAAGGCCTGCACCATTAATGGCGCCAGCAGAAGTGCCACTGATAATCTTAAATGGCAGTGGGCTACTGCGTGGATATTGACTGGCAATCGCTTTAAGCACACCAACTTGATAGGCCGCTCGTGCGCCACCACCGGTTAACATTAATGCGGTCTTGCTAGATGTTACTGTGGGGTCTGTTTGCATAATAAGGTGTTAAACATCCTTCACTGAACTTTTTTTACAACCTGAACTCTTCAATTAGTATATTGCTGATAATTGAGATTAATGCAATGCTAGACGCCCTAAAGGGCAATTTATTTCAAAAGCACAGGTAAATCATTATGTCACAACAAGCTTCAGGTGGTGGACAGTCCGTTTATTATGCCGGTTTAGCAGGCGTAGTATTAATCATTATCGCTGCATTATGGTTTTTATTCAAAGGGCCGGCCGAACCGACCGAAACCGTCACGCTGCCACCGGTATTATTACCGCAACCCGAACAAGTGGCCGCAGTAGAGCAAGCTGAGCAAATGCAACCTGAAGCCGTTAACGAACCTGCCGTTATGCCAGAGCCGATAACAACCATTGAAACACCCGTGGCCGAAGTAAAACCCGAGCTACCGCCGTTACCACCGTTAAATGTCTCTGATAAAGTGATTAGCGACGATCTGTTAGCGCTGAACTGGAAAGCGGGTATGGCATCGCTATTTAATCGTGAAGATATGGTGCGGCATTTTGTGGTCACGGTTGATAATTTAGCGCAAGGCCGATTAGTCGCAGGCCATGCTGTATTATCTGCACCGGCTGACGCTTTTTTAGTTGAGCAAGTGGCCCCGGATCGCTTTCGGATGGCTGCTGCGAATGCCGCCCGCTATGAGCCTTATATTCAGCTGTTAGAAAGCGTACCAGCAAGACAGTTATTGGCTTTGAAAGCGCGTTATCAACCCTTGCTTGACGAGGCTTTCGCTGAGCTAGGCTATCCTGACATGAGTTTTGAACAGCGTTTACGTCAAACGATTAATCTATTGCTGGCTACGCCAGAGCTGTCGAGTCAGCCCGAATTAATCCGCCCTTCGGTCATGTATATTTACGCTGATCCGCAGTTAGAGGCGTTACCTGAAGCGCAGAAACAACTATTACGCTTATCACCGGCGCAACAACGTCGTTTAAAAGCGGTGCTGCAGACCTATCAGCAAGCTTTAGGTAATTAAACTGTTGTTTTTATCAGCGTTAGGGTTGCAGCTTGCTGCTTAGCACTTGCAACCCCGAACGGTTTTGCGGATAATGCGCGCTGCCGTTAAGGCAATACCATGGTAACTCCATTGGTCCTCTCGCAATACTAGTAGGCGAACCTGGTCAGGTCCGGAAGGAAGCAGCCACAGTTTATGATGTATGTGCCGGGATGTGGCTGGTGGAGTTGCCACCCAAACCCCTCGTTGTTCACTCTATTTTATTCAAAACGCTGACATAAGCTGCTGTTTCGCCGTTAACTCTCCCAGCATCAATTTGAAGTGATTGTGCTTTTTATCCCATTACGTTGCAAGCCGGGCAACCTCGCGCGACCAAGGTTTTAAGACGAGGGGTGTTTGAGCGAGGCACGGTAGTGCCGAACGAGTTACCTCGTCGCCTTGGCTGTGTTAGGTTGAGCCGGGCTTTCGCCGCAACGTAGGGTCGCATTTTCTTTGGATACTTTCTTTTGGCGACGCAAAAGAAAGTATCTCGCCAACGGCGAAAACGTTAAGTGTCTAGGTATCTGAAGCTAGAAGCCTGCAAAACGTTAAGCGCTGCGTAAAGCTTTGGCTGGAGCACGCGGTAAATACCTCCCTGTACGCTCCTCTTTTTCATCCCTGAAAAAGACGTCTCCAGCCAAAGTTTACTTCGCTGCTTACTCGCCTCGCATAAATCCAAGAGAATGCAAAAAGTCATAGCTTTTTTGCTGTTAATCCCCTTACGTTGCAAGCCGAGCAACCTGTCGAAAAGATTTGTATCTGACCTGAAAGGTTTCCCCCCTTTGCAGCGAGCCGACTGAACATCGTTGGCCAAGGTTTTAAGAAAACGGGTGTTTGAGTGCGGCGACGGTAGTGCCGTGCGAGTTACGTTTTCGCCTTGGACAGCGCATGAGCAGTTGGGCTTTCGAGCGGAAGTGGGGTCGCATTTTCTTTGGATACTTTCTTTTGGCGACGCAAAAGAAAGTATCTCGCCAACGGCGAAAACGTTAAGGGTTTAGGTATCTGAAGCTAGAAGATTGCAAAACGTTAAGCGCTGCGTAAAGCTTTGGCTGGAGCACGCGGTAAATACCTCCCTGTACGCTCCTCTTTTTCATCCCTGAAAAAGACGTCTTAAGCCAACGTTTACTTCGCTATTAACTCGCCCAGCATCAATTCGAAGTGATTGTGCTTTTTATCCCATTACGTTGCAAGCCGGGCAACCTCGCGCGGACAAGGTTTTAAGACGAGGGGTGTTTGAGCGAGGCACGGTAGTGCCGAACGAGTTACCTCGTCGCCTTGGCTGTGTTAGGTTGAGCCGGGCTTTCGCCGCAACGTGTGGTCGCATTTTCTTTGGATACTTTCTTTTGGCGACGCAAAAGAAAGTATCTCGCCAACGGCGAAAACGTTAAGTGTTTAGGTATCTGAAGCTAGAAGCCTGCAAAACGTTAAGCGCTGCGTAAAGCTTTGGCTGGAGCACGCGGTAAATACCTCCCTGTACGCTCCTCTTTTTCATCCCTGAAAAAGACGTCTCCAGCCAAAGTTTACTTCGCTGCTAACTCGCCTCGCATAAATCCAAGAGAATGCAAAAAGTCATAGCTTTTTTGCTGTTAATCCCCTTACGTTGCAAGCCGAGCAACCTGTCGAAAAGATTTGTATCTGACCTGAAAGGTTTCCCCCCTTTGCAGCGAGCCGACTGAACATCGTTGGCCAAGGTTTTAAGAAAACGGGTGTTTGAGTGCGGCGACGGTAGCGCCGTGCGAGTTACGTTTTCGCCTTGGACAGCGCATGAGCAGTTGGGCTTTCGAGCGGAAGTAGGGTCGCATTTTCTTTGGATACTTTCTTTTGGCGACGCAAAAGAAAGTATCTCGCCAACGGCGAAAACGTTAAGGGGTCTAGGTATCTGACCCCGAAGCTTGCCAAGCTTGACCGAAGCTTGTGAGATGTTCGCTACTCAGCACTTATTGCGAAGCTGCGACCAGTTTGTTCTCAGTATCTTTGACGACTAATTTTAAGGCCGCGAGCAAGGTGGCTGCTGGTAATTGCTGTTGCTCTAGCAACACAATAAGATCAACGGCCAGTTTGACATGGTCGGGTGCTTGCTCAAGAGATGACATTACTGATTATCCAAAAAGCTACGGGCACGGCTAACCGCCTCTTTTACTTTCATTTGCATTTCAAAGCGCTCGCTTTGTGGCATGTAAAAAGACATGTCCACTTCATAGCGAATGTATCGGGGGGGTAATAAGTTTAAAGAGATACAGCATAGATCAGCCAGATACTCGCTTTCCTTTTCTTGGTCTAATCCCAGCTCAACAATATGATCTAACAATAATTTTTCATAAAAATTATGAATATCGCTATCCAATGTCATGGCGTTTCTCCTGATAAATGTGCTTTAAGCATAATCAGCTTTGCTCGAAAAGACTACTGAAAGATTGAGTTAGTCGCGCGCCTTGTTACAATGCGCTGAACAGCGATAAGTGGTTATTAAACGTATGCAAAAAAATACAACAGCATGTTACTACGGCGATTACTTGCAACTCGACAAGCTTTTAACCGCCCAAGCCCCAGAAAGTAAGCGTTATGGCGCTGAAGCACATGATGAAACCTTATTCATTATAGTGCATCAGGTTTATGAGCTGTGGTTTAAACAAATTTTGCATGAGCTTGGCGCTGTGATGGCGGTGTTTGCTGAAGCTGAAGTCAAAGATGAACAATTAACCGGTATGGTGCATAAATTAAAGCGCATTATCAGTATTCAGCAACTGCTTAATCAGCAAATTGCGGTCATCGAAACCATGACACCGCAAGACTTTATGGCGTTTCGCGATTACTTGGTGCCGGCCTCCGGTTTTCAGAGCATTCAATTTAAAATGCTTGAAATTGGTTTGGGTTTAAAAAGCGAATTTCGCATCGATTTTGACAAAAATTCATTTTACAGTCGGTTAAATGCCACCGATCGTGAGTTTTTACAAAACTTAGAACAGGCGCCAAGTTTGTTTGAGCGCATTGAAAAGTGGTTAGAGCGCATGCCGTTCTTACAATTTGAAGACTTTAGTTTTTGGCAAATGTACCAACAAGCAACCGAACAGATGCTGCAAAATGATCAGAGTATCGTTTCGCAAATTGAGCAGATATCGGATGCCGAGCGTGATCTCCAGCTGCAAGAAATTGCCCGTACGCGTGAAAAATTTTCGGCCTTACTCGATCCGGAGAAATATCAGCAATTACAACAGCAAGGTAGTTTTCGGTTAAGTCAAAAAGCCATGCTGTCGGCCTTGTTTATCAACTTATATCAAGAAGAGCCGCTGTTTAATTTACCGTTTCAGTTATTAACCTGTTTAACAGAGATTGATGAACAACTGACGATCTGGCGTTACAAGCATGCCATGATGGTACAACGGATGTTGGGCAGTAAAATAGGCACCGGCGGCTCGTCAGGGCATGATTATTTAAAGCGCACTACTGAGAAGAATCGTATCTTCACCGATTTATTCACTATGGCAACCTTTTTACTGCCAAAGTCAGCTTTACCGGCCTTACCCACGGCGATCAAACGGCAGTTAGGTTTTTATTTCGCGCCCCAAGCTTGAGCCAAAGACGTTGAACGCCGCTTTAAATAACTGCAGATGCACCGCAGTGAGTGCGGCGAGATCGCGTTGATAGCCTCCGCCAATGACTGCTGCGACCGGGATCTGTTTGGCGCGGCAGCGTTCAAGTACTAACTGATCGCGCTGGGCGATAGTCGCCGTGCTGATCGATAATAAACCTAAATCATCGTTTTTATGCACATCCACGCCTGCGTCGTACAAAACCAGTTCAGGGCGATACCACGTTAATAAACTGTCTAAGCTTTGCTGCACGGTTTCTAAATACTCGTGTTCGCTACAGTGCGTTGCTACGCCAATATCCCAATCAGAGTGTTGTTTGCGTGCCGGAAAGTTTTTCTCACAATGAATGGAAGCAGTGATAATTTCTGGCTCGTTGGCTAACAACAGCGCGGTACCATCGCCTTGATGCACATCCAGATCAAAAATTAAGATCGGACCCACACCCCGTTGTATCAGCGTTTTGGCGGTGAAAGCCAAATCATTAAACAGGCAAAAGCCACTGCCAAAATCATGAAAAGCGTGATGATAACCACCGCTTAGATGCACGGCTAAACCTTGTGCTAACGCTAATTCTGCGGTGTGTAAAGTGCCACCTATCGATTGCAATGAGCGTGAAATCAGTTGTTCAGACCACGGAAAACCAATACGGCGCATGGCTTTGGCATCCAGCGTGCCGCTGCATAAGGCTTCAACATAGTGACTGGCATGGATACAACTGAGTTCGGCGGGTAGGGCAGCGGGCGCTGCGGTAAAATGTGCGTCGGGTACACCGATAGCGAGCAGTGCTTGTTGCAAAGCGCGATACTTACCAATCGGGTAACGATGGCGCTCGGGTAAAGCCAATTCGCTGTAACAAGGATGATAAATTAGCGGCGGTAACGCTTGGCTCATCGGTTTTTTCCTGCCTCCAGTTTTTGAATGGCTAACTCAACTTCATAAATTGCTTTTCGACAGCGACCCAAGCGACCATGTAGCGTCAAAGTGCGGTTGGTTGCTTCTGCATCACTTTCCCGCTCGGCTTGTCGCACCATGTCTAATAAGCGGCTTTCATATTGCTGGTATTCACTTAGCTGTTGATACAACTGCTGACCTGTGACCGCAAGTTGTTGCACCGCCGCTTTAGTACGAGGGGCCGCGACATGCTGATGTTGTTGGCGCACTTGATTGAGCCGAAATGCCTGGGTTAACGCTGAAATTTGTTCATTTAAGCGTTCAGTAATCCGTTGTTTGGCTGTGGTAGATAAGTTATCCGCCTGTTGTTGCAGTCGGTTTAGATTACGCACGCTATCCTGCACATAATCTGCCAGATCCGGTGAATGACAACTAAACAAGGCAGAATCGAACCAGTGCACCGGCTTACCGGGTTTTCTTTGCCGATCAAGTTGTTGCGCCCAGCTTAATAATTGTTGCAATTGTGCTTGTAACTGACGCAGTTGCTCCGAGGTTAAGCTGTTCATCTTAAGCGCTCCAAGCCTGCCACGCTAAACGTGCCGCAATGGCAATGACTACACTGATAAATACGGGCCGGATAAACTTACTGCCGAAACGAATGGCCGAGTGCGCACCTAACCAAGCACCGCACATCAAGCAAAAACCCATGGCGAAACCCAGGGTAAAATGCACATGGCCCAGCACAATAAAAGCGGCCAATGAAAACCCATTACTGACAAAATTCATGGTTCTGGCGACACCACTGGTCAGTAGTAAGTTAATTTTATACATTGCCATGGTCGACACCATCCAAAAAGCGCCAGTACCCGGGCCGGCTACGCCATCATAAAAGCCCAAAGTGAACCCCTGCAGACGTTGTTGCCAAAACAATTTTTTACTCGGTGTCGGTAATGTCATCCGATCATCGGGCTGCATGCGGTTAAATAGGGTATAAATTGCAGCAAAAAGAATGAGGATGGGTAACAGTTTTTCTAACAATGCGGTACTTAATTGATCGACGACCAAGGTACCGATTAATGCGCCTAGGGCGGTAAAAATCAGGCTGGTGCGCCAATAACGTGGGTCAAATAGACGCTTGCGATAATAAGTAAGCGAGGCGGTAAAAGAACCAAAGGTCGCGGCCAGTTTATTGGTGCCTAACACCACATGCGGTGGCAAACCCGCAGTAAGCAAAGCCGGTACCGTTAATAAACCGCCACCGCCGGCGATAGCGTCGATATAACCGGCAATAAAGGCTACACTGCAGAGTAATAGCAGCAGTTCTGTCGTAAGAACCAGCTCGGGCATAACGGTTGAGTTCCTGTCAGTATTCTATATTTCGGCGAAATGGCGGCAGTGCATCAAGCATGGCTTTACCATAGGTTTTACTTACCAGTCGGCGATCTAAAATAACGATACGCCCTTCATCTTGCTCTTGGCGCAGCAGTCTACCACAAGACTGCACCAGTTTTTTCGCCGCAGCCGGAATACTTAATTGTAAAAAAGCATTACCGCCACGGGCGGTGATGGCTTCACTCAAGGCTTCCTCCAGTGGTGAGGTGGGTACTGCGAAGGGTAATTTAGTAATAATGAGATTGGTGAGTAATTTTCCGGGTAAATCTAACCCTTCCGAAAAGCTTTGTGTGCCAAATAATATACTGGCGTTATCGCCATTCACCCTGTCTGCATGTAATTGCAGCAAAGCTTGTCGCGAAGCCTCGCCTTGTACTAGTAGCGTAAAACCTTGTTTGCGAAGCTCAGTGGCCACTTCTTGCATTTGCCAATAAGACGCAAATAACACCAAAGATCCGGCAGGGGTATTGAGGTATTGAGGTAACAAGCGTACCAGTTCAGCTGTAAAAGCGCTGTCAGTAGGTTCACATCGTGTTTTGGGTAGCAGTATTTCAGCTTGTTGTTGATAAGCAAAAGGTGAATCGACTTGTAAACATTGCAAGCCAGTATGGGCATTTAACCCTAATTCCTTTTTTGCATAATCGAACGAGTTTAAGGCGGTCAGTGTGGCAGAGCAAAGGATCACCGCAAAGGCTTGGCTAAATAACAGCTGTTCTAATTGTAAGCCGGCAGCCAAGGGGCTGGCGTGCATAAATAAAAGATCGGTATCAGCACGCCGCTGTAACCAACGCGCTTGCCAAGCGGGTTCTTTTTGCTCTTGTTGTAATAATTGCCACAGGGCTTGCTGTTGCTCAAAGCGTTGGCGCGCATAAGCCAGCTCTTGTAATAACGTGTACCATAGCTTAGGGATCTTACTGTTTTCCGTAAGCTTTTGCTGTAGCTCGGTTAACAACTTATCGCACAGGTGAGTGGCTTTTTGCGCTGCTTGTGCCAAAACCTCAGCTTGTTGCTGCCACAATTTGGGTAAAGCCGCGTGTTTAAAACGATATTCGGTTTGCTGTTTACTGCTAAACCAACTGGGTAGAAATTCTTGCACACTGCGCTGAATCGGTTTAAGCGCGACGTTAAAATCACTCACCGCATCGTCTAAGCGCATGCAATCGCGCAATGCGGTATCGGGTAAAACGGCTTGGAGTTGCGTAAGCGTCTTCCGAAATTTCTCTAACCAAGGGCCATTTTCCGTTAATTGTGCGCTGGCGCTAAGTAGCTCTCTGCCACAGCTTGCGAGATGATGTGCTTCATCAATCACATAAAGGGTTTCTTCCGGTTCGGGCAATACCGCGCCACCGTTTAATAAGTCTGATAACAGTAAACTGTGATTGACCACTAACACTTGTGCATTGCTGATCTCAGCACGGGCTAAGTGAAAAGGACAGTGTAAATGTCGACGCTGTGTTTTACTGCAGTAGTGGGCATCGGCTTGTAAGCTATACCAGAGCTCGTCAGTAACAGACTCGGGTAACGTATCGCGGTCGCCCAGCCAGCTACGTTGTTGCCAAGCGTCTAACAAACGTTGTAATAACGCTTGTTGATGGGCATCAGGTGCATCCTGACTAAACAGCGTAGGTTGTTGTATCCGTTGTTGTAAACGCTCAATACAGGCATAGCGCTGTCGGCCTTTCACCAGACTGTAATCAAACTCTAAGCCGCTGTGTTGCCGAAAAAAAGGCAAGTCTTTATTCACTAGCTGCTCTTGCAGTGCCACCGTTGCCGTCGCAATCACGACTATTTTCTTTTGACTTAAGGCATAAGGCAGGGTGCCAAGCAGATAGGCTAAAGATTTGCCCGTACCGGTACCCGCCTCAATTAAACCGATGCGATCGTAGCGATCGTATTGGCCTGCAACGATATTCGCTATTTCTGCAATCAATTTATTCTGCGTGGGCCGAGGCTGGTAGTTAGGCAATTGTTGTTTTAATTGTTGATGTATTTGCCTAATCTGTTGTTTTGTACCGTTATTTAGCATCTTAAAATCTTCTTAGTTTTTACATTTACACGTCAAAAGTTACTTTTGCATCACTATGTATCTGATTTGTATAGTAAAGGTATTTAATGCTTTTGGCGGTTAAAAAATACAAATGTTGAACAACTTTGTTTGGTTGACATGATTGACCAGCCCGATTGTTATGTTTATTATCAAGACGTGGAATAATAATTCCAACGATTTCTTGAACTTTTTCGAAGGTCAGGATAAAGCTTATACACAGAATCACACCCAATGTGATCCAGGGAGAACACCATGTTTACCACTAATAAAATTTCGGGCTCAGTGCGTCTTGCTTTGTTCTTGAGTGCATCATCAGTTGCTATGTATTCTGGTACTGCATTCGCTCAACAAGAAACACCAGCAGCAGAAGAAAAAGTTGAACGTATTTCTGTAACGGGTAGCCGTATCAGAAGTGCAAACGCAATGTCTACCAGCCCAATTAACACTATTGATGCTGTAGAAATTGAAAAACAACAACAACCTGAAATTGAACGCGTATTACGTGTCTTACCTGGCGCAGTCCCAGGTGATAACAGTAACGTGAACAACGGTACAGGCGGCGCAGCCACCATCAGTTTACGTGGCTTAGGTTCAAACCGTAACCTTATTTTGGTTGATGGCAAGCGCGTTGTACCATTCAACACTGCAGGTAGCGTAGATACCTCTACTATCCCTACTGCATTAATCGACCGTGTAGAAGTGGTTACTGGTGGTGCTTCAGCCGTTTACGGTTCTGATGCAATCTCTGGTGCCATCAACTTCATCATGAAGAAGAATTTTGAAGGTGTGCAATTAGACGCAGGCCATTCAAGAACGGCTGAAGCTGATGCCTTCACTGACAACCTTGCCTTAACCATTGGTGGCAACTTTGACGATGATAAAGGTAATGCCGTTGTTTCTTTCAGTTACTATGACCGTGACCCATTATTGTTAGGTCAACGTGCTTTAGGTAATTATGGTATTTCTACTGCAACTGGCGGTAACTTATCTAACTTCCAACAAGGTATCGCGCCTATTCCACCAACAGCCGCATTATGTGGCCAAAATGCGCCAAACGTAGTAGCGCCAGGTGGCGGTAGTGGTACAACTATCCCAACTCGTGTTGGTATCGTTGGCGCCACTGGCACCAGCGGTCAGTTCCGTGATGATGGTTCTTTAGTTATTGGCCCAACATGTTCTGCCTTTAACTTCAACCCATACAACTATTATCAAACACCGTCTAAGCGTTTCAGCGGTACTGCTATTGCGCATTGGGACGTTAATGATGATACAACCGTTTACGGTTCATTCAACTTCACTGACACGAACGTAGCACAGCAAGTAGCACCTTCAGGTATCTTTGGTAATACCTTTATGGTTCCGGTTGCTAACCCATTCTTCTCTGATCAAGCGCGTAACGCTTTAGTTACTGCGGCTAATAACAGCATCAGTCAGTTAAACGGTCCTGGTTTAACCACCTGGATTGATGGCAACAACAACGGTGTAGTTGATACCCCTGACTCATTGTTACTTTCTATCTTCCGTCGTACTGTAGAGCTTGGCCCCCGTTCAACTGAGTTCAATACCGATCAGTTCCAGTTAGTGGGTGGTGTAAAAGGCTTTATCAATGACTCTTGGGCATATGATGTATCGTTACAACACGGCGAAACTAACCGTGTAAACACTAACGCGGGTTATACCAACGTTGCTAACATCGCGAATGCCTTAAATGCAAGCAGCACCACTACATGTAATGTTGGTGGCTCAACTTGCGTGCCAATTAACCTGTTTGGCGGTTTCGGTACTATCACCCCTGAAATGGCTGCTTATGCATCAGCAACGGCATTCTCTACAACTGCTTATCAACAACGTGTTGCTTCAGCAGTAATTGATGGTCCAATTGATGCTGTGGTTTCTCCATTTGCTGATACACCATTAGCTATGAGCTTTGGTTATGAATACCGCGAAGAGTCGGCATTCTTTAACCCAGATGAGTGTTTAAAGTTGGCTCCATCTAGCTGTTTAGGTGGCGCAGGTGGTAACTCATTACCGGTTGGTGGTTCGTTCAAAGTAAATGAACTATACGGCGAAGGTAAACTTGCTTTAGTTGAAGGCAAAGAGCTGGTTGATCTGCTTGAGTTAGAGTTCGGTTACCGTCACTCTCACTATGATACTGTTGGCGCAACAGGCAGCTGGAAACTAGGTTTAGCTTACCGTCCAACTGACGAGTTGTTAGTGCGTGTAATGAAGCAAAAAGCAACGCGCGCGCCTAACGTTGGCGAGTTGTATGCACCATTAACCACTAACTTAGATAACGCTGATTTAGACCCTTGTTCATTATCTAACCCGAACATCAGTGCTACATTACGTGCGCTGTGTATTTCAACAGGCCAAACTGCTGCACAAGTTGGTCAGGTAAATGATATCGTTTCTGGTCAGATCAACATTCTGTCAGGTTCTAACCCGAACAGTTTACCAAACGAAGAAACCGCCAATACTACAACTGTAGGTTTTGTGTGGAGTCCAGAATTTGACTCTGTTAAACGTGCAATGTTCTCTGTTGATTACTACGACATTAATATTGATGGATACATTGGTGAAAACTCTGCTCAAGAAATCTTAGACGGTTGTTATGAGCTTGGTATTGCCGCACAGTGTGCGCAAATCACGCGTATCGGTGGTTCATTGAACATTCCTGGTGCGGGTGTTGAAGCCTATACCACTAACCTGTCTTACATCAAAACGCGTGGTGTTGAAGCGGCTTTCAACTTCGGCTTTGATTTAGGCGACATGGGTATGTTGGATTTCGCGGGTAATATCAACAAGTATCTTGAAGTGAAGAGCTTAAGCTCGCCAGTATCAGCAGTGATTGATTGTAACGGTTTCTATGGTACTAACTGCGCACCACAGCATGAAATCAAAGGTACTCAACGTACTACTTGGAACATGAATGACCTATCTGTATCACTATTATGGCGTTACTTAGGTTCAATCGAGCGTGAAACTGCGCAACAAGCAGGTACTTTTGAAGCCTTCCGTCAAATTGGTTCATTCAGCTACTTCGACTTAGCCACAAGCTATGTTGCTTCTGAAAACCTGACTATCCGTTTCGGTGTGGATAACTTGTTTGACCGTGACGCACCAGTCGTTGGTGGCGAAGCAGGTAGCACTGCAACTAACAACGGTAACACTTTCCCAGGTTACTATGACATGTTAGGCCGTACTTACCGTTTTGGTATTTCTCTGAAATATTAATATTGCGTAAGTTACTCGGTTAATAAAAACCTCTGACAATTGTCAGAGGTTTTTTTTTGCAACAATGAAAAAACATCATGTTTATTAAGCGAATGACGGCAGTGGGTACTTGTTAAGCTATCTGCAAGGTTGACGATGAGTTAACTAAGCGCTGATTTTATTTTTTACTTAGAAACCTTCGCTAAATCTTTCTAATAAAACAGGTAGCAAAAAACACTGTTAAGTACGCTTAATGTAAAGTAAATGAGCTTATGTTGTTTTAATTTATTTAACTTTTTTAAGCTGTATTGTTTTATTAACACATAAAAAGAAATAGTGTCAAAAAGTTCAATTTTTGCGACTAATAACATGCTTTTAATCTTGACCTGAATTTTTTTGCTGCATATTATCGGGCTGTGTTGTACCGAGATTGTATTCGGGCGATTCTCAGCAGACACACATAAAGATGTGACTGACTACAAAAAACAACGAGATACTCTGAAGAGTCATCCAGGGAGTTAAATATGTTCACCAATAACAAGCTAAGCAAAGCAGTTCGGCTAGCAATGGTTTTCGGTGCTGCAACAACATTGGCATTTGCCGGTTCTGTATCAGCGCAAGAAACTGAAGAAGACGAAACAGCAAAAAAAGATGAAAAAACTGAACGCATTCAGGTTGTCGGCTCGCGCATCCGCACTGATGGTTTAGATAGCGCTTCTCCTATTACTATTATCAGCACTGAATTAGCAAAAGACCAAGGTTTAAGTACTTTAGGTGAATTACTGCGTACTTCTACTGTTGCTGCTGGCTCAAGCCAATTAATTTCTGCATTATCTGTTGGTTTCGTCACTGCCGGTGGTGCGGGTAACGAATCAATCTCTATGCGTGGTTTAGGTGCTAACCGCACATTAGTATTATTAAACGGCCGTCGTGCTGGCCCTGCGGGTACTCGCGGTCAAGTTGCTGCTTTCGATTTGAACTCAATTCCTTTATCTGCGGTAGAGCGTATTGAAGTATTAAAAGACGGTGCTTCTTCTTTATACGGTTCTGATGCAGTAGCCGGTGTAATTAACATCATTACTAAAAAAGGCGATGGTTCAAACGTTACTGTTAACCTTGACCAACCATTTGAATCTGGCGGTGAAAATTATCGTTTAAATGCAACTTACGGCAAAACATTTGACCGTGGTTCATTCCGTGTCGTAGCTGACTATAACTTACAAACAGAGTTAGCGCGTGGCGATCGTGATTTCTTTGATTGTAACCAGCGTTTATTCTACAGCCAAGCTAACCCAGGTGAGCGTACTGATCCTATCGATCCACGTACTGGTGATTACCACTGTAGTGCTTCGCAATACGGTGTATGGATTTTCAACTACGCACCAGGTGCCTCAAACTTCCGTACTGGTGTAAAAGCACAGTATGACTACGACGGCTTTTTCGCGGCGGCTAACCGCCCAACTTTTAACAGTTTAATTACTTCACCTGGTCCTAACAACATTTCTGTGCCAAACGGTTGGTACCCTGTTTCTTACGACAAAGATTCCGACGGTTGGGCTGATGCCGATCACCCGTTTCAAAATGCTCAGACTATGATCCCAGAAAGCGAAGTCGCTTCTGTGTTTATGATGGGTGATTACGATTTAACTGACAATATCTCAGCTTACTCTGAATTTATTTTCAGCCAACGTAAGACTGAAATTAACAGCTTCCGTCAATTCTGGACAGCACAATTAGCAGGTAGCCGTTATATTCGTGGTGGTACAGTAGCAGGTTGGGGTGGCGACGCTGTAGGTTATATGCCTGTTGCCATGACTAACCACTCAGGTGGCGAAACAACGATTGATTACAATCGTTACGTGTTAGGCTTAGAAGGTTCTTTAGGTGATTGGTCTTGGGATGTGTCATTCCAGAACAGTTACAACAAAGGTTCTTACGATAACAAAATCATCTTAAATGATGCAATGGTTATGGCGCAGAATGCCGTATACGGTGGCCCATGTGTCGGTGCAGTATCGCCAGTTTCTGGTAAAGCTTGTACTCCGGTAGATTGGTTAGGCGCTGATCACATCAATGGTAATCAGTCACAAGCCGTTAAAGACTTCTTATTTGATGTCGATTACGGTGTAACAACTTATCGTCAATCAACAGTTGACGGTTATATCACCGGTGATTTGTTTGAATTGCCAGCCGGTATGATCAGTTCTGCAGTCGGTGCTTCATTCCAGCAAGATGCGATTAATGACGTGCCAGGCGAAGCCACTTTAGCCGGCAACTTGTGGGGTTCTACTGGTGCTGGTATTACCGCAGGTTCAGCTAATACTCGCGCAGTGTACAGTGAAGTGTTTGTGCCAGTTTTACGTGATATGTTCTTAGCCGAAAGTTTGGATATCACCGCTTCTGGCCGTTGGACTGACGTATCAACATATGGTTCAGATTCTACGTTCAAAGTTTCAGCTAACTGGTTAATTGGTAATGGTTTCCAGGTTCGTGCTTCTCGTGGTTCATCTTTCCGTGCACCAGCCTTGTTTGAATTGTTCTTAGAAGGCCAAACTGGCTTCTTGAACCAAACAGGCAACGATCCATGTTTAAACTGGGCTGGCCGTTTAGCTGAAGGTACCTTAGATCAGCGCGTCGCAGCTAACTGTGAAGCGGATGGTGTGCCAGCAACTTATGTTACTCCAGGTAGCTCTATGACTTCTATCACCGGTGGTGGTGCTGGCGTACTTGAAGCAGAAACCTCGATTTCTCAAGGTATCGGTTTAGTATGGAAGAGCCCGGAAGATAAATTTGGTTTCTCAGCAGATTACTACGATGTAGTTATCAGCAGCCAAGTATCTAACATTGGTGGCGGTACAGTATTAGGCTTATGTTACCGTTCAGAAAACTTCCCGAATGACCCATTCTGTAATCAGTTTACTCGTCGTAACGGCACTGCAGGTGATTACGGTATCGATACCGTTCGCGGTGGTTATGTTAACGTAGCGGAACAAAAAGTCCGTGGTACCGACTTCTTATTCACTTACCAAGATGACTTTGATTTCGGTTCGTTACGTATCCGCTTAGACCATACTGTTCAGTTTGAGCGCTCATTCAAGCAGTTCCCTGACAGTATACCTTCGCAATATGTTGGTGACATAGGTGATCCGAAGCACGTAGGTACGTTAAGCACCACGTTAAATCGTGACGGCTGGCGTTACACTTGGAACATGCGTTATGTTTCAGGCACAGACGATTACAAATACTTCGCGAATGGTAACCAGACGACTTACCGTGGTCAGGCTTCAACGTTCATCGCTGAAACACCCACTTACATCCTACACTCTGCTTCAGTACAAAGAGATATCTATGGTGTAGATGTGACCTTCGGTATTGCTAACTTGTTCGACAAAGAGCCACCACAAGGTTCTCCAGCAGGTGTGCGTACTGCGGGTAACTCTATACTGTACTCTCAGTATGAGTTCATTGGCCGTCGTGCATTCTTGAACATGTCTTACGATTTCTAATTTTGCGCTAGCTAATTAGTAATAGTTTGAATAAAGCCCCGTTTTGCGGGGCTTTTCTTTTGTGATTATTCAAGCCTAATGCTTTTCAAATAGGCATAAATTCATTACCATAAGCGCCAGTTTTGATTTGAATCAACTTTTGCGCGGTAGAAATAAATGGCTGACGAAAACTTTAAAGACTCTTTGAATGCAAAACAGATACTGATATTTGTAATTGTTTTTGTAAGTTTGCTGTGTTTAGTGCCAATTTTACGCTGGGTACAGTTATTGGGTTAATGCAGTTTTGCATTTGCCAGATAGCCGCCACTCGGGCGGCTTTTTTATCGGTTTAATACAAGGGTAAAGCAATGGATTATCAAGCATTAGCAACTGAATTAAAGCGCGTGATCAAAACGGTAGAAAACTACCCGAAACCTGGCATTACTTTTCGGGATGTCACCAGCTTAATGCAAGATGGCCCCAGTTTTAAAAAAGTGATTGATGCTTTTGCGGCGCATTATCAGCAGCAAGGTATTACTAAGATTATTGGTACGGAGTCTCGCGGTTTTATTTTTGGGGCGCCTTTGGCCTATGCGTTGGGTATTTCGTTTGTGCCTGTGCGTAAACCAGGTAAATTACCTCGCGAACGCATCTCGCAGGCTTACACCTTAGAATACGGCCAAGATGCACTGGAATTACATGCTGACGCCATCGCTGCAGGTGATAAAGTGTTATTGGTTGATGATTTGCTAGCCACTGGCGGTACTATCGATGCTACCGTGCAATTAGTGCGTCGTTTAGGCGGTCAGGTTGAAGATGCGGCCTTTGTTATCGCCTTACCTGAATTAGGTGGTGTGGCAAGACTTGAAGCCTTAGGCTTGAAACTTTGCAGTTTGGTTGAGTATCAAGGCGAATAAGTTTAGGCTAGGCACTGTGATGTTAGGTGCAGGAAAGCGGGCATGAGTTATCAGGTTTTAGCAAGAAAATGGCGGCCACGTCATTTTAGTGAGTTGGTGGGGCAACAGCATGTAAAAACCGCGTTGGCGAATGCCCTAACCAGCAGTCGCTTACATCATGCTTATTTATTTACCGGCACCCGTGGTGTCGGTAAAACGACCATCGCCCGTATTTTTGCCAAAAGTTTAAATTGTGAAACGGGCATTACCGCAACGCCTTGTGGCCAGTGTAGTGCTTGCCAAGAAATTGATGCCGGCAACTTTGTTGATTTGCTCGAAATCGATGCGGCTTCTCGAACTAAGGTTGAAGACACCCGCGATCTACTGGATAACGTGCAATATGCACCCAGTCGTGGTCGTTTTAAAGTGTACCTGATTGATGAAGTGCATATGCTGTCGCGGCATAGTTTTAATGCTTTATTGAAAACCCTGGAAGAACCTCCGCCGCACGTCAAATTTTTGCTCGCAACGACTGATCCGCAAAAGTTACCCATCACGGTCCTCTCGCGTTGTTTACAGTTTAGTTTAAAAGCCCTGACGCCGGTGCAAATCGAGCAGCATTTAGCAGAAGTGCTCGCTGCCGAGCAGATCCCGTTTGAAGCGGCTGCGCTCACCGCCTTAGCCAAGGCGGCCAAAGGCAGTTTACGCGATTCGTTAAGTTTAACCGACCAAGCCATTGCGCTAAGTAATAGCAATCTTACCGTCGAAACCGTGCGTCAGATGTTGGGCTTATTAGATACCCGTTTTGCTGTAAGTTTACTGAGTGCGCTGTTAGCCGCCGATATGGCGCAGCTGCAGCAGGCGTTACAAGAACTGTTAAGTCAACAGTCTGATTATCAGCAGGTGTTAGATGATATGTTGTCGCTGTTGCATCTGACCGCGCTAACACAACTGCAGCCTGCTGCGGCAGACTTATCTGAACAAGCCGAAATGATCCGTTACTGGGCTGCGCATTTAGCGCCTGAGGCGGTACAGTTGTATTATCAATTGTTAATTAGTGGCAAAAAGGAGCTCCCTTTTGCTCCAGAGCCGGTGGTCGGGTTAGAAATGGCGTTATTACGCGCCATGGCCTTTGTACCCGCGAGCCGCACCGAGCCGCAAAGTCCGGCGCCAACGCAAGCGCTATCAACACCAGCCGCCTCGACACCTCAGGCACGCCCAGCCGTTATGGCTGCGCCAATTGCTCCACACGCTATGGCGCCCGTTAGCGCGCCAAGTCAGGTAACCTCTGCGGCAGCTGAACCACACCAACCCACTGAGGCGGCGGCAATAGCCTCGGCGCCGACAGAAACGTTAAGCGCCAATGCTGCAATACCTAACACGGCTTTGAGCAACAACCCGATTACCTCGCCTGATAGGCATAGCGCCACCCCAGTAGCATCGGCGATAGATGAGGGAACCGCGCGTATTATGGCTCGGCGTGGGGTGCAAGTGACGGCAGCTCCGCCAGAGGTGGAGACAGTCGCAGGAAAAAAGCCTGAGCGCCCGATGGCGCCGCCTCAGCCTGAATTACCTCGACGTTTAAATACGCCGCCATCCGCGATGGCTGCTATAACAAAACCCCCAGAAGCAACTGCGGTATTACCTGAGCCTGCTGCAGAGTTATATCCCCGTTCACACCAACATGACGATGAAGATAGCGCCACTGCAGATGACACCGTTAGTTTCGCTGAGCAACAAGCGTTAACGGAAGCTTGGTGGCAGCAACAGCAATTTGATGTTTTACCCAGTAATGATACCGATGAGCTTGACGAGCAGCGTTTTTCTATTCGTTATGCTGCTCAGGTCGATGCCTGGTCGCGCTTGATCGAACAGCTATCGATAGGGGGGTTATTACGTTTATATTTATTACACAGTGCTATGCAGCAAAATGGCCTACAAGTGCAATTGCAGGTAGCCCAAACGCAGCAACATTTAGACAAGGGCGATTTTCGTGAAAAGCTGTATGCGGCAATTAGCCCGGTATTTCCTGCCAATTTTCAGTTAGACATTCAATACTTGGCAGAGATTAATGCCAGTCCATTAGCCATTCAGCAGCGTATAGAACATGAACGCAAAGACTATGTCAGCCGCTTGTTGCAACAAGATCCCAAGCTGCAAGCCATTCAACAGATATTTAGTGCAGAGCTGCAACTTGACACCTTGCAGGTGAATTAACCTTGTAATTTGTTGAGCGAGTATTTATCTTGTCGCCAGCAATTTCCACATCCACAAAATAGAGAGATAGAGTATGTTTAAAGGTGGCATGGGCAATATCATGAAGCAGGCGCAAGCCATGCAAGAAAAAATGGCGAAAGTACAAGCTGAAATCGCCACAATGGAAGTCACGGGTGAATCAGGCGCGGGTTTGGTTAAAGTGACCATGACGGGTAATCACAATGTGCGTCGAGTGACTATCGATGACAGCCTGATGAGTGATGATAAAGAAATGCTAGAAGATTTGGTGGCTGCAGCATTAAATGATGCCGTGCGCCGGGTTGAAGAAAACAATAAAGAGCAGATGGCGAAAGTAACTGGTGGCATGCAATTACCGCCAGGTATGAAGATGCCGTTCTAACTATGGCGAAGTTAACGCCCCTGTTACAGCAACTGATTGAAGCCTTGCGCGTTTTACCTGGTGTTGGGCCAAAATCGGCACAGCGCATGGCTTTTCAGTTACTCGAGCGTAATCGTAGCGGTGGCGCTCGGCTGGGCACAGCTTTAGTGGCCGCGATGGAAGGGATAGGGCAATGTCAGCAATGCCGTACCTTTTCTGAGCATAGCCTGTGCGCCATCTGTAGTGATGTGAAACGACAACAAGCCGATGTGCTGTGTGTGGTGGGGTCTGCTGCAGATCAACTGGCAATAGAACACACTGGGCAGTTTCAAGGGCGTTATTTTGTATTAATGGGCTACCTGTCACCCTTAGATGGCGTTGGCCCAGCAGAGTTAGGCCTAGATGCGTTAGCAGCACAATTAGCTGAAGGTAAACTCACTGAGTTAATCTTGGCAACCAATCCCACGGTTGAAGGTGAGGCGACAGCTTTTTATATTGCTGAGCTGTGCCAGAAATACGGTTGTAAGGTCACGCGTTTAGCGCAAGGACTGCCTTTTGGCGGTGAGTTAGAATATATCGACGGTACCACTTTGGCGCACGCCTTTAGTGGCCGTAAAAGCTTTTAATCCAGCGTAAAGAGTCTACTTAACCGTTAGTGTGGCTAAGTAGACTAAAAATCGGCGCTTGAATTCCTACTGTTAACCCCCATATCCCTTGATGAAAAGGCAGGTACTTCGTACTTGTTGTCACACTTACATTATTTTTGTTGAGGACTCACCAAATGACTGATACCACTGCCACCCAGTCTGGCCAGAAACAAACCCATGGCTTTCAGGCGGAAGTTAAGCAACTGCTGCAACTGATGATCCACTCGCTGTATTCAAACAAAGAGATCTTCTTACGCGAATTGGTATCAAATGCCTCGGATGCGGCAGATAAACTGCGGTTTTTAGCCCTTTCAGACAGCAGCCTGTATGAAAATGACGGCGAGCTGCGCGTACAAATCAGTTTTGACGAGAAAGCACGTACCCTAACCATCAGCGATAACGGCATTGGTATGGATGAAGCTGAAGTGATTTCACACCTGGGTACCATTGCGAAATCAGGTACTAAAGAGTTTTTCTCTAAACTGTCGGGTGATCAAAGCAAAGACTCGAAGTTAATTGGTCAATTTGGTGTAGGTTTCTATTCTGCTTTTATCGTTGCGGACAAAGTAACCGTGCGTACCCGTAAGGCCGGCATGGCTGCAGACAGTGCCGTAGAGTGGGAGTCATCAGGCGAAGGTGAATACAGCTTAGCGCCCATTGTTAAAAATGAACGTGGTACTGAAATTACCTTACACTTACGCGAAGGTGAAGACGAATTTTTAAGCCGTTGGAAAATTGAAAGCACGGTAACTAAGTACTCTGATCATATTTCTATTCCGGTAGAAATGTGGGAAGAGGGTACTGAAGCGCGTGAAGAAGACGGTGAAACCATCGCGGCTACGCCTGGCCACTGGAAAGCGGTTAACAAAGCCACTGCGTTATGGACACGTGATAAATCTGATATTTCAGATGAAGAATATCAAGAGTTCTACAAGCATATTTCACACGATTGGAGTGAGCCATTAAGCTGGAGCCATAATAAAGTTGAAGGTAACTCGAATTACACCAGCTTGTTATATGTGCCGAAAAAAGCTCCTTTTGATATGTGGAACCGTGAAGCTAAGCATGGTTTAAAACTCTATGTGCAGCGCGTGTTCATTATGGACGATGCTGAACAATTTATGCCGAGCTACCTGCGCTTTATTAAAGGTGTGTTAGATTCGAGCGATCTGCCGTTAAACGTATCTCGTGAAATTCTGCAAGATAATAAAGTCAGCCAAAGCTTGCGCAAAGGCTGTAGCAGCCGTGCTTTGAAGATGTTAGAAAAGCTGGCTAAAGATCCCGAGCAATATCAAAGTTTTTGGAGTGAGTTCGGCCAAGTGCTTAAAGAAGGCCCGGCTGAAGATCATAACAACAAAGAGCAAATCGCCGCCTTGTTACGTTTTGCCTCTACTCAAAATGAGGGCAGTGAGCAAAACGTGGCGTTAGCCGATTATGTGGCTCGAATGAAAGAAGGCCAAGATGACATTTATTTCTTGGTTGCCGATAGCTTTGAAGCTGCGAAATATAGCCCTCATCTGGAAGTGTTCCGAAAAAAAGGTATCGAAGTTTTATTACTCTCTGATCGTATTGACGAGTGGTTGGTGCAACACTTACCTGAATTTGATGGTAAGAAGCTGCGTTCAGTCGCTAAAGGCGGTTTAGATTTATCTAAGTTAGATGATGAAGAAACCAAGCAGGCACAACAACAAACTGAAGAAGCCTTCGCCACGGTAGCGGAGCGTTTTAAAGCAGCTTTAGGCGATCAAGTTAAAGACGTGAAAGTCAGTCATCGTTTAACGGATAGCCCAGCCTGTGTGGTAACGGATGAGTATGACATGAGCACGCAGATGATTAAATTGATGGAATCTGCTGGCCAAAAAGTACCGGAAGTGAAGCCCATTTTCGAGTTAAACCCAGAGCATCAACTGGTGAAGCATATTGCGGAAGAGCAAGATGAACAACAGTTTAAGCAATGGGCCGAGGTGTTGTTAGATCAAGCCTTACTGGCCGAACGGGGTAGTTTGAAAAACCCAGCGGGCTTCGTAACCCGTTTAAACGGGTTACTGTTAGCGTTGGCAAAGTAACCACTGTGATATGCTCGTTTAAAATGACCGCTTAGGCGGTCATTTTTTTTAGCTTATTGTTATTGAGAAAGTTTCGGTTTTTACAGCTATACTTACAGCCATAAAAAATAGAAAGCTTATAGGTGTAATATGACAGCATTTTGGCGCAGTTTCGGCTTAGGTGTACGTTTAACGGTCATTATTGTTAGTGTGTTTTTTATTGCGATTGTCTCGTTAAGCAGTATGGTCTTTGTGAAATATAAATCTTCAAAAACCACTGATGAGATCATGGCACTAAGCAGTGCCGCTAGCACGAACGCAGACGTTTTTACCGATTGGTTATTAGTGCGCCAAGATGAGATGCGCTTGTTGGCTACTTTGCCGAGTATACAACAGTTAGATTTAGCGTTAGCCACGCAACTGATGCAACAACTGGCACAAAACTCGGGTGTATATGACACCATCTTTGTGGTTGGATTAGACGGTATCGGTCAGGCGGGTGTCAGTTTTAGTGATGGCCAAGTCAAGGTGTTATCGGCGGCTGAAAATGCCGCGTTTAACGTGGCTGATCGCGCTTGGTTTAAACAAGCGGTTGGCGGCCAGGATGTATTCTCACA
This sequence comes from Rheinheimera sp. UJ51, assembly GCF_020819615.1. Taxonomy (NCBI): domain Bacteria; kingdom Pseudomonadati; phylum Pseudomonadota; class Gammaproteobacteria; order Chromatiales; family Chromatiaceae; genus Rheinheimera; species Rheinheimera sp. UJ51. Next base: position 375,021 of record NZ_JAJHOG010000004.1, read on the forward strand.
GCCTGTGGTATCCCGTGCTACCGGCCAAACCGTCAGTACGGTTGCTATTCCTATCCGGCAAAATAATCAAATTGTGGCGGTTATGCGCGGTGCCGTTAAGCTAGAAGCCATTTTTAGTAAGGTCAATGAGCTTAAGCTTAACGATCACACCGAAATATATTTGCTCGATACGGCCGGTATAGCTTTATCGCCGGCGGCATCAATTAACACTAAAGATCCGCTACAAACGCAGGCCGCAGCGGCCGCCCGACAACAGCAAAGTGGCACCGGGCTCTACCAAAATGCGGCGGGAACGGCCGTGATTGGTAGCTATCAATACATTCCCATGCTTGGCTGGAGCCTAGTGCTAGAAAGCCGGCAACAAGAAGCCTTAGCCGAAGTGAACAATATGCTATACACCTTGCTAATGGGCGCACTGTTCATCATGGTCATCGCGACCTTTATTTGTATTTTTATTGTAAAAGGGGTAACTCGCATTTTAGGCGGCGAGCCTGAGTATGCCGCAGCAATGGTGCATCAGGTATCACAGTTCGATCTTACTGCGTCAATTCAACTGAGCCAAGGTGATAACAGCAGTTTATTAGCGTCTATCGCCACGATGCAGCAACGCTTGCGGCAAATGCTCGGTGAAGTAGGAAATTATTCTGATCAGGTTGCGGCAGCAGCCACTGAGTTAGCGCAAATTAATCAACACACCACCGACGGTATGCAGCGACAAAGTACTGAAATCAGCAGTGCTGCGGTTGCCATGAATGAAATGACCAGTACATTGCAAGAAGTGTCACGGAACACCCAGCAAGCGGCCGAAGCGGCAACGCAGGCAGAGCAACAAAGTAAACAGGGTCGAGAAGTGGTCAGTAACACCGTGCTCGACTTATCTAACCTATCAAAAGAAGTCAGCTCGGCAGCGGCGATTATTCGTTTATTAAAACAAGATAGCGATCAGATCGGCAGTATTTTACAAGTTATCGAAAGTATCGCTGAGCAAACCAATTTGCTGGCGCTAAATGCGGCTATAGAAGCCGCCAGAGCCGGCGAAAGTGGTCGAGGCTTTGCGGTTGTGGCGGATGAAGTTCGAACGCTGGCTAGCCGTACCAAAGACTCTACAACTGAAATCAAACAGATGATTGAAAAACTGCAACGAGGCACAGAGAAAGCCGTTAGCGCGACAGTAAACAGTGAAAACAATGCACAAAAAACGGCTGAAAACGCAACTCGCGCCGAACAGGCTTTAATATCGATTAATGAGGCTATTGAGCTGATCAGCGCCACTACGCATCAAATAGCGACCGCAACGGAACAGCAAACCGTGGTATCGCATGATATTAATCAGAACTTTCATTCGATTAGTGATGTGGCAGAGCAAACTAACCAGAATGTGCAGCAATCTTCACAGGCCAGTGATGCTTTATCCACGCTCGCCGAGCAGCTACAAGAATTAGTGAAGCGTTTCAGACTTTAGTCTGATAATAGCCAGAAAGCCGCTGAAAACCTTGTCACTTATTCTGCTTACTCAGTAATAACACCTTGTAACGGCGGCTTTGGCTAGACTATCGACTAAAGGCTAGGCATACCGCTGTTTCAGGTAGCACCAGTTGACAAATTTCTTGTTTCAAAGAGCGCATTATGCAAAGATCAAGCCTGACAAAAACTACAAATTGATCCCAAAAGACGAGGATGATCGCTATGCGCATAATTTTGTTAGGGGCCCCTGGCGCCGGAAAAGGAACTCAGGCACAGTTTTTAATGAGCAAATATGGTATTCCACAGATCTCAACTGGGGATATGTTACGTGCGGCGATTAAAGAGGGCTCAGAACTCGGCGTGGCTGCAAAGAAGATTATGGATGCTGGGCAGCTGGTATCAGATGAATTAATTATCGGCTTAGTAAAAGAGCGTGTAGCAAAAGCAGACTGTGCCAATGGCTTCTTATTAGATGGCTTCCCACGAACTATTCCACAAGCTGATGCCATGAAAGATGCTGGCATTAGTGTGGATCACGTTATTGAATTTGATGTGCCAGACGATGTGATCGTTGAGCGCATGAGCGGTCGCCGTGTGCACCCCGCTTCAGGTCGTGTTTATCATTTAGTCTACAATCCACCGAAAGTGACCGGTAAAGATGATGAAACGGGTGAAGAGTTAGTGACACGGGTGGATGACTTAGAAGAAACCGTGCGTAAACGCTTAGCGATTTACCATGAGCAAACTGAATTATTAGTGGGTTATTATCGTCAAACTGCAGCCCGCGGTGAAACGCAATATCACCATATTGACGGTACTCAGGCGGTTGATGCGGTGAGTCAGCAACTGGTAACATTGCTAGATTAATTGCTTATCTTGCTCCGTGGCTCATAAAAAAACCGGCTATGCCGGTTTTTTTAATTTTACCTCTGGTTAGCGCAACATTAAGACGCCGTAAGCTGCTGCAACGCCGCCAGTGCCGCTGCATAATCGGGCTCTTGGGCCAGTTCAGGCACCAATTGTTGATACGCCACTTTGCCTTTATTGTCGATTAAAATAATTGCGCGTGTTAACAAGCCCATATCTTTAATCAGTAAACCATAGTTACTGCCAAAATCACGCCAAACGGCATCGGATAACACCGCCATCGCTTCTACTTGTTCTTGTTGGCAAAAACGTTTTTGCGCAAAAGGCAGATCAGCGCTGATGGTTAGCAGCACCACGTTTTCCGGTAATTTAGCCACTTCTTCATTAAAACGCTTGGTTTGCAATGAGCAAACCCCGGTATCAATACTGGGTACTACACTGATCATCAGTGTTTTACCTTTGAAATCATCCAGGCTGACTTTTTTAAAGTTATTATCGACTACTTTAAAGTCAGGCGCTTTTTTACCCGTAATTAACGGCTTACCTAATAATACAACTTGTTGATCACCGGCTTTTACGGTGCTGACTCGGGCGGGGAGTTTTTCGGTGATGTCGATGGCTTGAATTGAAAAGCTGCCAAAAGTAAGGCAAAGTGCAACTAGTAGTTTATTACTATTCACGGTTTTTAAAAACATTTTGCTGCTCCAATGGTTAATCAGCGTTATGATAAGACTAACTGCGGCAATGCGAGAAAGTTATGACGCCTGCAATTTTGATTTGTGATGATTCTAATCTGGCTCGAAAGCAACTGGCTAGAATCTTACCACAGGATTGGCAACCCACCATTTATTTTGCCGGACACGGCGCTGATGCGCTGGCCACCTTAAAGAAACAGTCGATTGATTGGTTGTTGCTCGATTTAAATATGCCGGTGATGGATGGCTATCAGGTACTCACTGAGCTACAGGCATTGCAATTACCGGTGCAGGTTATTGTGATCTCTGGTGATGTGCAACCTGAGGCGCACGAACGGGTGATGGCCTTAGGCGCTAAGGCGTTTTTAAAAAAACCCATGAGTGCTGTTGAGTTATCGGCCTTTTTGCCGATTAACGATGCGGCGTTATTGACAACACCCAAAATACGCGTTGCACCAATAGTCGCCGATACATTACAACTGAATGACGAGTTGCGCGATGTCATGAAAGAAGTCGCCAACGTCGCCATGGGACAAGCGGGGGATTTACTGGCGCGTTTGCTGAATGTGTTTGTGAAATTACCGATCCCCAATGTCAATGTGATTGAAGTCAGTGAGTTGACGATGGCATTGGCATCGATTGATCCGAACAGTGAAAACTCGGCTATTTGCCAAGGGTTTATCGGCAGTGGGGTGGCTGGTGAAGCGTTATTAATTCTCACTGACTCGAGTTTTGCTGATATTGCGCGTTTGCTGAATTATCACGGTGAAATGAATAGCACTATCGAATTAGAGCTATTGATGGATATTGCGAATATCCTGATTGGTGCTGTTCTCAAAGGCATTGCCGAGCAAATTGATATTACCTTTAGCCAAGGCCACCCGGTGGTGCTGGGCCAACACGCGGCAATTAATGACTTAATTAAAGCGAATTCAAAGCGTTGGAAAACCACCCTAACAGTAGAATTAAGTTACGGCATTGAAAACTTTGATATTAATTGTGATTTATTGCTGCTGTTTACTGAGGATAGTTTGAAAACCTTAAATTATAAACTGGCTTTTTTAATGGATGATGTTTTATGACAGAGCAAAGTGCTGGCGTAGCAGATATTCATTGGCTGATGGACATGTTACAAACTGTGGATGTCGGGCTGGTGATCGTTAATGAAGATTATCGGATCCAGCTGTGGAACGGTTTTATGGAAAACCATAGCGGCCTAACGCCACGCCAAGTGCGTGAACATTATTTGTTTGATTTGTTTCCCGAAATAGATGAAGACTGGTTAAGACGCAAGTGCGATCCGGTGTTTCTGTTAAAAAATCGCGCCTTTACCATTTGGGAACAACGCCCTTATATTTTTCGTTTCAAAAATTATCGGCCCATTACTGGTAATGCTGATTACATGTATCAAAACAGCACCATCTTTCCGATCACGGATAGTCGCGGCGAAGTGAGCCATCTGTGTTTTATGATTTACGATGTGACCGATGCCGCAATAAACAAATTAGCGTTACAGCAAACTAATCAGCAACTTCGTGAGTTATCCAGTACCGATTACCTGACGCAGATACGTAATCGCCGTAATTGGGAAGAGCACTTAAAACTGGAGTTTGATCGTTTGCAGCGTTATCCGCAACATCACAGCAGTTTAATTATGTGTGATATCGATCATTTTAAAAATGTGAATGATACCTACGGGCATGCCGCTGGCGACTTGGTTATCCAACGGGTGTCCGAAGTGATTCGTAAAAGTTTGCGGACAACCGATATTGCCGGGCGTTACGGCGGTGAAGAATTTGCGATTTTACTGCTCGATACCACCGCCGATCAGGCGCAATATTTAGCCGAACGAGTGCGCCGAAAGATTGAGCAACTCGACATTATGTATAATCAGCAGCTGATTAAAGTGACGATGAGTTTCGGGTTGGTGGAACGCAACTCCGCGATCCAAACCTATGTGCAGTGGATTGCAACTGCAGACAAAGCGCTGTATCAGTCAAAAAAGCAGGGGCGCAATCGAGTCACCTTATATACAGAGACATAACTGCTCTGCTGGCTTAGTCTGACGTCTTAGGGCACATGCTAAGCAACTTTACATAGCCATCCGCTTGTAGTTGCTCCATTTTAACTTCAAACCCCCACAGTCGATGCAGGTGCTTCATGACTTGATCAATATTACCCGCTAAGGGGATATTATTGTGCGGGATATATCGAAGTGTTAAAGCGCGATCCGTGTTCAGGTTGACGCTTTGCACCTGAATATTCGGTTCAAGTTGGCTTAGATTATATTGCGCCGATAACATCTGCCTAACCTGTTGATAGCCCTGGCTATTGTGGATCGCGGCAACTTCAAGGCTGCTGTCTTGGCTATCATCAGTGATTGCAAATAGTCGCAAATCGCGCATGACTTTTGGGGAGAGGTATTGGCTGATAAAGCTTTCATCTTTAAAGTTTTGCATGGCGAAATGCAGGGTCTCTAGCCAGTTACTGCCCGCAATGTCAGGAAACCATTGATGATCTTCTGCAGTGGGGTGTTCGCAAATACTGCGTAGGTCGGTAAACATGGCGAAGCCTAAAGCATAAGGATTTATGCCTGAGTAATATTTACTGTGGTATTCCGGTTGTAATACCACATTGGTATGGCTGTGCAGGATCTCAAACATAAAACGATCACTGACACGTCCCTCGCTATATAAATGCTGCAACAGCGTGTAATGCCAAAATGTTGCCCAGCCTTCATTCATGACCTGAGTTTGTTTTTGTGGATAGAAATATTGAGCAATTTTACGCACGATCCTGACTAGTTCGCGTTGCCAAGGCAGTAGCAAAGGGGCATGTTTTTCGATGAAATATAAGATATTTTCTTGTGGCTCTGTTGGGAAGCAAGGGCGTTTTTCAGCACTGATGGCTTTATCAGGTAGGGTGCGCCACAACTCATTAACTTGGGATTGCAAAAAAGCTTCGCGTTCTTCTTGTCGTTTCTGCTCTTCTTCCATTGAAATTTTCTGTGGGCGCTTGTAACGGTCAACACCATAATTCATTAGCGCATGACATGAATCGAGAAAATCTTCTACCTCGCCTACGCCATATTTTTCTTCACAACGCGCCACATAGTTTTTCGCGAATACCAGATAATCAATAATCGAACTAGCATCAGTCCAGGTACGGAATAAGTAATTATTTTTAAAAAATGAATTATGACCATAACAAGCATGAGCAATCACCAAAGCTTGCATGGGCAGGGTGTTTTCTTCCATTAAATACGCAATACAAGGGTTGGCATTAATAACAATCTCATAGGCTAACCCCATCTGACCGCGCTTGTACTGCTGTTCGGTTTGAATGAATTTTTTACCATAAGACCAATGATTATAACCAATGGGCATGCCAATACTGGAATAGGCATCCATCATTTGTTCGGCGCTGATCACTTCAATCTGATTTGGATAGGTGTCAAGTTGATAACTTGCAGCAACGCGGGCGATCTCGTGCTGATAGTCTTTAAGTAAATCAAAGGTCCAGTCAGGACCATCGGACAGACAAGGGCCAGGTTTCAACACCACAATACTCATATGACCTCCTGTTATGCTGCTTGTTTTTTGAATAGCTCACGAAATACCGGGTAAATATCACTGACTTCACGAATATGCTGAATGGCCAAATTCGGGTGTGAACTGAGTAAACGCTGATATTGCTCCCATAAGCTTTGATGTGGACGGGGGGTAATTTCGATATAAGCATAGTAACGGAGTAAGGGTAACAGTTGTTCTGACAGCAGTTGGGCGCAGGGTAAGCTATCATCAGCCCAATTATCGCCATCCGAGGCTTGCGCTGCATAGATATTCCATTGCTGACTGCTATAGCGTTGTTGAATGATCTCAAGCATCAGTTTCAACGCAGAAGAAACTATGGTGCCACCGGTTTCTTGTGAATAGAAAAACTCTTGTTCATCCACTTCTTTGGCTTGTGTGTGATGGCGGATGTAGACAACATCTACATTTTTATAGGTTCGGCTTAAGAACAGATAAAGTAATATGTAAAAACGTTTCGCCATCTCTTTAGTGGCTTGATCCATTGAACCAGAAACATCCATCAAGCAAAACATTACAGCTCTGCTGGTGGGCTCGGGTCTTTTTTGATAATTACGAAAGCGCAGATCAAAACTATCAATAAAAGGGACTGCAGCAATTTTTTGTTTTAAGTCAGTAATTTGTTGTAGCAAACTTCGACGTAACACTTCATCCGGCACTGCACTTTTTTCTAACTCTTCAAGTTGCTGTTCGATACTGAGTAGTTGTTTTTTCTTATCCGCCGTCATCGCAATTCGCCTGGCGAACGAACCGCGTAATGAGCGAACAATATCAATATTTGCCGGAACGCCTTCTGCGCGATAGCCTGCGCGAACCGTTTTATAACTGATCAACTTATCTAATTGATTATGTTTTAAGTCGGGTAATGCTAAATCTTCAAACAGCAAATCTAAATATTCATCTTTTGAAAGCGCGAACACAAAGTCATCATTACCCTCACCATCTTGGCTGGCATCACCTTGGCCACTTCCTCCCGCACCGCCTTGTGGACGTTCGATGCGATCGCCTTGGCTAAACTGATCATTACCAGGATGCACTCGCTCACGCTTACCGCCTTTACCATGATGAAATAGCGGCTCATTAATATCGCGAGCCGGTATGCTAATACTTTCACCTTGGCTTAAATCGGTAACACTGCGTTTGCTAATGGCATCAGATACTGCTTGTTTAATCTGTTTTTTATAGCGCCGGATAAAGCGCTGGCGGTTCACCGCGCTTTTGTTCTTTCCATTCAGACGGCGATCAATAAAATGCGCCATACTACCTCCGAAGCTATTGAGATTTACGAACCCGCAAGTACCACTCCGACAACAGCCGAACTTGTTTACGGGTATACCCTTTCTCCATCATACGGTTAACAAAGTCATCGTGTTTCTTTTGATCGTCGTTACTGGTTTTGGCATTAAACGAGATGACGGGTAAGAGTTCTTCAGTACTCGAGAACATTTTCTTTTCAATGACGGTGCGGAGTTTTTCGTAACTGGTCCAGAGTGGATTTTTACCATTATTTTTCGCTTTTGCGCGCAAGACAAAGTTAACGATTTCATTACGGAAATCTTTGGGGTTACTGATCCCTGCGGGTTTCTCAATTTTTTCTAACTCAGCATTTAACGCTGCTCGGTCAAATAACTGACCGGTTTCAGGATCGCGATACTCTTGATCTTGGATCCAGAAGTCAGCATAAATGACGTAACGATCAAAGATATTTTGTCCGTATTCGGAATAAGACTCTAAGTAAGCGGTTTGGATTTCTTTACCAATAAATTCGACATATTTTGGCGTTAGAAACCCTTTTAAGTGCTCTAAATAACGTTCAGCGGTATCTGCAGGAAATTGCTCACGCTCGATTTGCTGCTCTAACACATAAAACAAATGTACTGGGTTGGCCGCGACTTCACTACTGTCGAAGTTGAAGACCCGAGAAAGAATTTTAAAAGCAAAGCGTGTTGATAAACCGGTCATGCCTTCATCAATACCGGCATAGTCGCGGTATTCTTGATAGGATTTTGCTTTAGGATCAGTATCTTTTAAGCTTTCGCCATCATAGACCCGCATCTTGGAATAGATACTGGAGTTTTCGGGGGTTTTGAGCCGCGATAATACGGCGAATTGGGCAAGCGCTGCCAAGGTGCCAGGTGCACAGGGTGCTTTAGTCAGCTCGCTGTGCTCTAACAATTTTTGGTAAATTTTTAGCTCTTCACTAACACGTAAACAATAAGGCACTTTGACGATATACACCCGATCTAAAAACGCCTCATTATTTTTGTTGTTGCGAAAGGTTTGCCATTCTGACTCATTACTGTGCGCTAAAATGATGCCATCAAACGGCAGTGCCGATAGGCCTTCGGTACCGTTGTAATTGCCTTCTTGTGTCGCAGTAAGAAGCGGGTGGAGCACCTTAATAGGCGCTTTAAACATTTCAACAAATTCCATTAAACCCTGATTAGCTCGGCATAGCGCGCCAGAATAGCTGTAGGCATCGGGGTCATTTTGTGCGAAATGTTCTAATTGTCTAATGTCTACTTTACCGACCAGTGCGGCAATATCTTGGTTGTTCTCATCGCCGGGTTCGGTTTTAGCGATAGCCAGCTGATCAAGAATCGAAGGCGTGCGTTTTACCACACGGAATTGGCTGATATCACCGTTAAATTCATGTAATCGCTTGCTGGCCCAAGGTGACATAATGGAGCGTAGGTAGCGTTTTGAGATACCAAATTCTTTTTGTAACAGCTCGCCGTCTTCATCTACATCAAACAAACACAGTGGATGATCCTGTACTGGAGAGCCTTTTAAATAGTAAATCGGCACTTGCTGCATTAAATGCTTAAGTTTTTCAGCTAATGACGACTTACCACCGCCAACAGGCCCTAATAAATACAGTATTTGTTTGCGCTCTTCTAAACCTTGCGCCGAATGTTTCAGGTAAGAAACGATTTGCTCAATGGCATCTTCCATGCCATAAAATTCGGCAAAAGCCGGATAGCGAGCAATCACGCGGTTGGAGAATAATCGACTGAGATGGGTGTCTTGCGAGGTATCAATTAGTTCGGGTTCGCCAATCGCCATTAATAAGCGCTCCGCGGCGCTGCTATAGCAACTTTTATCTTTTTTACATAGCGCCAGATACTCCTGTATGGTCAGCTCTTCCTCTTTGTGTGCTTCATAGCGTGCTTTGTAATGCTCGAATATGCTCATATAACCCTCCAGCTCTATAATCGGGAAAACTGCAATCAGCTGTTACTTTAAGGGTAGACACTAAACGTAGGGTTTGCGCAGAAGTAAGGAAATTTTGTTTAAATTAGCCTATTTAGCAAAAATGATTTTGCACGAGCTTGTACAGTTTATGCAACGCTTGTACTGAGGCGGTAATTAGCATAAACAAAAAAATACCCAGCCGAAGCTGGGTATTGAGCAAAAACTGCGTAAAAATTATTTAGCGAAGTTTTCTGCAGCGAAGTTCCAGTTAGCTAGGGCCCAGAAGGCGTCTAAGTAAGTTGGGCGTGCGTTGCGGTAATCGATATAGTAAGCGTGTTCCCACAGATCGACAGTGATGATCGGTGTCACTGACGCATCTTGGATTGGCGTGCCAGCATTGCTGGTGTTGACGATATCTAAACTACCATCAGCTTTTTTCACTAACCAAGTCCAGCTTGAACCGAAGTTGTTCACGGCTTTGTCGTTGAATGCCGCTTTAAAGGCATCAAACGAACCCCATTTCGCATTGATGGCATCAGCTAATGCGCCGCTTGGTTGGCCGCCAGCATTTGGCGCTAAGCAATGCCAATAGAAAGTGTGGTTCCAAACTTGGGCTGCGTTGTTAAATACGCCGCCTTCACTTGAACGAATGATTTCTTCTAGCGATTGAGTGGCATAAGGTGTGCCTTCAACTAAACCATTTAATTTTACGACGTAGGTATTGTGATGCTTGCCGTAGTGGTATTCCAAAGTTTCCGCAGAAATATGTGGGGCTAACGCATCTTTCGCATAAGGTAATGCTGGTAATTCAAAGGCCATTGTTGCTCTCCGTTCACGTTGTTAAATGTGTCTGCATCGCTTAGACTACAAAACCTGACTAAAATACTCAAGTTTATTCGTTGAGCGATTGGGCTTTGCCACTCGGCTGCTGCCGGGACATTATTATCTGTCTAGCAGATATTGGGTTCTTTCTGAAAAACTCAAGTGCTTGGCGGCCTAATACAGGGTAAAATATTGACACAGTCATGTTAAACCGTGAGGACACTATGGAAACGCTAGATAAAATCAAACAGCAAATCGCTGAAAACCCGATCCTGTTATTTATGAAAGGATCACCAAAATTCCCAAGCTGTGGTTTTTCTGCCCAGGCGTCTCAAGCGCTGATAGCTTGCGGTGAGCAATTTGCTTTTGTGGACATTCTGCTGCACCCGGATATTCGGGCTGAATTACCAAAATACGCCAATTGGCCAACTTTCCCACAGTTATGGGTAGAAGGTGAATTAGTGGGTGGTTGCGATATCATATTAGAAATGTTTCAACGTGCTGAATTACAGCCGTTGATCAAGGACGCGGCCGCGCGTCAAAAAGAAACCAGCGCTGAATAATAGCCTGCATGCGAAGCGGCCTCGTTGGCCGCTTCAATGTTATTCGCGATGCGGCTAATCACCTGCTTTTGCCACATCCCTCTGCATCTTTCGTCTTAACTCTTAGGCTTCGTCCGTTGGCGCAGTTAAGGCCTCACTCTCAGCATCGGTTGATTCTTCAGCTAAGGCGTCAGCCAGTGGCCAGCCACCGAGTTGTTGCCAGCGATTGACGATATAGCAAAATAATTCTGCGGTACGTTCGGTGTCATACAAGGCGCTATGAGCCTCTTTCGCATCAAAGGCTATACCTGCTTGGGCACAGGCTTTGGCTAATACGGTTTGGCCTAACGCCAGCGCGGCTAAGCTGGTGGTATCAAAAGAAACGAAAGCATGAAACGGCGAGCGTTTATAATTTAGCCGGTTTATCGCGGCATTAAAAAAGCCTTGGTCAAACGCTGAGTTGTGCGCCACAATAACTGAGCGCTGGCAGCCTGCGGCTTTCTGGGCTTTGCGTACCGCTTTACAGATCTCACCAATGGCTTCGCGTTCATTAACCGCGCCACGAAGCGGATTAAAAGGGTCAATACCATTAAAGGCTAACGAGCTGGCATCAAGGTTAGCGCCTTCAAACGGCTCAACATGAAAATGCAGCGTTTCGCCCGGGAGCAGTTGGCCCGTTTCATCCATTGTCAGTAAATTTACGGCAATTTCTAGCATGGCATCGGTTTGAGCATTAAAGCCAGCGGTTTCGATGTCGATAACTACAGGGTAGTAACCGCGAAAACGGCGAGCCAATAAGGAAGTGGTTTGAGCGGGCATCGTTGCGTTCACAGATAGGTCAATTACCAAAGATGGCGCTATTATGCCAAAAAATACGGCTTAGGTCTTGTGTTAGGCACAATGCTTGCTTAGTTTTTCAAAGGGCGCGGTTTGACATTATGCTACAGAAGCGTCTTTTGCTGTGATTAAACGATAAATTAAAGGGATTAACCTAAGCCTATGCGTGCTTTAGCCTATGTTTTTTGTACTAGCCTGAGTTTGACTGCGTTTAACTGTGTGGCGGCGTCGACACAATGGCGTCAATATTCTGCCAGCATTGAGCAGTCTAGTTGGCTATTAAGTAAAAATACGCCATTGCAGTGTCAGCTAGAGCATGAGATCCCCAATTTTGGCAAAGCGATTTTTCGTAGCCAAGCCGGTAAAGCGTTGAATATGGATTTTGAATTGAGCATGCTGCGCCTGCCAGATAATTACGATCTCGCCGAAGTGATGTCGGTACCACCGCAATGGCGTGCGGGTGAAAAAACCAAAGCGGTGGCCAGTATGAAACTGTTAAAGCAATTTAACGGTGATCTGCCTAAAAAAGTGGCTTGGACCTTACTCACTGAATTAGAGCAGGGGTTTAGCCCAACGTTCTACTACGCCGATTGGTACAGCCCTTACGATAAAGTGGTGGCCGCGTTAAACCCAGTGCAGTTTCCCGCACAATACCAAGCCTTTAGTCATTGTATCGCAGCATTATTGCCTTACAGCTTTGATGATATTGCCTTTACGGTACTAAGTTATGAGAGCGGCGGCGATCAACTCAGCCGAGAATCTCGTCGACGTTTAACCCAGATAGCGGAATATCTTAAGTACGACAGTGAAATCGAATCGATAGAGTTACAAGGCTATACCGACAGCTATGGCGGACGTTGGATGAACGAACAATTGTCGGTGCAGCGGGCTGAAAAGATTAAAGAATTCTTCATTGCTGCTGGGGTTACTGAAGATAAAGTACAAATAGAAGGTTTCGGTGAGCGTCGGCATGTGGCCGCGAATGAAACCTCATTAGGCCGGGCGGTTAACCGTCGTGTCGTGTTACAAATGGCAAAACCTTAAGCAGGGCCTAGCGGCCCTGAACCATCACAGACACTTCACGCCAGCCATTGCGCTCGGCAATCACCACGCGGATCTGCTGCTGTTCGCGAAAGAAATACAATTGCTTTTGCGTTGCTAAGGTTTTCTGCTGATTAGGCTCACCTAAAGCGGTGATATAAAACAGCAACAAGTCTTGCTGAGTTTGTTGGCTAAAATAATGCAATACCGCCGGCATCTTTGTTTCTAGGCGGGCCATTTCTTGCGCATCATTTGGCAGCGGGATCTGCTGAAAAGCCGGTGCAGCGGCTAATTGCCCTGCGCTGACGCTGAGCAGCAAACCTAAGGTGACAATCCAACTTCTCATAAGGCTTCCTTGTTTAATCAGTAATAGCTTGATTAACCTTAGCAAAGTTTCCGCTGCTTTGACTACTACTGGCGATGAAGTATTTCCAGTGGTACCTGCTGCGCGGCTGGGTTTAGCGAGCGCAAACAGGCTGTTGCGTAATGCCGGTCAGTTAAGCTGACCGGCATTTTTCTTTCGGACAGGGTATTTCTGCTTACTCGACTTTAGGCAGCGAGGATAACATCGCTCTCGGCGTCCAGGTAGTAAGAAGTAGGACGCCATTTCGGTAATATTCATCACCACTTTTGGAACTCTTCCCGGCGAAACGTAGGGTAATGTCGCTAACTGGAATACGATGTAACTTGCTGATTCTTTGAAGCTCAGCTGACTTGGCGTGATATCTTTTCCTAACGAAGCGGCCATAAGCACCATCTGATACCGGATCAAATTATAGGCCAGCAATACTCCCCACAGCTCTTGTTTCACCATATCTGGTTTTCTTGAGCGCAGTGTGTAGGTATTCTGCAACATTGACTGCTTTATTTCCCTGAAACCCAGTTCGATTTCCCAGCGGGTCGAGTACAAATCAACAATGTCAGCTGCAGGAAAACGCATGGGATCTACCAAAGAACAGAGTATTTTGACTTCTTTGCCTTTAATGGTTTTAGTGAGTAATCTCGCTTCAATTGTATGCGGTAAGTCTGCGAACTTCTTACGTGACTGAGGCGTTGTGGTCAATCTTACCAGTTGATCCTGTTTGCCCAATGAGCGAATTACTTCATACTGCGTATGCTTTTTTAATGGCAGTAACCAATGGCGTTGCTTTCCAGTACTTTGCCATTTATAAAGCAAACCTAGTGAGTAAAACCCCTTATCGAATAACGTCAGTGAGTTATCACTGGTATGCGGGATTAAGTCCTCAGCCAAAATCATTTCATTAGCCTCAACACTGTCAAACCGGCTGGCGGTGAGCAGATGACTCGTTAACTCCATCTGACATACCATTCGAATTTGCGGATAGCAGGCTTCACCCGTTTGTGACCTTGTTCTGGCAAATGCGGCACTGTTCTCTGGTGTGTCTTCGGTTCGAAACACGACACCATCCACACCTAATAGTGTTAATCCGCACCAATTGGGATGGTCAGCTTGCTGATTCCAATGTCCGGCGGTGAGGTTAAATATATGCTCTATCGCTTCGTAGCCTAAGCGCTGTCTGGCTTGGACGATGGCACTTGGCGCAACATAAGGTACTTTGCCAGGCAGCAATATATCCATCTGAGATACAAGCTGTTTTATGGACATATTACGAAACAGAGCCATCCCCAATACTGCCCATACCATCTGCTCCATTGGTATACGGCGAGTTCTGATAGTAGATACACCGGCAATACTAAGCCCTGTTTCAATAAGTCCAGGGTCTAAAACATCTGACAAACTTTCAACATTAACGTTGTGACTATTTACTAAAACCGTTTCCAAAGCCTGACCAATATGCATAAAAAAAGCCTACAGTGTTTATTCTGTAGGCCTTTATATACCAACCACTGGATCGGTCAACCGATCTGAAAAGTTCTTAACTGATCGGCATTAGGCTGTTGCGAGTATTTTTATGTTAATGCACAGACGCCTAGGCCAAGCTAAACTAAAGCGTCTTTACTCGCTTTATCTTGCAATACTAGTCTTTGTTAAAGCGATTAGCAGCCAGTTGTGCTATAGCATGGCTGCCCTGCGGTAGCGGTTCTGCCGACAACTGACAGGCGAGTAATTCCGCCAGTAGCGGTGCATATAATAAGCCTCGAGCCCCTAAACCTGTCATCACCCATAGGTTTTTCAGCGCCGCCATCTGACCGACTATAGGTAAACGATCAGGTACGGTAGCGCGAAAGGCTGCCTTTGCTGAAATGGCCGTTATGGCGGAACTCCAAGCGGGTTGCCCCAGTTGCTGTTGTAACTCGGCAATGTTTTGCTGATCATCTTCTGTGGTTGTTTGAGCGATCTGACCATCACGGTCAAAGGTTGCGCCGACACTGTGCTCGCCTTGCCAAGCCGGCGTGAGATAGCCTTTATGACAGATCACCGTGCGTAACGGACTGATCTCTGGTGCCTGCACATGACTCACTTGCCCCCGGACACGATTAACGGGTAATGCGGCCAGTGGTGCGAGCTGACCAATATCGGCACCGGTTGCCACCAGCAAATGCTCGGCGTTAAAAGTATGCTCTGCCGTTTCGATTTGCCAGCCTGTTGCCAAGGGGTGTAAAGCCGTGACATGGCAATTAAATCGCACTTCAAACCCCTGTTGTTGCTGCAAATGAGCCAGCAACGCTTGGCAAAATGCTTGAGGGCCCAGCCAGCCTGCTGCTGGCAAGAATATGCCGCTGTGCTGCAAGGCGATGCCGGCCAGGCTTGATGCCTCTGCGGCATCGACAAAATTGACCAGGTTATTTGGCCAGCTCGCCTTCGCGGCCATTTTTTGCTGGCGCGTGGCTAAATGCGCTGTGGTAGCGAGATGAAGCATGCCGCAAAACTGCAATGGAAAGTCTAAGCCGATAGCATGATAATGCTGATAAAACTGTTTGGCATAATGAAAGGCGTGGCAGTGCAGCAACGAGGCGGCCGTCGGTTGTACTGTTAAGTTGGGATAAAGCGCGCCTTGACGATTGTGCGAGGCACGCTGTGCCACATCCGCATCCGCACAAAGTAATTGCACCTTGATACCGCGCTTTAGTAAAGCGGCTGCGCTGCAAAGTGCTGCCAAACCGCCACCAATAATGGTGATATGACTAATGGCAGCCGTTCGCTGGCTTATGCTGTGGGCTTTTTCTAGCTGGTGCTCTGCCGGTACACTGGCGGTGAGCATTTCGCGTTTACGGCCATAGCCTTTAACTTTTTTAATCTGAAAGCCCGCTTGTTGTAGGCCGCGTTTTACAATGCCCGCACAGGTAAAGGTGGCCAGTGTGCATTTAGGAGCGGCTAACCGAAAGAGTTGCTCAAATAAGCTGACTTGCCACATTTCAGGGTTTTTCGAGGGCGCAAAACCATCTAAGAAGATGGCATCAACCTGATGGTCTGTCGGGAATTGGGGTAATAAATCATTAGCGTCACCTAGCCATAAATCCAAAATAACCTGGCCCTCAGCAAACACTAAGCGATGACATCCTGCAACCGCAGGCGGGTAAGCTTCTAATAATGCTTGGCTAAATTCGGCTAACTCGTGATGACAAGCCAGTGCCTTTTGCAGATCGGTGGCACTGATCGGAAATTTTTCCACGCTACTAAAATATAAACGCTGACAGGGTGCGCTTGGATTTTGGGCTCGAAATTGCTGAAAACGTTGCCAACAAACTAAAAAATTGGCACCTGTACCAAAACCTGTTTCCAGCACATGAAAATACGTTTTACTCTGTTGTAACCAGCGTTCGGGTAAGCCATTTTGCTGTAAAAACACGTAATCTGTTTCGCCAAGGCCGCCTTCATCAGAAAAATAGATATCTTCGAAGTCGCTGGCAACGGGGGCGCCTTGCTGATTAAAATGAATGCGAGCGTTGGATAAAGGTTGCATGGTGGAGCCTGTGCAGAAAATTCAACTTGTAGTTTACCTCAGGCTCAAGCAAAATTGAAAACAGAGTACAACTGTTCGCTGAAAGCAGACCAGTTTTTTGCGGAAAAGCCGTAGAATAAGACGCAAATTTTTAATGAGCCTAAATAAATAGGTCTAGGAGACAGAATGAAAAGAGCCGTAATCACCGGTTTAGGTATTGTATCCAGTATTGGTAACAATAAAGCAGAAGTATTAGCCGCGTTAAAAGCGGGCAAGTCTGGCATTAGCCGGGCGGAAGAGTTTGCTACACTGGGATTACGCTCACAAGTGTGGGGCGACATTAAGTTGGATCCTGCCACCCTGATTGACCGCAAAGCGATGCGTTTTATGGGCGATGCTGCAGCATATTCTTACATTGCCATGCAAGAAGCGATGGAAGATGCCGGTTTAAGTTTAGAGCAAATCTCAGATCCTCGCGTCGGCTTAGTCGTCGGCTCTGGCGGTGCTTCTTCTAAAACACAGGTTGAAGCGGCGGATATTTTACGGGAAAAAGGCGTTAAGCGCGTTGGTCCTTATGCTGTCCCTAAAACCATGTCGAGTACCTGTTCAGCCTGTTTAGCTACGCCATTTAAAATTAAAGGCGTTAACTATTCCATCAGTTCAGCTTGTGCTACTAGCGCGCACTGTATTGGCCATGCCATGGAGCTGATCCAACTGGGTAAACAAGATATCGTGTTTGCCGGTGGTGGTGAAGAAGTGCATTGGACACTGGCGATGGAATTCGATGCCATGGGCGCTTTATCTTCTCGTTACAATGATACGCCAGAACTTGCGTCGCGCACCTACGATGCTAACCGTGACGGTTTTGTGATCAGCGGCGGCGGCGGTATTGTGGTGGTTGAAGAATTAGAGCATGCGCTAGCGCGTGGCGCGACCATTTATGCTGAAATCGTCGGCTATGGTGCTACTTCAGATGGCTATGACATGGTTGCCCCCAGTGGTGAAGGCGCCATTCGCTGTATGCAGATGGCGATGCAAGATGTTAGCGCACCCATTGATTATGTGAATACTCACGGCACCAGTACTCCAGTCGGAGATGTCAAAGAGTTAGGCGCGATCCAAGAAGTCTTTGCCGGTAAAACGCCTGCTATTAGTGCAACTAAAGCCATGACAGGCCATGCTTTAGGCGCTGCCGGTGTGCACGAAGCCATCTATTCTATGCTGATGCTACAGCATAACTTTATTGCCCCATCGATCAACATTGGTGAATTAGATGATGCGGCCAAAGGTTTAGATATCGTGACTCAAGCACGTGATGCAGTATTAAATACGGTGATGTCGAACAGTTTTGGTTTCGGTGGCACCAATGCGACCTTAGTGTTACAGCGTTATAACGACGCAAAATAAGCTAATAGGTTGATTTAAAAGGCGCCTTGATGGCGCCTTTTGCTTTGTTAGCGGTGTAATTTTGTTACACTTAACGTCAAAACCAGTGGAGTGCCGATGAATGCAGATTTATGCTGATGAAAATATGCCGTTAGTGCATGAGTTTTTTTCGCAGTTAGGCGAGGTCACAACCTTTGATGGGCGCAAGGTCACGGCTGTACAACTGAGTCAGGCAGATATTTTGTTAGTGCGTTCAGTCACGCCAGTAGGGCCTACGCTACTCGCTGACAATCAGCAGTTGCGTTTTGTGGGTACCGCGACGATTGGCACAGATCATATTGATCAGGCTTACTTGCAGCGTCAAAATATTGCGTTTAGTGCTGCACCGGGCTGTAATGCACAGTCGGTAGTGGAATATGTGCTCAGCAGTATTTGGTGTTTAGCCGAGCGTTATCAATGGCAGTTAACCGATAAAACGGTCGGTATTGTTGGCGTAGGCAATATCGGTGGGCGCTTAGCGCAGGCGTTAAGTGCTTTACGGATCCCGGTTTTACTTTGTGATCCAATACGTGCAGCGCAAGAGCCGGATTTTCCACACACCGACTTTACATCACTCTGTCAGCAAGCCGATATTGTTAGCCTGCATACCCCCATGCAAAAACAAGGGCCCAATGCTACCTGGCACCTGTTTAATGATGCCACGCTAGCCAGTTTAAAACCGCACTGTGCCTTGATTAACGCCTCTCGCGGCGGGGTTATTGATAACCAAGCGTTATTAGCGGCACAGCAACAGCATCGTCGCCCTTTGGTCCTCGATGTATGGGAGCAAGAACCTGATATTCTGCAAGCGTTATTGCCTTACTGTGATATCGCAACCGCGCATATTGCTGGTCACAGTGTTGAAGGTAAAGCGCGCGGCACTGAAATGTTGTATCAACGCTGTTGTGAGTTACTGGGAGTCACGCCAGAAATCGCGTTAGCGGCCTTGTTACCTCGGCCTGCTGTAGAAAAATTACAAATTTCTGCTAATTTTGGGCTTCCGGATGTCCAAAGTGTCGCAAGAATGTTATATGATGTGCGGCGTGATGACGCTTTATTGCGGCAACACCTGCAACAACATGGGTTTGACTGGCTAAGAAAGTCATATCCCGCACGGCGCGAATACAGCGCGCTGCAGCTTGTCGGTCAGGCCGTACCGGCCTGGCTTGGCCAATTGGGCTTTAATAGTCAGATTTAAGAGGATGCATCAGATGGCGTCACAATATAATGTCGCAGTCCTAGGCGCGACGGGCTTGGTAGGCCAACATTTAATTGAAATATTAGAGCAGCGCGATTTCCCTGTTGCCCAGCTATTTCCTTTAGCAAGCAGCCGCTCTGCCGGTGGCTCTGTTACCTTTAAAGGCAAAAAAATTACTGTGCTAGATGCGGATACCTTTGATTGGAGCCAAGCTCAAATTGGTTTGTTTTCAGCCGGTGGTAGCGTGTCAGCTATTTATGCGCCAAAAGCCGCAGATGCAGGCTGTGTGGTGATTGATAACACCTCACACTATCGATATGAAGCGGATATTCCGTTAGTGGTGCCTGAAGTGAACCCAGAAGCCATTGCTGATTATCGTAATCGTAATATTATTGCTAACCCAAACTGCTCTACGATCCAAATGTTGGTCGCTTTAAAGCCCATTCATGATGCCGTGGGGATCAGCCGTATTAATGTGGCGACTTATCAATCGGTAAGCGGTGCTGGCCAAGCGGCAGTTGAAGCTTTAGCCCAAGAAACGGCGCAGTTATTAAATGGTCGGCCTTTAGAAGAGGGGGGCCATTTCGCTCGGCAAATCGCTTTTAACGTGATCCCGCAAATTGATGTGTTTATGGATAACGGTTACACCAAAGAAGAAATGAAAATGCACTGGGAAACACAAAAAATTCTTGGTGATAACAGCATTGGTGTTAATGCAACAGCGGTGCGAGTGCCGGTGTTTTTTGGTCATGCTGAAGCGATACATATAGAAACGCGGATGCCGATTACCGTTGAGCAAGTTAAAGTGCTCTTAGCGGATGCCCCTGGCGTGGTGTTATTTGAAAATAACGCTGATTTTCCAACGCAGGTCAGTAACGCAACAGGCAAAGATGAGGTGTTTGTTGGGCGCATACGGCAAGATATTACGCATGAAAACGGCATAAACTTGTGGGTTGTGGCGGATAATATTCGCAAAGGTGCTGCCACCAACAGTATTCAAATTGCTGAGCACTTAATTCGTGATTATTTATAACGCCGTTTTGGCGGGTTAATTAGGTCACAAATCACAGGGCGCCTTAGGGCGCTCTGTGTTATTTATGGCGGTAAACAGCAGTGCTTGTTGCTATTTACTGGTAAGCCGAAGCTAACTGCATTATATTTGTTGAGTCAGCAGCAGTAATAATGGAACACTGCTTGCATAACATTATCATATGATTTTGCTTTAACGTGAGTCTAGGTGCTCGGCTAAGGAATCCTGATGCCTGTTCGTATAATTTTACTTTTGCTGTTAGTCAATTTTTCGTCGATGGTGCTGGCTCAGTCTGCGCCGACGCAGATCCGTGGCCCGAAAAACGCGGATAGTGTGCTATTGCAAAAGCAATTTGGCCCTTTAACGCCCAGCGACACTCTGTGGCGTATCGCCGAGCAGGTCAAACCTAGCGACAGTGTGACCACATTCCAAGTGATGTACGCACTTTTCATGAAAAACCCTGGCGCGTTTAATGACGCCAACTTCAATCATTTACGGCCTGGTGCCATCTTAATTGTCCCTGAGTTGCGTGAAATTCGTTTGGTTGATCCCGAAGTCGCTCGGCGTAAAGCGGATAGCGATGATGCTGAGTGGGCGAAAAAAGTCGCGCGTGATGCCGCGGCACGCGCTAAAGCCCGCGAAAAAGCCAATAAGCCTAATGTGGTGCAGCAACAAACCGCCGCAGAGCTAAATGCTTTAAAAGATCAGTATCAAGACTCTATTCAACTTATTGAAGGCATTGCGCTGGAAAACCAGCAATTACGTGGCTCGCTAGGACGGGTAGAGCAAGAGCTTGAAGGCTTAAAGGCGCAATTAGCCGAAGACAGTTTATTACAACAGCAGCTTAATCAGTTGCTGCAGCAACAGCAGCAAATCTTGGCAGAGCAACAAGCCCGACGCGAAGCGGAAGAAGCGGCGCAACTCGCCGCCGCCGCAGCTGAAGCAGAAGCCTCCAACTGGCTTAATAATCCTATTACGTGGGCGCTTGCTGCGTCGTTACCTGCTATTTTGTTATTGATGGGCTTTATCGCTTGGGTTAAACGGCTTGGGCGGCAAACCGAAGAAGCGGTAGCGAATGCGATCAAAGAGCCGCAGACCTCGGCAGGTTATAAATCACCGGTGCCACCTATCGACAATAGTCAGGATTTTGACGAAAGCCTGCTCGATATGGATGACGATCTGTTTAGTAACGATTTTGATGAAGCCAGCCCAAGTGCTGTCAGTGCCCTGGATGATAGCCTTGAAGATGATACATTACCGGATTTCAGTGACGATATTTTAATTAACGAGTTAGTTGAGCCAGATCCACTGCGCACGGACATGTTAGATGGCATGGATGATGATCGTTTAGATGTTGATGACGACGCCTTAGATCCTGTAACGCCGGTGCGGGAAGAACACGATATTCAATTAGAAGGCGCGGAAGAATTAAATTTCGACCCGGATAATATTTTGTCGGATACGGATTTATCGGCCTTATTAATGGCTGATGATGATGACGATGAGGTTATTGAGTTAGCGGATCCGAGTGAGGCAGAAACAGCTCAGTTAGCCGCAGAACCTACTACGCCAGAGCGTGAGACAGCAGATGATTTTGACGATCATATTGAAGAAATTGAAGTTGAGCTGCCTGACGATGAACCAGACGCTACCATGCCGACAATGGATGATGAGCTAGACGAACCCGCAGAGCTGATTGACGATGTGTTGGATAGGTCTGCTGACGAGGCAATCGATGCCGCAACAGACGAACTCGATGCTGATGATATTGACGAGTTACTGTTAGATAATGAGCGCGAACGTTTATTAGCCTCAGAAGCCCGTTTTGATAATTCTGATTTAGATGACTTTGCCGAGCAGTTGGCTGCAGAATCCATTGAAGCGGAAGATGCAGACAGCTTGTCTGCAGATGAAGAGCAATTGAATGCCGAGCTTGATGATATCTTAGAGCAAGCGGCAGCGGAGCAATCACAAGCGACAGCCCCTGAGGTCCGCGATGCGGATGTCGATGAATTAACCAGTGAAGCGCTCGATGACATGGATTTAATCGACACCGCTGCACAAGACGACGTTGATGACGTTATTACTGAGCAGGCGGCTGATGATGAGTTAGTGACAGAGTTTGAGCTGCCTGAAGAAACCGATCTAGCATTAGACGATGCGTTAATTGATGATGAGCCCGAGCTTGATGACGTAGCCGATTTGGCAGCAGTCGATGCGTTAATTGATGATGAGCCCGAACTTGATGACGTAGCCGATTTGGCAGCAGACGATGCGTTAATTGATGATAAGCCCGAGCTTGATGACGTAGCCGATTTGGCAGCAGACGATGCGTTGATTGACGATGAACCCGAACTTGATGATGTAGCCGATTTGGCAGCAGACGATGCGTTAATTGATGATGAACCCGAGCTTGATGATGCACTCGATCTGGCAGCTGATGATGCATTAATTGACGATGAGCCCGAACTTGATGACGTAGCCGATTTGGCAGCAGACGATGCGTTAATAGACGATGAGCCCAAGCTTGATGAAGCCTTGGCGCTCGCCGCTGCTGAGCAGTTAAGTGACGAACTAAGCCTAGCCCAAGACACCGCATTACCTGCTGTCGACGAGCAGCTGAATGAGCAGACCGCCGCTGATAGCAGCGAAAGCAGCGCTGCTCGAAAAGCCACAGAGCACGCGGCATCCGCGCAGCAGATAGCCGATTTGCTGAACGAAGACGCGGAGTCTGATATTGCCCAGACGCTAACGGCAGAAGACGAGTTTAGCCATAATCTTACGAACTTATTAACTGAACCTGATGACGCGACTGCCGATGATTTAGCAGATCAGCCTGAACCCACAGCGCTTAATGATGCTGCGACAACGGATACTGATGAAACTGCGGCAGAACCAACCCTACCCGACACATCGGCTGACGAAGAGGCGGATGACAATGCTTTAACAGCGGAATCGTCAGAGCATTTCCCTGATGTCGCTTTAGAGAGTGATGCCGAGCCAGAAGGCGATGCAGAATTATCACTAGACTTAGCTTCAGATGAAGATAATTCGGTCACGCGCCCTTCAGAAGCAGCACTGTCTGTAGAAAACCCCAGTAAAGTACTGGACAGCTATCCTGAATTAGCCATGTCAGACGATACTGCGGATGACGATGAGTTTAGTCAGCTTGCCGAGCAAATTGAGCAATTAACCAATGAGTCTGCTGCAGAATTCAGCGATGAAGAATTAGCTGCAGCCTTAGCTGAGCAGAGTGAAAACGAAGACGAAGATGCTATCCCAGAACTCAGCCCAGAGGAATTTAACCTAACCGAGCTGGAAGACAGTCAGTTCGATTCGTTATTAAATGAGTTAGCGGTAGATGAAAACGTTACCCAAGCAGATAACGATGTTGAGCTGGCTAACGATGCTTTAGCTATTCCTAATGCCGAATCTACAGCCGCGGAGATCAGCGATGAGCCGGCCATTTCAGATGATGACTTTGTCGAAATTGATAATTTGTTATCTGCCATGGAGCATGCTGATGAAGATGAGCAGCGTTTCAATCAATTAAATGTGGATGTTGGCTTAGAGGATTATGCCGGTATTATTGGCGAACATACTAAGATGGACGTTGATAAAGAAGATGAAGGTTTTGCCGGCAAACTGGATTTGATTCGCGCTTACTTAGAAATGGATGAAGCCGAAAGTGCAGAACTGCTGATTGAAGAAATCCTCACTTCCAACGCGCCTGAACACATAAAAGCTGAAGTGAAAGCGCTCAGAGCAGAGTAGGTATAATCGGTTAGCTGCGTTATAATCCGCGCAGTTAACAGAGGGCCAGTGATGCGAATTGCGTTAGGTATTGAGTATGATGGTGCCAGCTTTTATGGCTGGCAGCGTCAGCGCGAAGTCAACAGCGTGCAACAAGAAGTGGAACAGGCATTAGCCAAGGTGGCTAATCAGCCGATTGAATTATTTTGTGCTGGTCGCACCGATGCCGGTGTGCATGCTACCGGTCAAGTCGTGCATTTTGATTGCAGTGCTGATCGCGATATGAAAGCCTGGGTGATGGGTACTAATGCTCAGCTACCTGATCAAATTGCTGTGCGCTGGGCCAAAGAGGTTCCTGATGATTTTCATGCCCGTTTTAGCGCAACGGCGCGTCGTTATCGTTATGTCATCTATAATCATAAATATCGACCGGCCATTTTGCGGGCGGGTTTGAGTCATTACCATCAAGATCTTGATATAGCCTTAATGCAGCAAGCGGCACCTGCCTTGCTGGGCGAACAAGATTTTAGCGCTTTTCGCGCTATGCAGTGCCAATCAAATACGCCGTTTCGAAATGTGCATCACCTGCGAATCGCACGAATAGGCGATTTCATTGTCATAGACATTAAAGCCAATGCCTTTTTGCATCATATGGTGCGTAATATTACCGGCAGTTTATTGGAAATTGGTATGGGCCGCCGCCCTGTAAGCTGGTTAGCTGAATTGTTAGCCAGTAAAGATCGTAATCTTGCTGCTGCAACGGCGAAGCCGGGTGGTTTGTATTTAGTCGAAGTCGATTACCCTGAGCAGTTTGCGATCCCGAAAGTGGCACTAGGGCCGCTGTTTTTACCGGCTACCTAGGCAGATAGCACTGACTACTAAGACCAGTTTTCTGTATTCGACAGTACTCAATATGTGTTTTAATAGCTGCATTTACGCTATATCAGTGTTTTTAACGTATTTTTCCGTCGTTAGCCCTGTGTTATCGACTATGACAGATTAGGAAACCTCTATGAGTTGGTTAGAAAAGATTCTACCTAGAACATCGTCTTCTGGTCGCCGCAATATTCCAGAAGGTGTCTGGACTAAATGTACTTCTTGCGACGCGGTGCTGTATAAAGCGGATCTAGACCGCAATCTAGGTGTCTGTCCTAAATGCGATCACCATATGCGTGTATCGGCTCGTGCGCGTTTACAAAGTTTTTTTGATGCGAGCAGCACTCATGAGTTAGCCGCTGAGCTTGAACCACAAGATCTGCTAAAATTTAAAGACAGCAAACGCTACAAAGATCGTATTGTTGCTGCCCAGAAAGCCACTAATGAAAAAGATGCGATGGTTGTCATGCATGGCACCTTGCACGGTAACCCTATTGTTGCCGCAGCCTTTGAATTTGAGTTTATGGGTGGCTCCATGGCGTCGGTAGTTGGTGCCAAGTTTGTTGCCGGTGTCGAATATGCTTTAAAGCATAAAGTCCCTTTTGTTTGTTTCTCTGCCAGTGGCGGCGCTCGCATGCAAGAGGCCTTATTTTCTTTAATGCAAATGGCGAAAACCAGTGCGGCATTAGCGAAAATGAGCGAGCAAGGCTTGCCTTATATCTCGGTATTAACTGATCCAACTATGGGTGGTGTGTCTGCCAGTTTAGCGATGCTGGGCGATATCAACATCGGTGAACCTAAAGCGTTAATCGGTTTTGCCGGTCCTCGGGTTATTGAGCAAACCGTTCGTGAAAAGCTGCCAGAAGGCTTCCAACGTAGTGAATTCCTATTAGAACACGGTGCAATTGATATGATTGTTGACCGCCGTGAAATGCGCGATACAATTGCCCGACTTATGGCTAAGTTTATGCGACTACCTGCGCCAGTGGCGGAGCGTGATGCATCCTAGGGATTTATGTCGGTCCAACAATTAAATAGCCAATCGTGCCAAACCCTGGCCGATTGGCTTTGTTATATAGAGCAAAGTCATCCGATTGATAAAATTGAGCTTGGCTTAGATCGTGTGCGGCAAGTGGCTGCTCGCGGTAATTTAGCACAACTGCCTGGAAAGGTTGTGTTGATAGCCGGTACCAATGGTAAAGGTACCACCGCTCGTACCTTAGAGCACTTGCTGCTGGCCCAAGGTTTTACGGTCGGTGTTTACAGCTCACCGCATTTACTGCAGTTTAATGAACGCTTACGCCTCAATGGTACCGATGTGGTTGATGCCGATTGGCTGGCCGCTTTTCAGTTAGTTGAGCAATTACGGCTGGATGTTCCTTTAAGTTATTTTGAGTTTACGACCTTGGTGGCTTTTGCCATTTTACGTGCTCAGCAACCCGATTACTGTTTAATTGAGGTTGGGCTAGGTGGGCGTTTAGATGCAACAAATATTGTCGAACCGACTATCAGCGTCATCACCACAATTGATTTAGACCATCAAGATTGGCTTGGCCCAGATCGTGAAAGTATTGGTCGAGAGAAAGCCGGCGTGTTTCGTTCGGGTAAAGTGGCTATTTCCGGCGAGTTATTGCCTCCAGCAAGTTTGAATGAGGTGGCCACCGCGCTCGGTGCCTTATTTAAACAAGTTGGTAGCGACTTTCATTATCAAGTTAGTGCACAGCAATGGCATTGGCAAGGCTACCAACAGCAGTTTAGTGACTTACCCTTACCACAAGTGCCAGTACAAAACGTTGCCACCAGTTTAGCGGTGTTAGAACAATTAGGGCAGCTGCCAAACGAAACCGTGTTAAAGCACAGCTTAAGCACGTTAACCTTGCCCGGGCGTATGCAACAGTTGCAACAAAACCCAACTATTTTGTTAGATGTAGCGCATAATCCGCAATCGGCGGCTTATTTAGCGACGCAGTTACAATTATTACAGCCGCGCTATCGGCAAATTATTGCCTTAGTTGGCATGTTAAAAGACAAAGACATGCGCCAAGCATTACAGCCCTTGACGTCTTGTGTGACGCAATGGCATCTTGTTAGCTTACCGGGTAACCGCGGCGCTAGCAGTACGCAATTACAGCAGGCATTGGCCAGTGTCGATCAGGCCAGTGCATCTAACGCTATTGAGCATGACTCTGTTGCTCAGGCGTATCAGGCTATCGTCAGTACCTTGCAGCCTACGGATCTCTTGGTTATTTTCGGCTCTTTTGTTACCGTTTCTGCGGTATTGGCGCTTCAGTAGGAGGGGCAATGATAGCAAAATTTAAACATCGGTTATTGGGTACCAGTATTTTGGTGTTGGCCGGCATTATCTTTTTGCCAGATTTACTCGATGGTGAAAAACAAGTCGTCAAAGATGATTTTAAAGTCATTCCCGATCGCCCAGAATTCGTTGGTGTACAACAGGTTCAGCCGTTTCCTGATGATGAGTTTGCGGCCAAACAACAAGCCGCTAACAGCCAGCCGATAGACGATGCCGATGTCTTGGATGACGCTGATAATAGCAGTGACAGTGCTAACTTACCCTCGCAACAATATGCCCAAGTTACCGCCGGCGCAACAGAAACTGAAAAAGTCGCTACGCCCACTAAAGTTGTTGAAGCTACCCCAAGCACAACGCCAACGAAAACGGCCGTAGCGCTTAATCAAGCTGCATGGGTGGTACGAGTCGGTAGTTTTAGTAATCCGCAAAACGCCAGTGCGTTAGAAGCAAAATTAAGACAAGCCGGTTTTGCCACCTTTACCCGCAGCATTACTAACAGCAATGGCCAGCCGTTAACCAGTGTTTTTGTTGGCCCTGAAGTGCGACGCGAGCGTCTAGAGCAAGGTCTGGGTAAGCTGCAACAATTAACCGGTATTGCAAAGCTGACGATCAGTAATTATCAACCTACGGAAATCAACTGAGTTTGATCGACACGAGCTGTTTCCGTTTGTAATAAACAAACGGATCACTTGTTTATGAACATTCCCTAGCTATTTGGGTCGGCAATTTGTTAGAATGCGCCCCGTCGTTAGGCAACCTTTGGTAGCAAATGAGTTGGGTTGATTTTGTCATCTTGGCGGTCATAGCTCTCTCCGCTGTGATCAGTCTGGTCCGAGGCTTTGTAAAAGAAGCTATTTCCTTGACCGTATGGATCGCGGCTTTCTTTATTGCCAGCTCGTATTACCCCCATCTAGCCAGTTTTTTCACAAATATTTCTGAACCCACGCTGCGTAATGCTTCAGCTATTGCCATTCTATTTATTTGTGCGCTTATTGTGGGCGCGCTGATCAACTATGTCGTTGGCAAACTCGTCCAGTCTACCGGCTTATCTGGCACAGATAGGTTGCTTGGGCTGGTATTTGGTGCGTTGCGCGGTGTGTTAGTGGTCAGTGCCGTATTATTTTTTATTGACGCCTTTACTCCTGCGGCGGCGGCTGATTGGTGGAGCCAATCTAGCTTGATCCCTGAGTTTGGTTTTATTATTGAATGGTTTTTCGAATATCTGCAAAGCCGTTCTAGTTTTATGCAAAAGCCATAGCCGGCGAGGAAAAATCAATGTGTGGTATTGTTGGAATCGTAGGTAAGTATCCCGTTAATCAGGCGCTGTATGATGGTCTGACAGTCTTGCAACACCGCGGTCAGGATGCTGCGGGTATCGTTACGGTCGATAATAATACCTTGCGCTTGCGCAAGGCCAATGGTCTGGTCAAAGACGTATTTGAAATACGTCATATGCAGCGCCTGGCCGGTAATATCGGAATTGGGCATGTGCGTTACCCTACTGCAGGTTCGTCAAGCACCGCCGAAGCGCAGCCGTTTTACGTTAACAGCCCCTTTGGTATCGCTTTAGCGCACAATGGCAATCTGACTAATGCGCATGAGCTAAAAGACGAAATCTTTCGTTTAGCGCGCCGCCATGTGAACACGACTTCTGACTCAGAAGTGTTGTTAAATGTGTTGGCGCACGAATTAGCCATTCAACCGAATATGAAGCTAGCGCCTGAGCAAATCTTCAAAGCGCTGGCCAATGTGCATCGCAAAGTGCGAGGCGGTTATGCGGCGGTGGCGCTGATTATTGGCCATGGCTTACTCGCCTTCCGTGACCCGAACGGGATCCGCCCCTTAGTGATGGGCAAACGTGAAACTGCGGCGGGTACTGAGTATATGGTCGCTTCAGAAAGCGTAGCCCTTGATGCGGATGGCTTTACCGTATTACGGGATATCTCACCAGGTGAAGCCGTGTACATCACCGAGCAAGGTGAATTACACAGCATGCAGTGCGCTGAGAACCCAAGCTATACTCCTTGTATTTTTGAGTACGTCTATTTTGCGCGCCCTGACTCAACCATCGACAATATTTCGGTTTATGCTTCTCGTGTCGCGATGGGAACTTACCTCGGTAAAAAATTAAAACGGGAATGGTCGCATCTGGATATTGATGTGGTTATCCCGATCCCAGAAACCAGTAATGATGCGGCTTTAGAAATTGCCAATGTGTTAAATTTACCGTACCGCCAAGGTTTTGTGAAAAACCGTTATATTGGCCGTACCTTTATTATGCCTGGCCAAACAGAGCGTAAAAAATCGGTGAAGCGTAAATTGAATGCGATCTGGCAAGAGTTTAAAGGTAAGAATGTGTTGTTGGTGGATGATTCCATCGTCCGTGGCACGACTTCAGGTCAAATCATCGAAATGGCGCGTGAAGCGGGTGCGAAGAAAGTGTATTTCGCTTCGGCAGCACCAGAAATACGTTTCCCGAATGTGTATGGTATTGATATGCCGTCGGCCAATGAGCTCATCGCTCATGGTCATGATGTGGACAGTATTTGTCAGATCATCGGCGCGGATGCCCTGATTTTCCAATCATTACCTGATTTGATTGCCGCAGTAAGAACAGAAAACCCGGACATTACCCATTTTGAAACGTCGGTATTTGATGGTCATTATGTCACAAACGATATTGATCAAGATTATTTAAATCGTCTTGATCAATTACGCAGTGACGATGTGAAAGCGGCGTCTAGCATGAACATGGCAACAAATTTAGAAACTTACAACGAAGGTTAAATCAAGTCGTTGTTGCAAGCATAAAAAACGGCTGCAATTGCAGCCGTTTTACTGTCTACCCTGTCTTATTATTATGCGTTTGGTTTTACCATCAGTGGGTAAAAGCAGGGCCAAAGCCCGAGCTCCATAAAATAGCAGTGGCGGCGAGTAAAGTCACTAACAAAATTAAACCTGACGTAACCACCGAGCTGGCATAAATAAAACCACGCTCTTCAGGAATGTGCATTAAGATTGGCACCCCAACGTACAGTAAATACACTGAATAGGTTAAGCCCGCTAAACCCACCACCATCACAAACCATAGTTCAGGGTATAAGGCCGCTAAACCCACCATAAACAATGGCGTTGATGTATATGACGACAACTCCAAGGTTTGAGTGTAAGTCGGCTCAGCACCAAAAGTATGGGCCATCCAGTGTGCTAAAAGCGCCAGCGCTAGCACGCCAATAATTAAGGCAAAATACATCGCAACAGACAGCATTAAAGCGCTATTTGCGGTTAAAAAGATTTTTTCGCCAACGCCAATGCTCCAGCCTAAATGCACTGCCGAGTAGTACGCGCAAATGGAAGGGATCAAAGCAACCAGTAAAATGTGAATTAAGCTATAGCGTAAACTTTCATGTCTGGCATCAATGGTATGCCATTCTTCTTTTGGATGGGCGTAGATGCCCCATAAATGGTTTAGAATCATCGTTATTATCCTTATTATTGAAGCGCCTTGTGCGGGAACTTAAAAAATTTACCCGTATTAAAGTTATGGTTGAATAACGCAGATTCGTCAAGGTCAATGTTGAAAAATTCAACAGTTCATGTCGATGCTGGAGCACATTGCTACCTTCGGGTATACTGCGCAGCGTGTTCAATCAGTAGACCGCCTTATGTTAAGCCACGAATATCAGACCTTATTAGCGCCCATTCAGCAGTTTTTGCACTGCAGTACGCCTCAAACTTGGTTAAATGAAGCAATGCAACCGGCTCGTTTACCGATGCTATTAACTGATCATCTGATTTGTGAGTTAAAAGCGGCGCAATCCGCGATGTATCTGATCCGGCGTTATGCGGTAGATGAGCAAAGTGCTGAGGCCTTACTGCAATGGCTGAAACCTTATGAAGACTTTACTTATCGCCAGCAGGGCACATGGCAAGCCTTAGCGGATATCAAACTGAAAAAGTCGATGTTACCGAAATCGAATTCAGCTTATGGCCAAGAACTTATCGATAAGATGGTGTTGTTAATTAAAGAAGAGTTACATCATTTTTATCAAGTGCTTGAAGTGATGCAGCAACATGATGTGCCTTATGAAAAAATCACCTCAAGTCGCTATGCCCGCGGTTTGTTGCGTCATGTTAGCACTTATGAGCCAGCGGCTTTGATTGATAAGCTTATTTGTGGTGCCTACATCGAAGCACGCTCTTGTGAGCGTTTTGCTACTTTAGCGCCGCATTTGCCTGCGGATATTGGCCAGTTTTATCTGTCTTTGTTGCGCTCAGAAGCGCGGCATTATCAAGATTATCTGCAACTGGCAGAGCAAATTGCTGGGCAGGATATCAGTGCGCGCGTAGCCTTTTTTGGTGAAAAGGAAGCCGAGTTAATTTTATCCGCGGATAACGACTTTAAATTTCACAGTGGTAGCCCAGTGCCTGAGCTTATGGCGCAAGCGGGTTAAAGACCAGTTGCCAGTGATCGGCGGTTACCTTGAGATAACTGCTTTGACTATACCAATCTCCCAGCACATAGCGCAAAGCGGGTTGGCTGTTGACGGTTAATTGATGTACCGCAGGGCGGTGTGTGTGGCCATGGATCAGATGTTGTACGGTATACTCGGCCATTATTTTAGGCACTTCGGTTGGCGTAACATCCATAATGTTGGCGTTACCCATTGTTTGATAACGTGCTTTGGCTGTAGCGCTTTTAGCGCGCGCTTTGCGGGCTAAAGCTTGCCGAATAAAAAGGGGTAACGAGAGCATCAATCGTTGCCACCAAGCTTGATCCCACCAACGTCGAAACTTTTGATAAGCCACATCCATCGTGCATAAGCTATCGCCATGCATGATGAGGGTGGGGGTCCCGTAAATATCAATGACCTGCTGTTGCGGTAATAAAATTAACCCCGCACGTTTGGCATAGTGTTGTTTTAATAAAAAATCACGATTGCCATGGATAAAGTAAATCGGCGTGTGCTGACTGAGCGGTTTTAACACCTGGGCGACGGTGTCGAGTAACGGTTCGGGATTATCGTCACCAATCCAGACTTCAAACAGATCGCCTAAAATATACAGTGCATCGGCCGCTGGCGCTTGCTGCGCAATAAACTGTAAAAAGGCCTGAGTAATATCAGGCCTTTCTGCTGATAAATGCAAATCTGCAATAAACAGCGTATGTGACATGGTTTAGTCGTTCAGCTCAGCACGTTCAATCACTACTGGCTCAACCGGTACATCGCTGTGACCAGCGTTACGACCCGTGCGTACCGCTTTGATTTTTTCAACCACGTCCATACCTTCAACCACTTCACCAAATACACAGTAACCCCAGCCTTGAGCGTTTTCAGCACTGAAGTTTAAGAAGCTATTATCAGCAACGTTGATAA
Organism: Rheinheimera sp. UJ51; assembly: GCF_020819615.1. Classification (NCBI taxonomy): domain Bacteria; kingdom Pseudomonadati; phylum Pseudomonadota; class Gammaproteobacteria; order Chromatiales; family Chromatiaceae; genus Rheinheimera; species Rheinheimera sp. UJ51. The sequence goes on from NZ_JAJHOG010000004.1 coordinate 407,914, forward strand.
AAAACTGTGAGGTGGCAGAATGCGGATCGCTGGTGCGCGCCATAGCGATGGTGCCTTTGCTGTTCGCGACGCGGTTGTTAGCCTCGTTTTTAATGGTTTCTTTTGTCTCTTTTTGCTGCATATCTGCAGTGAAACCACCGCCTTGGATCATAAAGCCGTCAATCACCCGGTGAAAAATAGTGTTGTCAAAAAAGCCATCTTTCACGTAGCTAATAAAGTTAGCCACGGTCACCGGTGCCTTGTCAGCAAAAAGATTTAATTTAATCACGCCAAAATTAGTATGTAAGCTAACCATCATTTTTTCCTTATCATTACAGATGCGCCATTCTAACGCACTGCCGTCAAATCATAAAGCAAGGATAGCGGCTAGCATCTGCCAATGCTAAACTAATCGCCGCATTTTGCTGTTAATGATTCATATTTTCTGTCAGAGGACATAATGTTACAGATATACAATACCTTAAGCCGCCAAAAAGAAGTCTTCAAACCTATCATTCCGGGGAAAGTGGCCTTGTATGTTTGTGGCATTACCATTTACGACCACTGCCATGTAGGGCATGCCCGCACTTATGTTGCGTTTGATGTCATTAATCGCTACTTACGTTTTAGCGGTTATGACGTGACCTATGTGCGAAATATCACCGATGTTGACGATAAAATTATTAAGCGCGCGGCAGAAAACAACGAAAGCTGCGATGCTTTAACCGCACGCTTTACCGCGGCAATGCATGCCGACTTTGCGGCTTTAGGGCTATTACCCGCCGATATTGAGCCGAAAGTGACCACTCACATGGCTGAGATTATTAGCCTGATCGAAACCTTAGTTGCCAAAGGTTATGCCTATGTTGCAGCAGATGGCGATGTACTGTTTGATGTCAGTAAATATGCTGAATATGGTGCGTTAAGCCAACAAAACCTAGATATGTTACAAGCCGGTTCTCGGGTAGAAGTGGCGCAAAATAAAGATGATCCATTAGACTTTGTTTTATGGAAAGGTACCAAGCCGGGTGAGCCGTTCTGGGCTTCACCTTGGGGCAATGGTCGGCCCGGTTGGCATATTGAATGTTCTGCCATGAGCGCTAAGCATTTGGGCGAACATTTCGATATTCATGGTGGCGGTTCAGACTTACAGTTTCCTCATCATGAAAATGAGATAGCACAATCTACCTGTGCCCATGGCCAAAAGTACGTCAATACCTGGATCCATACTGGTATGGTGCAAGTTGATAAAGAAAAAATGTCGAAGTCACTTGGCAATTTCTTTACGGTAAAAGATGTATTAGCTGAATATAATGCAGAAGCGGTACGTTATTTCCTACTGTCTAGCCATTACCGTAGCCAATTAAATTACTCTAAAGAAAACTTAGAGCAAGCACATGCCGCGCTAGGACGACTTTACACTGCGCTGCGTTCAGTAACGCCAAGCCATAGCATTGATTTGGCCAGCCCATATATTGTGCGTTTTAAAGCCGCGATGGATGATGACTTCAATACGCCTGAAGCTTTGCCGGTATTGTTTGAATTAGCGCGTGAGGTGAATCGCTTTAAAGAGGCTGAGCCAGCAAAAGCCGCAGAGCTAGCGGGTTTGCTGACACTTTTAGCGGGCGTACTGGGCTTGCTGCAGGGCGATGCCGAAACCTTTTTACAAAGTGGCGCATCAGATAGCGATGTGGCAGAAATTGAAGCGTTAATTGCCCAGCGCAATGCGGCTCGTGCCGCTAAAGATTGGGCCGCGGCTGACGCGGCTCGCGCTGAATTAACCGCTAAAGGCATTATTGTTGAAGATAAAAATGGCGTGACCAGTTGGCGTAAGGCTTAAAACGGTCATTGCACCATAAAAAACCGCCGATGGCGGTTTTTTTATGGTAACTGTCGCCGTTATTTACTGTCGTGATATAGCTCACACGCTTCTAGCGTGTTTTCAATTAAACTGGCTACGGTCATTGGGCCAACACCACCAGGGACAGGTGTAATATAGCGAGCCAATTTAACCGCTTTAGCATATTCGACATCACCTACCAGTTTGCCACTGTCTAAGCGATTGATGCCGACATCAACGACCAGAGCACCGGGCTTGATCCAATCACCAGGAATAAACTCAGGCCGACCTACGGCGACAACCAATAAATCCGCACGACGCACTTGCTCTTCTAAATTACGGGTAAATTTATGGCAGACCGTTGTTGTACAACCGGCGAGGAGTAATTCCAGAGCCATAGGGCGACCGACTATATTAGATGCACCCACGACAACCGCATCCATACCTTTAACGTTTACGCCGGTGCTTTGCAGTAACGTCATAATACCCTTAGGGGTGCAAGGGCGTAGGGCTGGCATACGCTGCGCTAAGCGGCCGATATTATAGGGATGAAAACCATCGACATCTTTGTGCGGATGAATATGCTCTAAAATAGCCGAAGCGTCTAACCCTGCCGGCAAAGGCAGTTGTACTAAAATACCATCGATGCTGTTGTCATTATTTAACGTATCGATAAGCTCCAACAATTGTTGTTGCTTGGTTTCAGCCGGAAGATCGTAAGATACCGAATGAAAACCCACTTCTTCGCAGGCTTTGCGTTTGCTGCCAACATACACTTGTGAGGCTGCATCAAGCCCAACTAATACAACGGCAAGTCCGGGAGCTCGTTTTCCGGCTGCTACGCGAGCGCGTACCTGAGCGGCGACTTTGTCTTTTGTTGCGTTAGCAACGGCTTTGCCATCTATTATTTGTGCTGTCATGCCTGCTGATTTCCTGGGAACTAAAAAGAGCAATATTTTCGCACAGCTGCCAAAAGAACGCTATCTTCGTCCGTAGCAAACATGAATAACCGCCAGCAAGGGGCAATTAGGTTCAAATAATAGCCAATCAGCGTAAATACCTAAAAAAAGGTTTGACGGTGTGCATGGCGGGCGTTAATATTCCGCCCCGTTGCAGCGATGTAACGTTGTCGGTGATTGGCGCAGCTTGGTAGCGCACTTGGTTTGGGTCCAAGGGGTCGCAGGTTCAAATCCTGCATCACCGACCAATTTTAAATTGGTTAGATTATATGCTTTGTTTGGGTGTTATCGATGCAAGACGTCGAAGGTTCAAATTCTGCATCACCGACCAATCTTAATTTATAAAATTAAGAGAGTCCCAGATAGGCGTTTGACATGTGCGCCCGTAGCTCAGCTGGATAGAGCAACGGCCTTCTAAGCCGTGGGTCATAGGTTCGAGTCCTATCGGGCGCGCCATTTGGTGCAAAGTTTCAAATTGTGGTGGTTGTAGCTCAGTTGGTAGAGCCCCGGATTGTGATTCCGGTTGTCGTGGGTTCGAACCCCATCATCCACCCCATCCCCTTGTCGGTGATTGGCGCAGTTTGGTAGCGCACTTGGTTTGGGTCCAAGGGGTCGCAGGTTCAAATCCTGCATCACCGACCATTATCCCAATTTATTAAAATTCCCGTATCAAAATCTCACATTACAATAATTTTCATGCACATGTTTGTGTTCATTCATGCAGTCGCAAGTTCAAATCCTGCATCACCGACCATTCTCCCAATTTCTTAAAATTCCCGTATCAAAATCTCACATTAGAATAATTTTTGATGCACATGTTTGTGTTCATTCATGCAGTCGCAGGTTCAAATCCTGCATCACCGACCATTCTCTGCATGTTACGGATGAATCCGAACACTGATTTCGGTTCAATCCGATCACTCATTTCGGTTTAATCCGATCGCTTGTTTCGGTTATATCCGATCACTTTTAGCCCTTTTCCGAAATAGCTGATCGGAATGCCGAAATGCCATTCTTTTTCTAATCAAATCAACTGGTAAGCTCTACCTAATTTTAATTAACTTAGGTAGGCGTTGACCATGGCTAGAAAGAGAACAGACATGAGCAAAATTAAAG